>NZ_JACCWG010000140.1 GCF_013697775.1 Ramlibacter sp. | reverse complement strand
TCCCCGGCCGCAGGCCGGCGAGCGCCAGCAGCGCAGCCAGCGCCACCAGAACCCAGCCGGCGCCCAGCACCGGCGCTACACGAGGTTGGTAGGGCACGGTTCCGTCCAGCAGGCCGGTGAGCAGCTGCGCATGCACCTCCACCCCGCTGACCGCGCCGCCAAGCGCGGTGGGAACGGAATCGGACAAGCCGAAGGCGGAGGCGCCGATCAGCGCCCAGGTGCCGCGCAGGCTGTTCGCCGGCAGCTTGCCTTCCAGCACGTCGGCCGCCGAGACCGACACGATGGCGTTGCGCGCCTTGTGATAAGGCACCCGCACGTTGCCCCCGGCATCCAGCGGCGCCTGCACGCCCGGCATGCCGGGCAGGCTGAGCGTCCAGGCCGGGGCCCACAGGCCGATGCCGGGCTCCGCGCGCAGCGGTGAAGCCTCGGTCGGCCCGGCAACGGCGGCCAAGCCGGCCAGTGCCAGCGCCGGATAGTTGCGGCGCTCAAAGCAGACCAGCGCCGGAATCCGGCGCACGGTGCCGTCGGGATCCAAGCGCGGCGTGATATGCCCCGCACGGCTGTGCAGCCCGGCCTGGTTGGCCACATAGCCTTGCGCCGGAACAGCACTTGGCAGGCAGGCGCTCCCAGGCAGCGCGCCGGCCAGCTGGCCGGACACCTGCGCGGTTTCATGGTTGACGGCGAACACCTGGCCCAGCACCACCGGGCTGGCTCCGTCGGCGGCGGCAATGGCCGTTGCCAACTCGCCGGTGCCCTCGCGAGCATCGGCGAATACCACGTCATACAGCTGCAGTCCGACGCCTTGGGCCTGCAGGGCGCTCACCAGCCGCGCCTGCACCGCGCGCGGCCATGGCCAGGGACCGATGCGCTGCAGGCTGCCGTCGTCGATGTCGACCACCACCACGCGGCGTTCGGGCTCCTTGCTGGCCAGCAGTTCCCAGACGCTGTCGGTCGCCCGCTCATCGGCTTGGTGCAGCGCACCCTGGCCCAGCCAGGACAGCAGCGCCCAGGCAAAGGCCGCGCCGCCCAGCGCCAGGGCGCGCAGGCGCCAGGGACGCAGCAGCAGGCGAGCCAACGCGTCGCTCACGGGCGGGACCAGAGCGTGATGCCGGTGAGCGTGCCGCCCGCGGCGGCTTTTTCGAACAGGTAGCCGGCGCTCTTGCCGTCCAGCGCGGCGGCGCCGGCAATCGCCTGCCCCGCCACGCTGCGGTCGACGAAGATGCCGTCATCGCGCACGAAACCTGCACCGGACAGGCGGACCACGCCGGTGGATTGGCTGCTGACGTTCAGTGACGTGTTGAAAGCGCGGCTGACGAAGTCGATGTGCAGCTGGCCGCCCTGCACCGCCGCCGCGACGGCACCGCTGGCGCCGTTGAACTGCGCAGAAGACTGCTGCAGGCTGAAATCGTAGGCACCCAGGCCCGTCGCCAGAGAGCCGCTGGCGTTGTCGGCGCGGTACAGCGCGTAATTGCCGTCGCCCACCGTCACCGACCGGCCTTCGGCCGCTTGTGTGCGCGCCACCGCAATGTCGCCCGCCAGGGCGGGTTCATTCCAGCGGCCCCACATCAACGCGGGCGGCGGGAGCGGCGGTGCCGCTTCCGTCGGGCCGGCGGAAGCGGTACGCACCAAGCCCTGCACCAGTGCCGCGGACAGCGCATCGTCCGGGGCCGGCTGGCTCGATCGCACGGGCGCCGCGGTCTGGGTGGGCGCAGCCGCTGACTGCGGTCCTTCGGGGACCTCGCCGCGCGCCAGCATGGTGGACGACATCGGACGGATCTCCGGCTGGGTCACCTGCGGGCGGAACTCCACCAGCACGTGGCCCATGTCGGCCGACAGCAGGCGGGCGTCCGGGGAAGTGCAGGGGCCCAGCGCCTGGGCCAGGCAGCCGGAGTCGAACGGGGCCATGATGATGGCCCCCTGGTTCACCGCGGCAGTGGTGGCCTGCGGACTCGTGCGCACCACGAAGTCGGTGCCGCGCACGCCGATGGCGACCAGCGGCGTGTTGAGGCGAAAGCGCTCCTTGGCGCCTTCGGCGGCCGCGCCGGAGATGGCGCGTGCCACGCCCTGTTCGAGTCGGAACTTCACCAGCGACTGGCTGACCTGGCGCGGGTCGTAACGGTAGTCCTCCACCCACAGGCGGCTGGCGGGGCGCAGGCTGACCAGAGCGCCGTCGATGAAACGGACGTGGATCATGCCGCCTTCGGCGGTGTCCAGCCGGTCGCCGGGCAGGATGCGGGTGCCGCGCTGCACCGGCTCGGGCACGCCGTCCGACGACGTGCGGGTGGCCGGGCCGACCGCCAGCGTGACTTCGCCCACGGCGGCGGCACGGGCGCCGGTCACGGGTGCATAGGCAGTGGTTTGGCTGGGAATGCCCTGTGCCCAGGCACCGGCGCAGGCCAGAAGACTCGCCAGCGCAAGCGGCAGGGAACGCGAAAAACGGGAAGGCATGGGAGTCCTGACCAGATGAAGGAGTCGCAGCTTGCCAATGTAGCGAAGGCTGGCGCTTGCCGCTGTGAGCGGGGTCACAAATGGCCGCAGACGCTGGCGCTTGCGGGATGTACTGCCGGGTATCATCCGCATTTTGCGCCCGGCCGGCCCGGTTCCCCACCGCAGATGGCTCTTCCGCTTGCCGTGCTCTCCCAGCTGCCCTTGCTGGCGCCGTTGCCGCAGGTGACTATCGAGCATCTGGCGCAATATGCCTCCGAACGCACCTTCGCCAAGCGCGAGGTGGTCCTGCACAAGGAAGGCGCTCCTTCATCATTGTGTTTCCTGCTCGACGGGCGCCTCCAGGGCGTCGATTTCACCGTGGATGGCCGGGAAGTCGGCCTTTACTTCGTGAATCCGGGCGACTACTTCGGCGAGGTCGCGGTGATCGACGGCGCGCCGCAGCCGAACTACGTGACGGCGGTGTCGCGCTCGCGCGTGGTGTTCATCCCGCAGGAACGGGTGCGGGCCATCCTGTTCGCGCATCCGCGTGTGGCCGAGGCGCTGTGCACCAGCCTGTCGCTGCGGCTGCGCGAGGTGTCGGCGCAGCGCCGCATTCTGGGCCTGGCCAATCCGCTGCAGCGCGTGTGCGCCCAGCTGGAGGTGTTGATGCGCGGCACGGGCCATGTCCAGATCGTCGTCAACATCCCCACGCACCAGGAACTGGCCATCATGATCAACGCCAGCCGCGAAACCGTCTCGCGCGTGTTCCAGCTGCTTCAAGGCCGCGGCATCGTGGAGCGCCAGGGCAACGACCTGCGCGTGGACAACGCCGACGTGCTGCGCGACATCGCGGCGGGTCGGCAACAACCGCCCGAATGACTCTCCGATGAACCTGCAAGCAACCCTGTCCCGCGCCTATCCGCTGATCCTCTCGCAGCACCGCCACCTGGTGGTGCAGCTGGTCCGGCGCGACGTGCTGGCGCGCTACAAGGGGTCGGTGCTCGGCCTCGGCTGGGGACTGCTGTTCCCGCTGCTGATCCTGCTGGCCTACACCTTCGTGTTCCGCAGCGTGTTCCGCGCGCGCTGGCCCGGCGGCGGAGACAGCACGCAGGAATTCGCGCTGCAGCTGTTCGCCGGCCTGGTGATCTTCAACCTGTTCGCCGACATCCTGAACCGCGCCCCGCGGCTGGTGCTGGAGCAGCCCAACCTGGTCAAGCGGGTGGTGTTCCCGGTGGAGGTGCTGTCCTGGGTGGCGTTGGGCAGCGCCCTCTTCCACGCGGCGCTCAGCCTGGCGATCCTGCTGGGCGCCCTGGTGGTGGCGGGCCCGGGGTTGACGCCCTGGGTGCTGCTGGCGCCGCTGGTGTTTGCAGCCGTGTTGCCGGTGCTGCTCGGTCTCGGGTGGCTGCTGTCGTCGCTCGGCCTGTTCATCCGCGACATCGGCCACGCGATGGGGCCGGCCGTCACCATGCTGATGTTCCTGTCGCCGGTGCTGTACCCGGCCAAGGCGCTGCCGCCGGCGGCAGCCGCGCTGCTCTGGCTGAATCCGCTGACTGTGCCGATCGAATCCCTGCGGCGGCTGCTGCTCGAAGGGCGTGCGCCCGACTGGACCGCCCTGGCGGCATACGTCGCGGCGGGCCTGCTGTTCGCCCTGCTCGCGTGGCGCCTGTTCGCCCGCCTCAGGCCGGCTTTCGCGGACGAGGTATGAAGTCCGCCACCGGATGGCGCGAGCCGCGGAACACCAAGCCATAGGGATCCTCGCGCGCCTCCTGCGCCGTGGCGACGCGCAGGCCTTCGGCCGCTTCCACGGTGGCCGGCAGCGTGTAGGTGCGAAACACGTTGAGCGCCTCGACGTGGCGGTCATAGCCCTGCATCGCCAGCTGCGATGCGAAGCAGGCCATGGCCTCGCGCTTGCGCGGCCACACCGGCGTGATGTCCAGCAGCGTGTTGGGCTGCAGCGCCGATCCCACCTCGTACTGGACCAGGCACGTGGCGCCGCCCAGTTGCGCCACCGCGTCGATCGCCGCCCAGGCGGTCGCCACATGGTCCGGATGCACTTCCCAGGGCGACGGTGCGAGCAGGACGTCGGCCCCGCAGGCGCGCGCCTGCCGCACGATAATGCGCACCAGCTCGGTATCGGCCTTCAGCCCCCGGTCCGGGTACGGCCCGAACAGCGGCGGACGGCAGCCGAGCACGGCAGCCGCCTTGCGCGCTTCCGCCTTGCGCGCCTCCACGATGCCGATGCCGGGCGGCGGCACGCCCCACAGGCCGCCGTCGGTCAGCAGCAGCGCCTGCACCGGCACGCCGGCCTGCGCGTACAGCGCCGCGCAGCCGCCGCAGCCGAACACCTCGTCGTCCGGATGCGGTGCCAGAACGAGCACGCTGCGCGCCTGCGGCACCGGCAGGGCGGCTGCCTCATAAGGAACGCGGAGACCTTCGGACATGGATATGTGGATCAGAGGAAGTCGGTGTCGCCGCCCATCAGCCACAAGCGGCCGGCCCAGGGATAGGGCTGCGGCCAGCCGG
Source organism: Ramlibacter sp. (assembly GCF_013697775.1). Classification (GTDB taxonomy): domain Bacteria; phylum Pseudomonadota; class Gammaproteobacteria; order Burkholderiales; family Burkholderiaceae_C; genus Ramlibacter. Next base: position 2,694 of record NZ_JACCWG010000140.1, on the reverse strand, counting down.
GCTCGGGTGCACGCAGCGGGATGACAATGTTGCTCGGTTCGCGGCTCGCCGCCTCGCCCGCGAAATCGGCCGCGATGGACTGGCTGAACAGCCCGGACACCGGCTTGCCACCGCGCTGGCCGGCGAAGCGGCGCACCGCCGCGACCGCATGGCCGATGGCCGCACGCGATCCCGCGTAGTCCAGCCACTCGACATGGCCCGGGTGCTCGCGCAGCGCCACCGCCGCCAGCGCGCCGCGCAGCCGGTGCTTGACCAGCAGAAGTTGGTAGTGGCTGCCCGGGGCATCCAGGAAGCGGTAGCGCCAGCGCGCCTGGTCGCGCACCGGGATGTACAGCCCGCGCCAGTCGCGCGCCATGCGGCGCCACAGACGGTCGACGGCGCGCAGCTGCGCGGCGCCGGCGGCGACCTCGCGCACCCACCAGGACGGCGGCGCGCCGGCCAGCGGGCTCCACGTCAGCGTCTGCAGCCGGTCGCCTTCGATGTACAGACCCTGGCGCGATGCGACGCCGAACGCCCGCTCGTTGGGAAAACCGAAACCGAATTCATAGGCCCGGCCCGGCCCGATGTGCCGGGACAGGAATGCCTCGGTCACGTGGTAGATGGCGCCCCGCCGCGTGAACACGCCGCGTTCGTCGGGCTGGACCATCACGTCGCCGTTCTGCACCGCCAGGTGTGTGCCCCGCGGCCCCTGCACCGCGCGCGGCACACCGCCGTAGAAGGCAACCACCCGGCCTTCGCGGCGCAGCAGCACGCCACGATGCGGGGCATCGGCGTACTTCCAGCGCCATTGCTGCGGCGGCATGGCGTGGCCGAACACCTCGTGGAACAGCGCCAGCACCTGCGGGTCGTCCTGTTCGCGCGCGTCGTGCACGCTCCAGCGCCGGGACCCGTTTGGCAGGTCCGCCCCGCTCACGGACGCGGCCCCCGGTGCGAATGCCACTGGTGCGGCAGGCTCACCAGCCCGGGTTCGGGTTTGCGGTCTTCCACGCGCAGGGTCCCCACGGCCAGCGCGCTGTCGTACATGTGGACCGCGTTCTCGTGGCCGAGATACACGCCGACGTGGTATTCGCCCTTGCGCAGCGCGATGCGGGGAAACTCCAGCACGGCGGTGCCGCTGCCGCCAGCGTCGCGCTCCAGCACCACGCCGTCGGTGCGGCTCACGGCGCAGGTCAGCGCCATGCCGATGGGCAGGTCGATGGTGACGCCCGCCACCGGCGCCGGCAGCGCGGGATCCGAAGCGAACTCGATCTCCACGCGCAGCGTGGACTCGCCGGGCCGCACGTCCAGCGGATCGCCGGCGCGCCCGTCGACGCTGATGCGGGTGTGCGTGATGCGCGCATGGCCCCGCGTGGCCCCGGCGGCCTGCGCGCCCTGCCCCGCACCGGCGGCGGCCGCATGCGCGTCCTGCGCCAGGAACATGTCGTACTGCCGCACCACGTCGTGCGGCTCGCCGATGGCCCGCAGCTGGCCGCCGTCCAGCCACGCCACACGGGTGCAGAAGGCTTCCACCTGGTAGAGCGCGTGCGAGCAGAACAGGATGGTGGTGCCGCGTTCCTTCATGGCCTGGATGCGGTCGAACGACTTGCGCGAGAACTCGCCGTCGCCCACCGACAAGGCCTCGTCCACCACCAGGATGTCGGGCTCCACGCTGGTGGCCAGCGAGAACGCGAGCCGCACGAACATGCCGCTGGAATAGGTCTTGACCGGCTGGTCGATGAAATGGCCCAGGCCCGAGAACGCGATGATCTCGTCCATGCGGGCCAGCAACTGCTCGCGCCCGATGCCCAGCAGCGGCCCGTTCAGCAGCACGTTGTCGCGGCCGGAGAAATCGGGGTTGAAGCCGGCGCCCAGCTCCAGCAGCGCAGCGATGCGGCCGTGCACATGCACGCTGCCGGTGGTCGGCGTCGAGGTTCCGCACAGCAGCTGCAGCAAGGTGGACTTGCCCGCGCCGTTGCGCCCGACGATGCCCAGAGCCTCGCCGCGCGCCACCGAGAGGTTCACCTCGCGCAGCGCCCAGAAGCGCTCCGCGTGCACCTGGGCACCGAGGGCGGCGCGCAGCCGGGTCAGCGGCCTGGCATGCGGGAAATACGCCTTGCCGAGGTTGTGCGCCTCGATGACGGACGGGTGCTCCGCAACTGCTGCCTGGCTCATGGCGACGGCGGAAGTTGGCCGGGCCACAGCCCCTTGTCCAGCACCTTCCAGATCGCACCGGGCGGCACGGCGCGTTGCCGCTGTACCGCGCGCCGCTTGCGCCACAGGGCCGGCCAGGCGCGCAGCGCATCGCGCTTAGCGCGCCACGCCACGCCGAACTGGGCGCGGCGCGCGAGTGCGGGCGGGGCAAGGAGGTTGAGCACGAGGTGGGCGGGTGCGAGAAGCCAGAACAGCCATGACGGCATGTTCTTCACGAAGAGCCAGACCATGTTGCGCTGGCCGTGGTAGGTGGAAAAATCACTGCGGCGGCCGGTCAGCGCCGAGCCGGCATGGTAGCAAACCGATTCGGGCACGTGCACGCAGCGCCATCCCGCCAGCCGCATGCGGAAACCCAGGTCGACGTCTTCCAGGTAGCAGAAGAAATCCTCGTCGAACCCATCGACCGCGTCCCAGGCGGCGCGCCGGTACAGCGCCGCGGCGGCGCAGGGCGAGAAGATCTCGCCGGCCGCGCGGCGCGAGCGCGCCACCGCGACGCCGTGGTCG
>NZ_JACCWG010000137.1 GCF_013697775.1 Ramlibacter sp. | reverse complement strand
GTCGTATTCCAGGCGCGAAATCGCGCCCGGGCCCACCAGCGGCTCGCGGCGCGCGAGCTCCTTGCGTGCCAGTTCGGCCTGCGTGCGCGCCTGCGCCAGCTGCGCCTGCTGCACCGCGAGTTCGGGCTCTCGCTTGCCCGTGGCCGTGTTCTCCGCCTGGAATCGCGCGGTGGCGAGCCGTGCCTCGGCCTCCTCGCGCGCGGCTTTTTCGGCGTCGGACTCCAGCATGAACAGCGGCTTTCCCTTGGCCACGGTCTGGCCGGCCCGCACGTCCAGCGTGGCCAGGGTGCCGCCGAGCGGCGCGGCCACGTAGACGTAGTCGGCCTCCGCGTAGCCGGACCAGGGTGCTTCGGGCTTGTCGGCGCAGGCGGCAAGCAGCGCCAGGGCCGCCAGCGCGGCGCAGCCACGGGCAGCGCGGGTGTTCTTCTTCGTTCGTTCGGTCATTCGGTTCCCCGGCGCAGCGCCGCCAATGCAAGCTCGACCCGCTGGGCGATGGCGGCATCGCTCGTCACCTGCGGCCCGATCTGGTCGCGCAGGCCCGGTGGCGCGATGTCGAGTGCGGCGATGCGCGGCACCACCAGCGCCGGCAGCACCACGCCGCTCATGACGAACACGAAGCGCTGCAGCGGCGGCAGCGGCACGATCTCGCCGGCGCGCTCGGCCTCGTCCATCAGCGCCATCAGCAGGCGCAGGTGGCGCGGCGCGTTGGCCTGCAGGAAGTCGCGCGCCACGGCGTCGCCGTTGGAAGCGTCGGCAAGCACGCGGCCGAGCACCGCCGAGTGGTCGCGCGCGAAGCACCCGATGAAGAGCAGCGCGCCGCGCAGCCGTGCGAGAGGCGGGCCTTCCTGCTGCGCCAGGCTGCTCAGCGGGGCGAACATGTCTTCGTAGAACTGCTGCAGCAGCGTGCGCAGGAACACGTCCTTGGTGCGGAAGTGGTAATGGAACATGCCGAGGTTGACACCCGCATGCTCAGCCAGGGCGCGCACCGACAGCCCGGCCGCGCCCCGTTCAGGGTAGAGCGCGCGGCCGGCGGCCAGCAGGGCCTGGGCGATGTTCTGGCTGGGGCGGGGCATGGGCCCCATTATTAGTCAAGTGACCAGAATCGTCCATCCGGCGCCCGGCCATTAGCCGGACCAGGGTGTCGGCGTTCTTGCGCAGGGGCGCCGCGTCCTTATAGATGCGCCCCATCACGGCCAGCCCGCGGGTGAAGGTCACCAGCATCTCGGCCGCCTCGTCCGGCTCCAGCGCGAGGCCGGCGCGCATGTGCGGCTGCGACAGCGCATTGGTGATCACCGTGCGCAGGTCGTCGATCAGCCTGCGCAGCCGGGCCCTGATCCTGGGACCAGCGCCGTCCGACTCGATGGCCGTCCTGGTGGTGAGGCAGCCGCGGGCCGGGCGGCCGCGTGCCATGTTGGACACGGCGACATCGAGAAAGCGCCGCAGGGCCTCTTCGGCCGTGTCGGCCTGCAGCGCCTTGCGCGCCTGCGACAGGAATTTGTCCGCGTAGATTTCGAAGGCGAGCAGGAAGAGCTCTTCCTTGCCGCCGTACGCGTGGTAAAGCGAGCCGCGCTGCACGCCGGTGGCCAGCGCCAGATCGGACATCGAGGTCCGTTCCCAGCCACGGCGCCAGAACACGTCGAGGACGCCGCCGAGCGCTTCCTGTTCGTCGAATTGTTTCACGCCTGCCATTGCCCAGTATAGGACGCACACGCACGCGCGAACCGTCATCGGCCCCGCGTTGACACTGCAAATCATCTTGGACAATACTGTCAAGCATGGCGATCAAAAGCCGTTTCACGGATCTTCATGCCAGCCCCCTTCCAACTCGCCGACTTTCCCGTGCGCACCACCGACAAGGTGCGCTATGCCGACACCGACCGCCAGGGCCACGTGAACAACGCGGTGTTCTCCACCTTCATGGAGACCGGCCGCGTGGAGATCCTGTACCACCCGCAGGCGCCGCTGGCTGCTGCGGGCACCGAGTGGGTGATCGTGCACCTGTCGATGGACTTCCTGTCCGAGCTGCGCTGGCCCGGCGCGGTGACCATCGGCACGCGCGTGCTGTCGCTGGGCAAGAGCTCGGTCAAGCTGGAGCAGGGCGTGTTCCAGGAGGGCAT
>NZ_JACCWG010000135.1 GCF_013697775.1 Ramlibacter sp. | reverse complement strand
GAACTCGCGCTGGCCGCCAACGACCCGGCCCGCGCGCTGGCGGTACTGGAGGGCGGCGGCACGGAGCCGCGGCCTGAACTGCTGCTGTCATCGCAGGCGCAGCTGCAGCAGAACGGCCGCGCCGGCGAGGCGGCGCAGCGGCTGCAGACCTGGGTGGCGTCGCACCCGAAGGACGCGGCCGCGTGGCAGCTGCTCGGGCGCGCCTATGCCGCGCAGGGGCAGAACCTGCGCTCCATCCGCGCCGAGGCGGAGGCGCAGGTGGCGCACCTGGACTACGCGGCGGCGCTGGACCGCTTCAAGGCGGCGCAGGACGCCGCGCGCAAGGGCGCCAGCGCGCAGGACCACATCGAGGCGTCGATCATCGACACCCGCGCGCGGCAGGTGGAATCACTTCTTCGCGAACAGGCTCTCGAGCGCTGAGTCGATCACCATGCCGATCACCGAGTAGATCAGCGAGCCGATGAGCGCGGCGCCGAAGCCGCGCACCTGGAACCCGCTCAGGAATCCCGAGGCGGCCCAGAACATCAGGGCATTGATGACGAACAGGAACAGGCCGACCGTGAGCACGGTGACCGGCAGCGTGAGCACCACCAGGATCGGCCGCAGCACCGTGTTGAGCAGGCCGATGACGAAGGCGGCGACCAGCGCGGCGCCGAAGCTGCTCACTTGCACGCCGCTGTACACATAGGCCACGAACAGCAGCGCGGCGCCCAGCAGCAGCCATTTGACGATGAGCTTCAACATCGCCGCAGGATACCCCAGAACAATCCTGCGGCGACGCGTTCACTCCGCGGCCAGCAGGGCCAGCGCGCCCATGCCCAGCACGGCGCCCGAGACCTGCCAGCCGGCGCCGGCGTCGGCTGTCTGCCCGCCCTCCAGCGGCGCCAGTTCCTGGCCGAATTTCGGGCGGCGCAGGTCTAGCACGCGTGCGTCGCCGTGGCGCGCGCGCAGCTGCCGCGTCAGCGCCGGCAGCGGCCCCTTGGCCAGCACCGGCGTCACCTGGTCGCCGCCCGCGCGCAGGGCGGGCACCACCTGGGCGAACAGCTTGTCGGACCAGCGCTGGCGCCACTGCTCACGTGCGCTGTGGCTCACCCATTTGCCGATGCGCCGCGTCATGCGCGGGGCACAGGCCACCAGCACCCAGTGCAGCGGCGTGGCGCCCGACTGGCGGCGCGGTGGCATCTGCCGCAGCACGCTGTCGGCGTCGTCCAGGTAAACGATGAAGGTGTGTTGGTTCGTGTCCATGGCGGGCTCCTCGGGTGGGTCAGGCTGCGTGACGGGACTGCGGGCGGGCGGCGCGGCGGCGCGCGGCCCACCAGCCGGCGGCCAGCACGCCGGCGATGGCGGCGAGGTAGGTGCCCCAGCGGGCCACGGTGTGCAGCATCTCGGGCGGATCGAAGACGGCGTCGAGCAACGGCTCGTGCACGATCATCCGGGCGGCCGTGAAGGCCAGCACGGCGGCGCCGGCATGGATGATGAGCGGAAAGCGCTCCACCAGCTTCAGCACCACGGTGCTGCCGAACACCACGATGGGCACGCTCACCAGCAGGCCGATGAGCACTAGGTCGAACGCGCCGTGCGCGGCGCCGGCCACGCCCAGCACGTTGTCCACGCCCATCAGCGCGTCGGCCACCACGATGGTCTTCATGGCGCCCCAGAAGGTGGTAGCCACCGGGCCGTGCTCCTTGCCGCCGCTGTCCTCGGCGAGCAGCCTGTAGGCGATCCACAGCAGGCCCAGGCCGCCGGCCAGCATCAGACCAGGGATCTTGAGCAGCCAGACCACGCCGATGGTCATCACCGAGCGCACGGCGATGGCGCCCATGGTGCCCCAGAGGATGGCTTTTTTCTGCAGCTGCGGCGGCAGGTTGCGCGCGGCCAGCGCGATGACGATCGCGTTGTCGCCGGCAAGGACGAGGTCGATGAGGATGATGGCCAGCAGGGCCGACCACCAGGCGGTGGAAAGAAACTCCATGACGAATGCTCCGGGTTGCGTGTCGATCGACAACCCGAGGCGGTACGGCGTCAGTGAGGCTGCGGCTGCCGAGAGCCACGGTCGCGCTTCGACCGAACCGCTGCGGGTTCTGTGTCGAAGGTCTTGCTCGGCTGGAGTGTGTTGTTATGCCCAGCAGACCGGGAGCTTGCGCTCCGTATTGACGGCCTGGCTGATGCCCGCTGCAGCTGTGCCCTGTTGGCACCTCCCTTTGGCTGCGGCTGGCGGAGAGCTACTCCCCTTCAGAGAGCGATTACAGCATGGAAAGGGCCTCCGGCACTGTCAGCCGGGGCGCTATCATGCGCCTCCTTCCATGGCCGCCATCCACATCACCGACATCGAGGCCGCGATCAATTTCTGGCGCGACGCCAAGCCGTCTCCCGACGGCGTGACGCTCGCGCCCGAGCTGCGCGCCCTGGCCGAGGTGTACGCGCTGATGGTGTTCTACAGAGAAGACGAGGTGGCCGAGCGCGGCTTCCCGGCCGCCGCCTACGCGGCCTGGCAGGCCTGGTACGCCACCCAGCCCGATACGCCTTGCATCGCCATCTGCTCTACCAGCCAGGGCGACGCCCAATGCAAGGGCTGCGGGCGCAGCTTCGAGGAAGTGCAGCACTGGACCGAGATGAGCCCCGGCGAAAAACGCGGGGTGTGGCGGCGCATCACGCAGCAGGGCGAGGCCTGGCGCTTCAACCGCTATGCCGAGCGCGCCCGCGAAGCCACAGCGGACAAGCCGTTTTCAGAGACTCGTTAAGCTGAGCGCATGCGCCGGCTGACCAGAGCACCCAACATCGCCATCGGCGCCCTGTGGGTCGACATCCTGCGCCAGGCCGGCATCGCGGCGTCCATGCAGCGCTACTTCCTGGGCGCCGCGGCGGGCGAGCTGCCGCCCGACCAATGCCTGCCGGAAATCTGGGTGACGCACGACGAGCAGGAAGCCCAGGCGCAGACGGTGCTGCGCGACCTGCAGCATGTGCAGCAGCGGCGCTGGGTCTGCGCCTGCGGCGAACGGGTGGAGGGTGGCTTCGAATCCTGCTGGGCCTGCGGGCTGGACATGCCGGCCTGAGCCGGCGCGCTGGCCTATTTCCAGCGCAGCGGCTCGATGGTGACGCTGGCGGCCGAGCCGTCGCCCAGCATCAGCGCGCCTTCCTGGATGGTGGCCTGCAGATGCATGCTGCGCTGCGCCAGGGTGGCGAGTTCGCGCGACGCGTCGGTGGGAATGCGCCAGACCTCCAGCTTGTCCAGCCGCGTGAGCTTGGTCTCGATGCCGCGCCACCACACCTCGGCCGAATGGCTGAACACGTAGAGCGCCGCGCGGTCGGCCTTGCGGCTGGCCTTGGCAAGCGCCACCTCGTCGGGCTGGCCGACCTCGATCCACAGGCGGATGGCGCCGGTGAAGTCGCGCAGCAGCACGTCCGGCTCGTCCGGGTCGGACAGGCCGGCGCCGAAGCCGAGCGTGCCGTCGCCGTTGCACACGGACTGCAGCGTGTGCGCGTTCAGCGCCAGCGCGGCCAGCCGCACCATCATGCGTTCGTCGGTCTCGCTGGGATGCCGCGCCAGCGTGAGCGTGTGGTCGGCGTAGTAGCCGTGGTCGATGTCGGCGACGGCCAGCGACGCCTTGAAGATGGTTGATTTGAGGGCCATGTCGGTCGATCAGCAGCGCTTGGCCAGTTCAGCGGCCTTGCCGACATAGCCGGCCGGCGTCATCGCGAGCATCCGGTCCTTCTCGGCTTGCGGAATTTCCAGCGAGCGGATCAGGCCATGCAGGTCTTCCGGCCGCACGCTCTTGCCGCGCGTGACTTCCTTCAGCTTCTCGTAGGCGCCCTGCACGCCGTAGCGGCGCATCACGGTCTGGATCGGCTCGGCCAGCACTTCCCACGACGCGTCCAGGTCGGCGTGCAGCGCTTCCTGGTTCAGCTCTAGCTTGCCCAGGCCGATGCCCAGCGAGTGGTAGGCCAGCGCGGCGTAGCCCAGCGCCACGCCCATGTTGCGCAGCACGGTGGAGTCGGTCAGGTCGCGCTGCCAGCGCGACACCGGCAGCGTCGAAGACAGGTGCTTGAGCAGTGCGTTGGCCAGTCCCAGGTTGCCCTCGGCGTTCTCGAAGTCGATCGGGTTGACCTTGTGCGGCATGGTCGACGAGCCGATCTCGCCCGCGCGCAGCCTCTGCTTGAAATAGCCCAGGCTGACGTAGCCCCACACGTCGCGGCACCAGTCCACCAGGATGGTGTTGGCGCGCGCCACCGCGTCGAACAGTTCCGCCATGTAGTCGTGCGGCTCGATCTGGATGCTGTACGGCTGGAAGGTCAGGCCCAGGCCCAGCGGTTCGGGGTTCTCCACCACCTTGCGCGCGAAGGCTTCCCAGTCGAACTCGGGCCAGGCGGCCAGGTGCGCGTTGTAGTTGCCGACCGCGCCGTTCATCTTGCCCATGAGCTTGACCGAAGCGATCTTCTCGCGCGCGGCGGCCAGGCGCACCACCACGTTGGCGATCTCCTTGCCCACGGTCGTGGGGCTGGCGGTCTGGCCGTGGGTGCGGCTGAGCATGGGCACGTCGGCATGTGCATGCGCCATTTCGCGCAGCTTGCCGATGACCGCGTCCAGCGCCGGCAGGATCACCTGGTCGCGCGCGCCCTTGAGCTGCAGCGCATGGCTGGTGTTGTTGATGTCCTCGCTGGTGCAGGCGAAGTGCACGAACTCGCTGGCCACGCGCAGTTCGGGCCGGGCGTCGAACTTCGACTTGATCCAGTACTCCACCGCCTTCACGTCGTGGTTGGTGGTCTTCTCGATGTCCTTGATGGCGTTGCCGTCGGCCTCGGAGAAATTCTTCACCAGTCCCAGCAGATAGGTGCGCGCGCCGGGGCTCAGGGGCTTGAATTCGGCGAAGCCGGCATCGGACAATGCGATGAACCAGCACACCTCCACCTGCACCCGCCTGTGCATGTAGCCCAGTTCGCTCATCAGCGGGCGCAGCGGCGCGAGCCGGCTGGCGTAGCGGCCGTCCAGCGGCGACAGCGCGGAAATGGGGGAAGGCGTCATGGTTGCGAATTGTAGGGGTGCCTCTGCGGGCGCCTTGCGCAAACCCTTCCCCTAGAATCGGATCGCAAGCGACCACAACACGAAAACGCGAGAGAGCTCCCCATGAAATTGATCGGATCCACCAGAAGTCCTTACGTGCGCAAGGTGCGCATCGTGATGGCCGAGAAAAAGCTGGACTATCAGTTCGTGCTGGAAGACGTGTGGGCCGACGACTCGGCCATCATGGAATCGAACCCGCTGGGCAAGGTGCCCTGCCTGGTGATGGAAGGCGGCGAGGCGCTGTTCGATTCGCGCGTGATCGTCGAATACCTGGACACGCTGTCGCCGGTGGGCAAGCTCATTCCGGCGGTGGGCCGCGAGCGCGCCGAAGTGAAGACCTGGGAGGCGCTGGCCGACGGCGTGCTCGACGCGGCCTCGCTCGCGCGGCTGGAAAACACCTGGGCGCATCGCAACAAGCAGCAACGTTCGCAAGCATGGATCGACCGCCAGGTGGCCAAGATCGAAGCCAGCGTCAAGGCCATGAGCCAGGGCCTGGGCGACAAGCCGTTCTGCGCCGGCATCTACCTCAGCCTGGCCGACATCGCGGTCGGCTGCGCGCTGGGCTACCTGGATTACCGGTTTCCGGACATCACCTGGCGCGGCGACTACCCGAACCTGGCGAAGCTGCAGGACAAGCTGATGCAGCGCCCCAGCTTCATCGACAGCGCCCCGCCGACCAACTGAAACGGACGGTGCGGCAAATGAAAAAGCGCGGCCTGTGCCGCGCTTTTTGCCGTCCGAAATAAAAATGCCGCGAAGCGCCCCGGAACGAAGGAGGGAGGGAGGGAGGAGGAGAAGAGGCGCTCCAGGATTGCATCCGTACCCGTGGGCACAGAAGGCTTCGCAGCAATAACTGGGTGTGGATCCCTGCCCTTGTTGCCGGGATGGAGTGCCGCCGGAGTTGGCAGGTTCCCGCCGGCGCAGAACGGCGGGGTAAATTTTTGTGAACGCGGCAGCCGGCTCAGCGGGTGGCGAGCGCCGTTTCCACCGCCTGCACCAGCGCCTTGTCGTCCGGCGCGGTGGTGCTGCCGTAATTGGCCAGCACCCGGCCGTCGCGGCCCACCAGGTATTTGTAGAAATTCCAGCGCGGCGCCACGCCGGTCTGGGCCGCCAGCTGCTTGAACATCGCGTTGGCCTCGGCGCCGCGCACGTGCGAGGCGCCGAACATCGGGAATTTCACGCCGAAGGTGTTCTCGCAGAAATCGGCGATGTCCTTGTTGCTGCCCTTTTCCTGGGCGAAGTCGTTGGAAGGAAAGCCCAGCACCACCAAGCCGCGGTCCTTGTAGCGGCTGTAAAGGGCCTCCAGCCCCTTGTATTGCGGCGTGAAGCCGCAATAACTGGCGGTGTTGACCACCAGCAACACGCGGCCGCCGTATTGGCACAGGGCCTGCGGCTGCTCGTCCTGCAGGCGCGGGAAGCTGTGCTGCAGCAAGGCTGGGCAGGCCGCCGTCCCTGGGGGAGCCGCTTGCTGCGCTTGTGCTGCACTGCAAAGCAGGCCGGCGGCAGCAATGGCGACGAGGGCGTGCGGGACAGGGCGCATGGCGCTTCTCCAGGGAAATGTGCGAGGAGATTGTGCGCGCCAGATGTGGAAAAATGCGCCCGGCTGAAGCATGTCCCTGATCTGTAAAGCCTTTTTCATGTGCCTCCGCGTAAAATCGGGGCCAACACCCCGACTGCCATGCTTTATCCCGAACTCTTCAAGCAACTCGAATCCGTCCGCTGGGACATGGACAAGGACATTCCCTGGGACCAGTTCGACGCTGGCAAGCTGTCCGACGAGCAGGCCCAGACCATCAAGATGAACGCCATCACGGAGTGGGCGGCGCTGCCGGCCACCGAGATGTTCCTGCGCGACAACCGCGGCGACTCGGATTTTTCGGCGTTCATGTCCATCTGGTTTTTCGAGGAACAGAAGCACTCGCTGGTGCTGATGGAGTACCTGCGGCGCTTCAGGCCCGAGCTGGTGCCCACCGAGCAGGAGCTGCACGACATCCGCTTCGAGTTCGACCCGGCCCCGGCGCTGGAAACATTGATGCTGCATTTCTGCGGCGAGATCCGCCTGAACCACTGGTACCGCCGCGCGGCCGAGTGGCACTCAGAACCGGTCATCAAGCACATCTACAGCACGCTCAGCCAGGACGAGGCGCGCCACGGCGGCGCCTACCTGCGCTACATGAAGCGCGCCATCCAGAACTTCGGCAACGACGCGCGCGCGGCGTTCGCCAAGGTCGGCGTGCTGATGGCCAGCGCGCGCCGCACGGCGCAGGCGCTGCACCCGACCAACCTGCACGTGAACAAGACGCTGTTCCCCAACGACACCATCCAGTCGCGCCTGCCCAACCCCGAGTGGCTGGAACACTGGCTGGACACGCAGATCAAGTTCGACGCTGTGTGGGAGAACAAGGTTGTCGAGCGCATCCTGCACAACCTGAGCCTGCTGATGGACCGCAGCTTCAAGAGCGTGCAGGAACTCAACCGCTTCCGCAAGGAAATGCAGGCCACCCTGACCGGCGGCACCACGCCCCAGCCCCAGCCCGACGCGGCCTGACGCGGGTGCAGCCGCCCGGCTTTCTGCACAAGATCGTCGCGCGCGCCGACGCGGCGCAGGCGCTGCGAAACCTCCCGCAGCCGGTGGTCTTCACCAACGGCGTGTTCGACGTGCTGCACCGTGGCCACGTGAGCTACCTGGCGCAGGCGCGCTCGCTTGGGGGCAGCCTGGTGGTCGCGCTCAACACCGATGCTTCCGCGCGCCGCCTGAACAAGGGCCCCGAGCGCCCCCTGAACAACGAAGCCGACCGCGCCGCCGTCATCGCCGCACTGGAGTCCGTGAGCCTGGCCACCTGGTTCGACGAGGACACGCCGGTGCAGCTGCTGGCCGAGTTGCGCCCGCAGGTCTACGTGAAGGGCGGTGATTACGACATGGCCACGCTGGCCGAAACCCGCCTGGTGCAAGGCTGGGGCGGCCAGGCGCTGGCGATCCCGTTCGTCACGGGCTATTCCACCAGCGCCCTGGTCGGAAAAATCAGGAAGCCGGCTTAGGTTCTTCGACGGCTTCGCCGCCTTGCGCGTGCGGCAGCTTGCGGTTCGCGCCGCGGTGGCGCAGGCGGTCGATGCGCCGATGCAGCCACTGCTCGATGTCATCCAAATAGGTGAACACCACCGGGATCACCAGCAGGCTCAGCACCGTGGACGTGATCAGCCCGCCGATCACCGCGATGGACATCGGCGAGCGGAAGCTCGGGTCGGCGCTGCCGATGCCCAGCGCGATCGGCAGCATGCCCGCGCCCATGGCGATGGTGGTCATGATGATCGGCCGCGCGCGCTTGTGGCAGGCGTCCAGCAGTGCGTCGAAGCGGGTCAGGCCGTGCTCGCGCCGCGCCACGATGGCGTATTCCACCAGCAGGATCGAGTTCTTGGTGGCAATGCCCATCAGCATGATCAGCCCGATCAGCGAAGGCATGGAAAAACTCTTCTGCGCGACCAGCAGGCCGATGAAGGCACCGCCCAGCGACAGCGGCAGCGCCGCCAGGATGGTGACCGGGTGCAGGAAGTCCTTGAACAGCAGCACCAGCACGATGTAGATGCACAGCACGCCGGTCAGCATGGCCAGGCCGAAGCTGGCGAACAGCTCGCCCATGACTTCCGCGTCGCCGACTTCCACCAGCTTCACGCCCGGCGGCAGGCCGCGCACCGCCGGCAGCGCCTGCACCGCCTCCTTCACGTCGCCCAGCGGCGTGCCGGACAGCTCGATGTCGAAGTTGATGTTGCGCGAGCGGTCATAGCGGTCGATCACCGCCGGCCCGCCGGTCAGCTGCAGCGTCGCCACCTGGCCCAGCATGACCGGGCCGCGCGTGCCGGGCACCGACAGGCGCTCCAGCACGCTCAGGTCCTTGCGCGCTTCGTCCCGCAGCTTGATCACGATGGGGATCTGCCGCTGCGCCAGGTTCAGCTTGGGCAGCGACACGTCGTAGTCGCCCGAGGTGGCGATGCGCAGCGTCTCGCCGATGGCCGCGCTGGTCACGCCCAGGTCGGCCGCCTTCGCGAAGTCGGGCCGCACCACGACCTCGGGGCGGATCAGGCTGGCGGTGGACGCCACCTGGCCCAGGCCGGGGATGGTGCGCAGGTCGCGCTCCACGGCCAGCGCGGCCGACTCCAGCGCCTGCGGGTCCTCGCCGGTGAGCGACAGCGTGTACTTCTCGCCCGAGCCGCCCAGGCCGACGCGCGTGCGCACGCCGGGCAGCGACTCCAGCGCGGTGCGAATCTGGTTCTCGATGCCCTGCTTGCGCGGGCGCTCGGCGCGCGAGGCGAGCTGGATCGTGAGCGTGGCCTTGCGCACTTCTGCCACGCCGATGGACGTCATCGGGTCGCCTCCGGCGGAGCCGCCGCCGATCGTCGTGTAGATGCTCTTGACGTGCTTCACGCCGGCCACCAGGCGGCGCGCCTGCTCCGCCGTCGCCAGCGTCTGCTGCAGGTTGGTGCCGGGCGGCAGCTCCAGGTAGACCTGGGTCTGCGAGTTGTCGTCGGGCGGGATGAAGCCGGTGGGCAGCAGCGGGATCAGCGCCACCGAGCCGACGAAGAACGCCGCCGACATCAGCGCGGTCTTCACGCGGTTGTTCATGCTCCAGGTCACCGCGCGCAGGTACCAGCGCATCCACTTCGGGTCGCCGTGGTCGGCCACCGGCTTGAGCAGGTAGGCGGACATCATCGGCGTCAGCACCCGCGCCACGATCAGCGAGGCGAACACGGCGAGCGACGCGGTCCAGCCGAACTGCTTGAAGAACTTGCCGGCCACGCCGCTCATGAAGGCGGTGGGCAGGAACACCGCGATCAGCGTGAAGGTGGTGGCGACCACCGCCAGCCCGATCTCGTCGGACGCCTCCATGGCCGCCTGGTAGGGCGTCTTGCCCATGCGCAGGTGGCGCACGATGTTCTCCACCTCCACGATGGCGTCGTCCACCAGGATGCCGATCACCAGCGACAGCGCCAGCAGGGTGACGATGTTGATCGAGAAGCCCAGCAGCGCCATGCCGATGAAGGCCGGGATCACCGACATCGGCAGCGCCACGGCCGAGACGAAAGTGGCGCGCCAGTCGCGCAGGAACAGCCACACCACCAGCACCGCCAGCGCCGCGCCTTCGTACAGCAGGTGCAGCGAGCCTTCGTATTCCTCCTGCACCGGCGTGACGAAGTCGAACGCCTGGGTGAGCTCGATGTCCGGGCGCGCGGCCTTGAGTTCCACCAGCGCCTTCTGCACGGCGGCGCCGACCTGCACCTCGCTCTCGCCGCGGCTGCGCGCCACCTCGAAGCCCACCACCGGCCGGCCGTCCAGCCGGGCGGCCGCGCGCGGCTCGGCCACGGTGTCGCTGATGGTGGCCACGTCTTCCAGCTTGATGGTGCGGCCGCCGGCGATGGCGATCTCGATCGCGCCGACCTCGCGCGCCGACTTCACCGTGGCCAGCGTGCGCACCGGCTGCTCGCCGCCGCCCAGGTCGGTGCGCCCGCCGGCGCTTTCGGTCTGCACCTGGCGCAGCTGGCGCGAGATGTCGGCGGCGCTCGCGCCCAATGCCTGCAGCTTCGACGGGTCCACCGCCACCGCGATCTCGCGCGTGACGCCGCCCACGCGGTTGATCGCGCCGACGCCGCGCACGGCCAGCAGCTTGCGCGAGAGTTCGTTGTCGACGAACCAGGACAGCGCCTCGTCGTCCATGCTGCGCGAGGCGATGGTGAAGGCCAGCACCGGCTGGCCGGCCAGCTCCAGCTTGCTGACGATCGGGTCGCGCAGATCCGCCGGCATGTCCGAGCGCACGCGCGCCACGGCGGAGCGCACGTCGTCCACCGCCTCCTGCACCGGCTTTTCCAGCCGGAATTCGGCCGTGAGCGTCACCGCGCCGTCCTGCACTTTGGTGAAGATGTGCTTCAACCCCTGCACCGTGGCGACCGAGTTCTCCAGCTTGCGCGCCACGTCGGTTTCCAGCTGCGCCGGCGCCGCGCCGGGCAGCGCCGCCGTCACGATCACCGTCGGCAGGTCGATGTCCGGAAAGTTCTGGATCTTCATCGCCTTGAACGCGATCACGCCGCCGAAGGTGAGCAGCACGAACAGCATCACCGCGGGGATCGGGTTGCGGATGGACCAGGCCGAGACGTTGATCATGGTGAGGGCATTGTTACTTCGTCGCGCCGGAGGCGGCGGATGCTGGTTTGGCCGGCGTGCCGGCGGTGCCGGCGTCGTTCACCCGCACCACGTCGCCGTCGTTCAGGAAGCCCGCGCCCGCGGCCACGATGCGCGCATCGGCCGGCAGGCCCGCCACCTCGATGCGGTCGCCGGCCATGCGGCCCAGCTGCACCTTGACCTGCGCCACGCGGTTGTCGGGCGTGACGCGGAACACGTAGTTGAAGCCCTCGCGCACCACCAGCGCCTGCTGCGGCACGGTCAGCGTGGGCACGGCGCCCAGGTCGAATTCGCCGCGCGCGAACATGCCGGCGCGGGCGCTGCCGTAGTCGCCGCCGGGCAGCGCCTGCACGTCCACGTAGACCAGCGCGATGCGGTTCTGCGGATCGACAGTCGGGCCGATGCTGCGCACCCGGCCCGACAGCCGCGCGCCGCTGGCGGCGGTGATGATGGCGGTGGTGCCGGTGGTGATGCGCCCCAGCTCCCCCGAGGTGACTTCGGCGCGCCATTCGAGCCGGCCCTTGCGGATCAGCCGGAACAGCTCGGCTCCGTTGCCGACCACCGCGCCCACGGTGGCGCCGCGCGCCGAGATGATGCCGTCGTCCGGTGCATGCACGGCCGATTGGCCCAGGCGCACCTCCTGCGACTGGAACTGCGCGCGCGCCGCCTGCACGCGCGCCTGCGCGGTCTTTTCGGCGGTGAGGTACTGGTTGATCTGCGAGGCGCTAAGCGCGCCGGTGGACTGGATGCTGCGCGCGCGCGAGGCGTTGGCCGCCGCATCGCCAGCGGCCGCTTCCGCTTCGGCCAGGCCGGCGCGCGCCTGCGC
>NZ_JACCWG010000129.1 GCF_013697775.1 Ramlibacter sp. | reverse complement strand
ACCCGGATCGGACGCGCGGGCCAGGCCTGGGCCAGCACCGCGGGCGCCGCGAGCGAGACCGCCGCGCCGGCGAGAAAGGAACGCCGCCGCATCGGATCAGCCCGGTGCCGCATACGGGTCGTGGCCGCGCGCGCGGTCGGCGTCGATCACTTCCTGCGGCACGAAGATGCCGCTGTTGGGATCGTCCACGTTGTCGTAGATCACCATCAGCAGTCCCTCCTCGCCGGGCGCGCCCAGCTGCTCGACACGGCGCCACAGCATCGGCGGCACCGAGAAGGTGTCCAGCGGGCCGAGCTCCACCCAGTGCGCGCTGTCCTTGTTGAAGTAGATGCGGTAGTTGCCGCGAACGGGCATGAAGACCTCGCGGTAGGCATGCGTGTGCACCACCGGCGAGCTGCCCGCCCGCGTTTCGAGAAAACTCATGTGGAAGCTGTGCGGGGTGGCGATGCCCGCCGGCGCCGCGCGGTGGCCGGGAGAAATCGGCCACCTGATCGGCAGGCGCCTGGAAGGGTCCGCGCGGTCGACGAAGGCGTTGGGGTCGCACTGCAGGTCCGCGTACCTGGCGACGTTCTTTATCACTTCGCCCACCGGCATGTCCACGCCGGGGCCGGCAATGCGGGTGTAGCGCGTCGGTCCGGAGGCCGGTGCGGCAGGCGACATCTGGGCTCCTTTCACAGGCGCAAGCATACGCAATTTGCCTGCGTTGCGGGGCCGCCGCGCCCACCTCCGTCAAGGATGAGCTATCGTTCCTGACAGCTTCTCGTGCCGCTAAACCAGGGGGCGCAAGGGATGCGCCCACGCGGGCCACGGGCTGGCGAAGAATGCGTCGACGATGTCCGGCGTGACGTCCTCGATGCGGGCCGGATTCCAGCGTGGCGCGTGGTCCTTGTCCACGGCCAGCGCGCGGATGCCCTCCACCGTCTCGCTCGCCGCACCCGGGCGCAGCTGGAAGCAGTGCCGCATCAGGTCGCGCTCCATGCGCAGGTCGTCGGCCAGCGACATGCCGCGCGCGGCGCGCACCTGCCGCAGCGTCACGTGCAGCATCAGCGGCGAGCGCTTGCGCAGCACGGCCGCCGTGTCCGCGGCCCAGGCGGACCCGTCGGCTTCGAGCGCATCGACGATCGCCGCAATGTCCGCCAGGCCGAAGAACCTGTCGATGTCGGCACGGCGCGGCGCGAACTGCGCACCCGCGGTGTCGGTAGACAGCTTGGCGCGCACCGCATCCACGCCGTCAGCTGCCAGCGCGTCCCACAGCGCGGGCAGCTGCGACGAAGCGACATGGCCGTCCACGAGGCCGAGCACGACCGCGTCGGCCGCGCCGAACATCTGGCCGGTGAGCGCCAGATACTCGCCCATGTGCCCCGGGCAGCGCGCCAGGAACCAGCCGCCCCCCACGTCGGGGAACAGGCCGATGTTGGTTTCGGGCATGGCCATCTTCGTGCGCTCGGTGGCGATGCGCAGGCTGTTGGCGCCACCGTGCCCGCTGATGCCCATGCCGCCGCCCATGACGATGCCGTCGAGGAAAGCGACGTACGGCTTCGGATAGCGGTGCACCAGGTGGTTCAGCGCGTATTCTTCGGTGAAGAAATCTTCCAGCCGCGGGTCGCCGGCGAGCGCCGCCTGGTGGAAGAAGCGGATGTCGCCCCCCGCGCAGAAGGCGCCGAAGGGCCCTTCCTTGCCGTGCCCGCGCAGCGCCACCGCGCGCACGCGGTCGTCGCCCTGCCAGCGCAGCAGCGCGCCGGTAAGTTCGCGCAGCATGCCCAGCGACAGCGCGTTCAGCGCCTTGGGGCGGTTCAGGCTCATCAAGCCCGCGCCGCCGTGGACTTCGCAGATCACATCGCTCATACCCGGTGTCTCCATCCGATCCATTCATTGGTTGCCAGCGCGCCGATCACCAGCGCGCCGCCGACCAGCACCGGGGCGCCCGGCGCCTCGCCCGCGCCCACCCACGCCAGCAGGATGCCGAAGATCACCTCCAGCAAGGCCAGCAATGAAATTTCCGGGGCCTGCAGCACGCGCGCACAGATCACCGCCAACGCGCAGGGAATGGCCAGTTGCACCAGCCCCAGCACCGCCAGCCAGCCAAGGTCGTGCGGCGTGGCCTGCAGCGGCAGCGCCAGCGGCAAGGTGGCCAGCACGGAAATGACCGCGCCGATCAGCAGCGCCGGCAGCAGGTCGATGTTCTCGCCGCGCGCATGCGCGCGCTGCGACACCGTCCAGTTGATGGCGGCGGCCACCGGCACGCACAGGGCAACCAGGATGCCGCCGAACTGCCCGCCCGACATCTGCGTGCCGTACATGTAGCCGATGCCCGCGCCCGCCACCGCGATGGCGCCCCAGGTGCGCGCCGGGATGCGGTGGCCGATGAACACGCGCGCCAGCAGCGCGGTGAAGAAGGGCCCGAGCGACAGCGTGACCAGCACGTTGGCCACGCTGGTCAGCGTGAGCGCCACCATGAAGGCGGTGAACATCACGCTCCAGCACACGCCGGAGACCCACAGCGACGGGCCACCGCGGCGGATCTTGGCGAACACCTCGCGGCCCTGGAAGAACGGCAGGATCACCAGCAGCGAGCCCATGGTGAACAGGCTGCGCCAGAAGGTGATCTCGAAGCTGCGTGCCTGCTCCAGGTGGCGCGTGACCACGCCCGCGATGGACCACATCGCGGTCACCAGGATCATCAGGAAGACGGCTTGGTTGTGCGTCGGCTTCACGTTGGTCGCGGGTCGCTTCTTCTTTTTATGCGGCTTCGCGCATGGCGCGCTTGCGCTCGTGTTCCTTCAGGTAGCGCTTGCGCAGGCGGATCGACTTGGGCGTGATCTCCACCAGCTCGTCGTCCTCGATGAATTCCACCGCGTACTCCAGCGTCAGCTGGATCGGTGGCGTGACCTTGATCGCGTCTTCCTTGCCGGAAACGCGGAAGTTGGTGAGCTGCTTGGCGCGCACGGCGTTCACCACCAGGTCGTTGTCGCGGCTGTGGATGCCCACGATCATGCCTTCGTATACCGGGTCGCCAGCCTTCACGAACATGCGGCCGCGGTCGTCCAGCTTGCCCAGCGCGTAGGTCACGATCTCGCCATCGTCCATGGAGATCAGCACGCCGTTCTTGCGGCTGGCGATCTCGCCCTTGTAGCCCTCGTAGCCGTCGAAGATGTTGGACGCCAGGCCGGTGCCGCGCGTCAGGTTCAGGAATTCGTTCTGGAAGCCGATCAGCCCGCGCGCAGGGATGCGGTATTCCAGGCGCACGCGGCCGCGGCCGTCCGGCTCCATGTTGACCAGGTCGCCCTTGCGCTCGCCCAGTGCCTGCATCACGCCGCCCTGGTGGCCTTCCTCGATGTCCACCGTGAGCAGCTCGATCGGCTCCAGGCGCTCGCCGCCCGCTTCCTTGAACACCACGCGCGGCTTGGAGACGGCCAGCTCGTAGCCTTCGCGGCGCATGTTCTCCAGCAGGATGGTCAGGTGCAGCTCGCCGCGGCCGGACACTTCGTACACGCCGTCCTCGTCGGTGTCCTTCACGCGCAGCGCCATGTTGGACTGCAGCTCGCGGTCGAGCCGGTCGCGCACCTGGCGGCTGGTGATGAACTTGCCTTCGCGGCCCGCCAGCGGCGAGGTGTTGACCTGGAAGTTCATGGTCAGCGTCGGCTCGTCCACCTTCAGCATCGGCAGCGGGTTCGGCGCCAGCGGATCGGTGATGGTCACGCCCAGGGCGATGTCCTCGATGCCGGACACCAGCACGATGTGACCCGGATAGGCCTCTTCGCCGGGTTGCAGCTGATGGCGCTCCAGGCCTTCGAAGGTCATCACGTTGTTGATGCGGCAGCGCACCGTTGGGCCGTCAGGGCCGGCCATCATCACCACGTCGTGCGGGCTTTTCAGCGTTCCCTGGTTGATGCGGCCCACGCCGATGCGGCCCAGGTAGGTGGAGTAGTCCATGCTGGAGATCTGCAGCTGCAGCGGCGCGGCCGGGTCGCCCTGGTGCGCCGGCACGTGCGTGAGCACCGTGTCGAACAGCGGCGCCAGGTCCTTGCCCCACTGCTCGCCGGCAGTGCCCTCTTCCAGCGACGCCCAGCCGTTCAGGCCGGAGGCGTAGACCACCGGGAAGTCCAGTTGGTCCTCGGTGGCGCCCAGCTTGTCGAACAGGTCGAATGCGGCGTTGATCACGTAGTCGGGCCGCGAACCGGGCCGGTCCACCTTGTTCACCACCACGATCGGCTTCAGGCCGAGGGCCAGCGCCTTCCTGGTGACGAAGCGGGTCTGCGGCATCGGGCCTTCCACCGCGTCGATCAGCAGCACGACGCCGTCCACCATGGACAGCGCGCGCTCCACCTCGCCGCCGAAGTCGGCGTGGCCGGGCGTGTCGACGATGTTGATGTGCGTGCCCTTCCAGCTCACGGCGCAGTTCTTGGCCAGGATGGTGATGCCGCGCTCGCGCTCCAGGTCATTGCTGTCCATCACGCGTTCGGCCACCTTCTCGTTGACGCGGAAGGTGCCGCTTTGGCGCAGCAGCTGGTCCACGAGGGTGGTCTTGCCATGGTCGACGTGCGCGATGATGGCGATGTTTCGGATTTGTTGGGTCATACGATTGCGGCTTGCTGGCGCGAAGCCATGATTTGCTGAATATCGATGGGGCTCAGCAGCCGCCCCGGAATGAGTTCGCCGGCCTTTGCATGCGCCGTGCCGAGCAGGATCGTTCCCGCTCCAGATACCGTTCGGGCTGAGCCTGTCGAAGCCTGCGCGTGCCCTTCGACAGGCTCAGGGCGAACGGGTTCTGGCCCGAACACGGTGATGTGCGGGTGGTCGGCCCAAGTGCCGCGGCGCCGCAGGCCGCTCAGGAAGCGTGCGGCATCTTCCGCGCCAAGCATGACGCGCGTGTGATCGGCCAGCAGCGACTCCACCGGCAGCAGGCAGGCTTCGCGCTCCGCCGGCTCCATGGCTTCGAGCGCTTGCAGCGTCACGCAGCGCGACAGGTCGAACGGGCCGGTGGCGGTGCGCCGCAGCGACGCCAGATGCGCGCCGCAGCCCAGGGCCTCGCCGATGTCTTCGCCGAGCGTGCGGATGTAGGTGCCCTTGCTGACCGTCGCCACGATCTCCAGCAGGTCGGACGCGATCAGGTCCAGCCGCAGCGCATGCACGGTGACGTTGCGCGTTGCGCGCTCCACTTCCTGGCCGGCGCGGGCGTATTCGTACAGGGCCTTGCCGTCCTTCTTGAGCGCGCTGTGCATGGGCGGCAACTGCGAGATCGCGCCGGTGAAGCGCGCCTGCACGTTGGCGAGCGTCTCCGCGTCGAACGCCGGCACCGGCCGCTCCTGGATCACCTCGCCTTCGGCATCGGCGGTGGAGGTGCGCACACCCAACCGCGCCGTTGCTTCGTAGCTTTTGTCCGCGTCCAGGTGCAGCTGGCTGAATTTGGTGGCGGCGCCGAAGCACAGCGGCAGCACGCCGGTGGCCATAGGGTCCAGCGTGCCTGTGTGGCCGGCTTTTTCGGCGCGCAGCAGCCATTTGGCTTTCTGCAACGCGTCGTTGCTCGAAAGGCCCAGCGGTTTGTCCAGCAGCAACACCCCATGCACAGGGCGCCGCTGCACCCTTGTGCGTGGCGCGTTCATGCCTACTCCTCTTTTGCGCGCGAGGAGACCGCCTTGGCGATCAGGGCGTTCATGTCGGCCGCGCGCTCGGTGGTGCGGTCGAACTGGAAATGCAAGGTCGGCACGGTGTGGATGTGCAGGCGCTTGAACAGGCCGTTGCGCAGGAAGCCCGCGGCATGGTTCAGCGCCTCGCCGCACTCGTCGGGCGTTCCCACCAGCACGCTGAAGAACACCTTGGCATGCGCGTAGTCAGGGGTGATCTCCACCGAATTGATGGTGATCATCCCCAGCCGCGGATCCTTCACCTCCCGGATCAGCTCGGCCAGATCACGTTGGATCTGGTCGGCGATCTGGTAGGCGCGGTTCGGCTTGGACTGCTTGCGTGCGGGCATGGTGTGCTTACAGCGTGCGGGCGATTTCCCGGATCTCGAAGAACTCGAGCTGGTCGCCCACTTCGATGTCGTTGTAGCCCTTGATGTTCAGGCCGCACTCGAAGCCTTCCTTGACCTCGCGTGCATCGTCCTTGAAGCGCTTGAGCGATTCGAGTTCGCCGGTGAACACCACCACGTTGTTGCGCAGCAGGCGCAACCGCGCGGTACGCCGCACCACGCCCGCGGTGACCATGCAGCCTGCGATCGCGCCGATCTTGCTGACGCGGAACACCTGGCGGATCTCGGCGTTGCCGATGGTCTCTTCGCGCTTTTCCGGCGTCAGCATGCCCGACATGGCCGCCTTCAACTCATCGACCGCGTCGTAGATGATGTTGTAGTAGCGCAGGTCCACGCTGTTGTTCTCGGCGAGCTTGCGCGCGCCAGAGTCGGCACGCACGTTGAAGCCGATGATCACCGCCTTGGAGGCGATGGCCAGGTTGACGTCCGACTCGGAGATGCCGCCCACCGCCGCATACACCAGCTGCACCTTGATCTCCGGGGTGGACAGCTTCAGCAGCGACTGCGCCAGCGCCTCCTGGGAACCCTGCACGTCGGCCTTGACGATGATGGGCAGGCTCTTGACCTCCCCGGCCGTCATGGTTTCGAACATGTTCTCCAGCTTGGCGGCCTGCTGCTTGGACAGCTTGGTCGTGCGGTACTTGCCCGCGCGGTAGGTGGCGATTTCGCGCGCGCGGCGCTCGTCGGTCAGCACCATGAACTCGTCGCCCGCCTGCGGCACTTCGGACAGGCCCTGGATCTCCACCGGAATGGAGGGACCCGCCGTCTTCACCGGGCGGCCGTTCTCGTCCAGCATGGCGCGCACGCGGCCATAGGTCTGGCCTGCCAGCACCACGTCGCCGGTCTTGAGGGTGCCCTGCTGGACCAGGATGGTCGCGACCGGGCCGCGGCCCTTGTCCAGCTGCGCCTCGATCACCAAACCCTTCGCCGGCGCTTCCACCGGCGACTTGAGTTCCAGCACTTCGGCCTGCAGCAGCACCTGCTCCAGCAGGTCGTCGACGCCCTGGCCGGTGCGCGCGGACACGCTCACGAAGGGCGCGTCGCCGCCGTATTCCTCGGGCACGACTTCCTCGGTCACCAGCTCCTGCTTGACGCGCTCGGCGTTGGCATCGGGCTTGTCGATCTTGTTGACCGCGACCACGATCGGAACGCCCGCCGCCTTGGCGTGCTTCACCGCTTCGCGGGTCTGCGGCATGACGCCGTCGTCGGCCGCCACCACCAGGATCACGATGTCCGTCGCCTTGGCGCCGCGGGCACGCATGGCGGTGAACGCCTCGTGGCCCGGGGTGTCCAGGAAGGTGATCATGCCGCGCGGCGTTTCGACGTGGTAGGCGCCGATATGCTGCGTGATGCCGCCGGCCTCGCCCGAGGCCACCTTGGCGCGGCGGATGTAGTCCAGCAGCGAGGTCTTGCCGTGGTCGACGTGGCCCATGACGGTGACCACCGGCGCGCGCGCAACCGCGTTGGCCTGGTCGACGCCGGTTTCCTCTTCGGCGAACGCTTCCGGATCGTCCAGCGCCGCGGGCACGGCCTTGTGGCCCATTTCCTCGACGAGGATCATGGCCGTGTCCTGGTCCAGCGACTGGTTGATGGTGACCAGCTGGCCCATCTTCATCAGCACCTTGATGACCTCGGAAGCCTTGATCGCCATCTTGTGCGCCAGGTCCGACACCGTGATGGTCTCGGGCACGTGGACTTCAAGAATGCGCTGCTCCGCCTGCGCCGCCATCTGCGAATCGCCGCGATGGTCGCCGCCGCGGTGGTCCTTGCGGCCACCGCCGCCGCGCGGTCCGCCACGCCAGGCGTTGCGGCCGACGCCGCCGGACGAATCGCCGCGGGTCTTGATTTCCTTCTTCTTGGCCGAGTCGTTCGCCCAGCTGGACGACAGCTTGGCCGATTTGACTTCCTTGTTGCCGCCGGGCGCAGCCGGGGCGGGCGCGGCCGGGCCACCGGGACGCGCGGTCGCCGGCGGCTTGTGCAGCGTGCCCTTGACGCCCGGCTTGGGGGCCTCGGGCGGCTTGACGACAGGCTTGGGCTCTTCCTTCTTGGCGATCAGAACCTTCTTGGGCGTGTTCATCATCACGCGGATCGCGGCCGCTTCGGCCTCGGCCTTGCGGCGGCGTTCCTGCAGGTCGCGCGCCTTCGCGGCTTCCTCGTCGGCGCGGGCCTTGGATTCGGCAGCGGCCTTCTCGCGTGCTTCGGTCTGCGCCTTGGCGACGGCCTGCGCCGCCTCGTCGGCGGCGGCCTTGGTGGCGCTCGCGCCGGCCTGCGC
>NZ_JACCWG010000128.1 GCF_013697775.1 Ramlibacter sp. | reverse complement strand
CGCGAACTGCGGCCCGTTGCTGGTGGAGCCCCCGCTGCGGCCATGCGCCGGCAGGTCCAGCAGGACCGGCTGGATGCCGCGCTGCTCCAGCGCGAGCGCCAGCGGCAGCATCTGCGCCGCATGGCCGCCCCAGCCGTGCACCAGCAGCGCCACCGGGCCGTCGCCCGCCGCAGGGCGCGCGTACAGCGTCAGGCCGGCGTTTTCGAACGGCTGGCGTTCGATGCGCCAGCCGGCCCAAACCTTCGGACGGTTCATCCACTTGAGCGGCAGCGGTGTGCAGAACACGCGGGCGGCCGCGCGCACGGCGAGGGACGGCGACAGCCGCTCGAAGGCGCCCAGCATCCAACGGGCGATGCGCAAGGCCGGCACGCCCTCGTAGTAGCCGGCGGTGGCGTTGGTGGCGGTTCGGCTCATGGGAAGTTCAGATGAAGAAGCCGACATCGCTGTTGCGCTTGGGCACGCCATGCAGCGAACCCAGCAGGGCACGAACGAGCCAGACGCCGGCACCGAGCGCCAGCAGGCCAAACAGGATCAGCATGGGAAATTCCTTTTCTTCGGACGGTCGTGCGAAATTGAAGCGAGGGCAGAAGCACGTTCAAGCACTCTCGCAGGGTCAGGCCAGGTAGCTTTGGCGGATGCGCTGCCAGGCCGTTTCGGCCCGGTCGGCGGCATGGGAGTCGCGCAGGAAGCGCGCGTCGTAGAGCAGGCCGAGGATCAGTGCATTCACCTCGGCCACCACCTGTTCGGGGCTCGTGCCGGCGCGCAAATGGCCTTGCTCCATGCACTGCAGAACAGTGCGGCGCAGGGCGGCGCGCCAGCGCAGCACGTCGGCATACAGCGCGTCGCGCAGCGGCCCTTCGCGGTCGTCCAGCTCGAAGGCGCCGGCGCAGTACAGGCAGCCGCGGTGCACTTCCACGTCGCGCGTGTGCCGGATCCAGCGGCGCATGATCTCGTCCATGCGCGGCAGGCCCTTGGGCTGCTGCATTGCGGGGGCGAACACCTCGGCGATGAAGCGCCGGCTGAATTCCTCGATGGTGGCCACCTGCAGGGCCTCGCGCGAGCCGACGCGGGAGAACACGCCGCTCTTGGACAGGCCCACCCGGTCGGCCACCGACTGCAGGCTGAGCGCTTCCAGGCCTTGCTCCAGCGCGACGTCGAGCGCGGCGCCGACGATCGCGGCGCGGGTGAGTTCGCTTTTCTGGGTCCGGGCTTCCATGGCGGCCAGCATAGCACGGTCGTGCGAAACAAGTCCTGCGCAGGCCGCGCCGGGTCTTTCGCCCTTGTGATCGGCCAGCCGCGCGGCTAATCTTCCGGCCATGACCGCTGAGACCACAAACCAGGGAATGCCACAGGGAATGCCGCCGGGAACGGCCGAGCGCGTGCCGCAGATTCGCCTCTACCAGAACTGGCTGCGCGACAAGCGCGGCCTCGCCTTCGCCGACTACGACGCGCTCTGGCGCTGGTCCGTGAGCGACCTCAGCGGCTTCTGGCAAAGCATCTGGGACTACTTCGAGCTGCGCTCGCCCACGCCGTACACCGCCGTGCTGGCCGAAGAAACCATGCCCGGCGCGCGCTGGTTCGAGGGCGCGCAGGCCAACTACGCGCACCAGGTGTTCCGCCACGTGGACAAGGCGCATGGGGCCGGCATGCCGGCCATCGTCAGCCGAAACGAAAAAGGCGAGGCGCGCGAACTCAGCTGGCCCGAGCTGCGCCGCCAGGTCGCCTCGCTGGCGCTGCACCTGCAGGCGGAGGGCCTGCAGCCCGGCGACCGGGTGGCGGCCTACCTGCCCAACGTGCCCGAAGCCATCGTCGCGTTCCTGGCGGTAGTGAGCCTGGGCGGCGTGTGGAGCATCTGCGCGCCCGACATGGGCACCGCCGCCGTGCTGGACCGCTTCAAGCAGATCGAGCCCAAGGTGCTGATCGCCTGCGACGGCGTGCACTATGCCGGCCGCGACGTGGACCGCACCGAGGTGGTGGCGCAGCTGCGCGCCGCGCTGCCTTCGGTGTCGCACACGCTGGTGCTGCGCAACCTGGGCGTGTCCGAGACAGCGATGGCCGCGCTGCAGCCCTGCGCCGATTTCGCCGCGGCAACGGCGCGCGACGACGACCAGACCCGCACCTTCGAGCCGGTGTGGCTGCCCTTCAACCATCCGGTGTGGATCGTGTATTCCAGCGGCACCACCGGCTTGCCCAAGCCCATCGTGCATGCCCACGGCGGCAGCACGATCGTGGCGCTCACCCTGAAGGCGCTGCACAACGACATCGGCTGCAGCTACGACCCCAACAGCTGGGGCGAGCGCTACCACTGGTACAGCTCCACCGGCTGGGTGATGTGGAACGCGCAGATGAGCGGCCTGCTGAACGGCACCACCTGCTGCATCTTCGACGGCAGCCCGGCGGGCAGCCGCGAGAAACCCGACTGGGGCGTGCTGTTCCGTTTCGCCGCCGACGTGGGCGCCACCTTCTTCGGCGCGGGCGCGGCCTTCTTCGCCAACTGCATGAAGGCCGGCCTGGACGTGTCGCAGTGCGGCGAGCTGCGCCAGGTGCGCGTGCTCGGCACCACCGGCTCGCCGCTGTCGGAAGACGTGCAGCGCTGGGGCACGCAGCAGTTCGAAGCCATCGGCGTGCGCGACATCTGGTGGTGCAACATTTCGGGCGGCACCGACTTCGCCGGTGCCTTCATCGGCGGCAACCGCGAACTGCCGCAGACGCCCGGCGAGATGCAGTGCCGCCTGCTCGGCTGCGCGGTGGAAGCGTGGAGCGAGCAGGGCCAGCCGGTCATCGGCGAAGTGGGCGAGCTGGTGTGCACCAAGCCGATTCCGTCGATGCCGCTGAATTTCTGGGGCGACCCCGGCAACAAGCGCTACCTGGCGTCCTACTTCGACACCTATCCCGGCGTCTGGCGCCACGGCGACTGGCTGAAGATCACGCCGCGCGGCAGCTGCATCATCTACGGCCGCAGCGACGCCACCATCAACCGCCATGGCCTGCGCATGGGCACCAGCGAGCTGTACAGCGCGGTGGAGGCGCTGCCCGAAGTGCTGGACTCGATGGTGGTCGACCTCGAATATCTCGGCCGTGAAAGCTACATGCCGCTGTTCGTGGTGCTGCGCCCCGGCATCGCGCTGGACGACGCGCTCAAGAGCCGCATCGCCGGCGCCATCCGCACCGCGCTCAGCCCGCGCTTCGTGCCCGACGGCATCTTCCAGGTGCCCGAGATCCCGCGCACGCTCACTGGCAAGAAGCAGGAACTGCCGATCAAGAAGCTGCTGCTCGGCCAGCCGTTGGAGAAGGTAGTGAACAGGGACACGATGGCGAACCCGGGTTCGCTCGACTGGTACGTGGCGTTCGCGCGGCAGCGCGGCGTGGTGCCGGCACCCGCGGCGGCTTGAGCGCCTTCGATTTCCGGCCGATCGCGCGCGGCGACTTCGCCCAGCTGGCGCACTGGCTGCGGCAGCCGCACGTGGCGCGCTGGTGGGCCGACGATCCGTCGCCGCAGGCGCTGGAGGCCGACTATGGCGGCGTTATCGACGGCACCGAGCCGTGCGACGTGTTCATCGCACTGCTCGGCGGCCGGCCGTTCGGCCTGGCGCAGCGCCTGCGCTGGGACGCCTATCCGGACTACCTGGCGGAACTGCAGCGGCTGATGCCCGCACCGCCCGGTGCCTACAGCATCGACTACCTGGTGGGCGAGATCGCCGACACCGGGCGCGGCCTGGGCAGCGCGATGGTCGGCGGCTTCGTGCAGCGCCTGTGGAGCGACAAGCCCGATGCCGCGGCCGTCATCGTGCCCGTGCATGCGCACAACGCCGCCTCCTGGCGCGTGCTGGAGCGCAATGGCTTTCGCCGGCTCGCCAGCGGCGAGCTGGACCCGGACAATCCGGCCGACACGCGCGACCACCACATCTACGGCATCGAACGCCCGCTGGCTTGAAGCGCAGGCTGCTGCGATTCAAGCTCCAGCGCATCGAGGAACGCCCGTACCTTGGCCGGCACCAGCACTCTCTCCAGTTCAAAACCATCGGCCCCCGCGGGCCGGACAGCGGCAATGTAGAGTGGAACCCGTGTCGCCAGTGCGGATCAATCCGCGACGCACTGGGGAAGCCAAGGAACCAATCATGAATCTCGCCACCGACCGCCTCAACGGCATCGCCGTCTTCGTGCAGGCGGCAGAGGCCGGCAGCTTCGCGCTGGCCGGCCAGCGCCTGGGCCTGACGCGCTCGGCCGTGGGCAAGACCGTCGCGCGGCTGGAAGAGCGCCTGGGCACGCGGCTGTTCCAGCGCACCACGCGCTCGCAAAGCCTCACCGACGACGGCCAGGCCTTCCACGAGCGCTGCGTGCGGGCGCTGGCCGAACTGGAGGCGGCGCAGGCCGAACTCGAGTCGGGCCGCAGCGAGCCGGTGGGGCGCCTGCGCGTGAGCATGCCGGTGTTGTTCGGCCGCTGCTGCGTGGCGCCGCTGCTGGTGGAGCTCGCGCGGCGCCATGCGGGGCTGTCGCTGGAGCTGTCGTTCAACGACCGGCCGGTGGATATGGTGGCCGAAGGGTTCGATCTCGCCGTGCGCATCGGCGACGTGCCCGACAGCGCCGACCTGGTGGCCCGCCCGCTGGGCAAGGACACCATGGTGCTGTGCGCCGCGCCGTCGTACCTGCGCGCGCACGGCCAGCCGCGCCGGTTGGCCGACCTGGCGGCGCACCACTGCATGGCCTATTCGGTCGGCGGCGCGGCCAAGCCGCTGCGCATCCTGGATGCGCAGGGCCGCGCCGTCACCGTGCCGATCGCCAGCCGCGTGCTGATGGACGACCTGGAGGCGATGGCCAATGCCGCGGTGGCCGGTGCCGGCCTGGTGGCGCTGCCTTGCTGGCTGGTCGGCGAACGCGTGCGCACCGGCGTGCTCAAGCGGCTGCTGGCGCGCCACACCATTGCCAACCATGCGGTGCGCCTGCTATGGCCGCGTACCCGGCAGCTGCCGTTTCGCGTGCGCACGGCGATCGACATGCTGGCCGAGCGCGTGCCGCCGCTGCTCTCAGTGCGACTCGCGCAACCGGCGCCGCGGGCTGGCGCGGCGAGGGCAGGGCGCGGCTAGAGCGGATGTTCGGTGTAGTAGCGCCCGCCGTGGAACAGCAGCGGCGAAGCGCCGGCGCGCCAGGTGCAGCGCTCCACCTGGCCGACGAAGATGACGTGGTCGCCTTCCTCGTAGCGGCTGCGGTTGAAGCACTCGAAGGCCGCGGCCGTGCCCTCGAGCACCGGTGCCCCGCCGCGTCCCTCGCGGAACGGAACGCCGGCGAAGCGGTCGATCGAGCGGGAGGCGAAGCGCGTCGCCAGATCGTGCTGGTCGGAGGCGAGGATGTTGATGGCGTAGTGCGAGCCCTGCTCGAAGACCGGCATCGAGCCGGCGACGCGGGCGAGGCTCCACAACACCAGCGGCGGATCGAGCGACACCGAGGCAAACGAGTTGGCGGTGATGCCGACCGGCAGCCCGGCGGCGTCGCGGGCGGTGACGATCGTCACGCCGGTCGCGAACATGCCCAGGGCGGCGCGGAACTGGCTGCTGGAGAAGGGGCGGGGCGCTGCTTTCGCCGGGGAGCGGGACATCGCCCGATTGTCGGCGATCGATCGGTGTGAGGCCGGACCGGGCGGCCGCTCGGAAGAGCGGTCGACCGACCGGCCCAAGGCGCCGCGTTTACCGGCGTCGTAGTCAGCGGCGGGACGACGCCGTCATCTCGATGCGCGGTCGGTACGCGCGCGCCGGGTAGCTGGCCGGCTCGAACAAGCTCAGCCGTTCTCCGGCCGGGGTCAGCCCGCTGCCGGCCTTCGCCTGCATCACTTCGCCCTTCACGTCGGAACGAGCGCGAAGCGACTGCGCCGCGGCGAACGGCATGGGGCGGTCGCCGGGCTGCAGCAGCTCGCCGTGGGCGATGGCCTGCAGCACGGCGGCTTTCACGTCGGCGCGCACGCCCGTCCCGCGCCCCGTGGCAACCACGAAGGACCTTTCACCGGCGGGCATGAGTTCGCCGTCGGCACGGGCCTCGATCACCGCGGCCTTGACGTCGGCGCGCGTCGGGCCGGAGTCCCTTTCCGAAGCGAGCGCCGGGCCGGCCCAGGCCCAGGCGAGCGAGGTGATGACGATCGAGAGAACGAGAGACGGTCTGGCAATCATGATGAACTCCTTGGCAGTGATGGAACGGGCAGAACCCGGGGATTCGGGCTGCTGTCTGCAAATGCGACAGGCAAGGTCAATGTAGGAAAGCGGACGGGGCAGGACGAGTGCGCAGTGCACACCGCGCGAGTGCGGTATTCACGATGGCCGCTCCCTAGAATGAGGCGATGACTTCTCCGGCCGGCCGCGCGGCCACCGCGACGCGCCTCGATGCGGCGTCCCTGCATCGGCTGGCGGCGGTCACCGTGCTCGGCTTCGCGTCGGGCCTGCCGCTCGCCCTGACCGGCCAGGCCATGCAGGCCTGGCTCGGCGCCGAGGGCGTGGGCCTGGCGACGATCGGCTTCCTGAGCCTGGTCGGCCTGCCCTACACCTTCAAGTTCCTGTGGGCGCCGCTGATGGACCGCTTCGAGCTGCCGTGGCTCGGGCGGCGCCGCGGCTGGCTCGTCGTCACCCAGCTCGGCCTCGCTGCCGCCCTGTTCTGGATGGCCGCGACACCGCCCTCGGGCGCGATCCGCGCCTTCGCGCTGCTCGCCGGACTGGTGGCCTTCATGTCGGCGTCGCAGGACGTCGTCGTCGACGCCTACCGCACCGACCTCCTCGCCGCCGCCGAACGCGGCCTGGGCTCGTCGTTCAACGTCCTCGGCTACCGGCTGGCGATGATTGTCTCGGGCGGCATCACGTTGATCTGGGTCGATCCGGCGCAGGGCAGCGGCTGGACCTGGCCCGAGGTCTACCGGCTGATGGCGATGCTGATGGTCGGCGTCGCGGTGATATCGGCGACGCTGCTGCCGCGAATCGCGCATGCCGCCGTGCCGGCGAGCGTCGCC
>NZ_JACCWG010000117.1 GCF_013697775.1 Ramlibacter sp. | reverse complement strand
GCTCACGCCCTGCAACTCGCATTTCCGGACCCTGGCAGAGCAGGTCAAGATCGGCGTCTACGAAGCCGGCGGATTCCCGTTCGAGTTCCCGGTGATGTCGCTGGGCGAGACGCTGCTCAGGCCGACGGCGATGCTCTACCGCAACCTCGCCAGCATGGACGTCGAGGAGTCGATCCGCGGCAATCCGCTCGACGGCGTCGTGCTGCTCATGGGCTGCGACAAGACGACCCCCTCGCTCGTCATGGGCGCGGCCAGCGCCGACCTGCCGACGATCGGCGTCTCCGGCGGGCCGATGCTGAACGGCAAGTGGCGCGGCAAGGAGCTCGGCTCCGGCACCGGCGTCTGGAGCATGAGCGAGCAGGTGCGCGCCGGCACGCTGAAGCTCGAGGAGTTCTTCGACGCCTAGGGCTGCATGCACCGCAGCCACGGCCACTGCATGACGATGGGCACGGCGTCCACGATGGCCAGCATGGTGGAGGCGCTCGGCGTCGGCCTGCCCGGCAACGCAGCCTATCCCGCGGTGGACGGCCGGCGCAACGTGCTGGCGCGCATGGCGGGCCGGCGCGTGGTGGACATGGTGCATGCCGACCAGAAGCTCTCTTCCATTCTCACGCGCGAGGCCTTCGAGAACGCCATCAAGACGCTGGCCGCCATCGGCGGCTCGACCAACGCGGTGATCCACCTGATCGCGGTGGCGCGGCGCATCGGCGTGGAACTCGTCCTGGAGGACTTCGACCGCCTGGGCAGCGAGATGCCCTGCCTGCTGAACCTGCAGCCTTCCGGCAAGTACCTGATGGAGGACTTCTGCTACGCGGGCGGCCTGCCGGTGGTGATGAAGGAAATCGCGCAGCACCTGCACCTGGACGCGGTCACCGCCAACGGCCAGACCATCGGCCAGAACATCGCCGACGCGCAGAACTGGAACACCGAGGTGATCCAGCCGCTGGCCACGCCGTTCAAGGACAAGGCCGGCATCGCCGTGCTGCGCGGCAACCTGGCGCCGCGCGGCGCCGTGATCAAGCCGAGCGCGGCCACGCCGGCGCTGATGGTGCACACCGGCCGGGCCGTGGTGTTCGAGAACTCGGACGATTTCCACCGACGCATCGACGACGAGGACCTGGACATCGACGAGACCTGCGTCATGGTGCTGAAGAACTGCGGCCCCAAGGGCTACCCCGGCATGGCCGAAGTCGGCAACATGCCGCTGCCGCCCAAGGTGCTGCGCCGCGGCATCACGGACATGGTGCGCATCAGCGACGCGCGCATGAGCGGCACGGCCTACGGCACCGTGGTGCTGCACACCGCGCCCGAGGCCGCGGCCGGCGGCCCGCTGGCGCTGGTGAAGAACGGCGACATGGTCGAACTCGACGTGCCCCAGCGCCGCATCCACCTGCACGTGAGCGACGAGGAGCTGGCAAGCCGCCGCGCCGCATGGACCGCGCCGAAGCCGCCGATGGATTCCGGCTACTGGAAGCTGTACGTGGACCACGTGCTGCAGGCCGACGAAGGCGTGGACCTGGACTTCCTTGTGGGCAAGCGCGGCTCGGCCGTGCCGCGGGACAACCATTGACGCCACAATCGCTGATCGTTCATTGATCGGGGAGCGCGCTTGAAGCGTTTCGACATCGCCGCGCTCGGCGAGGGCATGGTCGAGTTCAACCAGACCCGGCCCGGCGAGCCGCACTACCTGCAGGGCTTCGGCGGCGACACCAGCAACGCGGCCATCGCCGCCGCGCGCGCCGGTGCGCGCACGGCCTATCTCAGCCGCGTCGGCGACGACGTGTTCGGCCGCGACCTGCTGGCGCTGTGGCAGGCCGAAGGCGTGGACACCTCGGGCGTCGAGGCCGATGCGCAGGCGCCCACGGGCCTGTACTTCGTCAGCCACGGCCCGGCCGGCCACGAATTCACCTACCGCCGCGCCGGTTCGGCCGCGGCCCGCATGTCGGCGCAGTGGCTGCGCGATGGGCCGGCGGCGGGCCTGATCCGCGAAGCGCGCATCCTGCACGTCTCCGGCATCTCGCTGGCCATTTCGCGCGAGGCGCGCAATGCCGCGTTCGCCGCGATGGCCGTCGCGCGCGAGAACGGCACGCTGATTTCCTTCGACGCCAACCTGCGGCTCAAGCTGTGGACGCTGGAGGAGGCGCGCCCGGCGATGGAACAGGCCGTGTCCCTGGCCGACATCTTCCTGCCCAGCCTGGACGAGATCGCCCTGCTCACCGGCCTGCAGGACCCGCAGGCGGTGATCGCCTGGGGCCATGCGCTCGGCGCGCGCACCATCGTGCTCAAACTGGGCGCGCAGGGCAGCATCGTCAGCGACGGCGCGCGCATGCACACCATGGCGCCGCTGCGGGTCGATGCGGTGGACGCCACGGGCGCGGGCGACTGCTTCGCCGGCAACTTCCTGGCGCGGCTCGCGGCCGGCGACAACGCGTTCGACGCCGCGCGCTACGCCAATGCCGCAGCAGCGCTTGCGGTGCAGGGCTGGGGCGCGGTCGCGCCGCTGCCGCGGCCCGAACAGGTGCGGGCGCTGCTGTGAACACGCTGGTCGCCGTCGATTGGGGCACGTCCTCGCTGCGTGCGGTGCTGCTGTCGGACAGCGGCGAGGTGCTGCAGGAGCGCAGCGCGCAGCGCGGCATCATGACCGTGCCAACCGGCGGCTTTCGCGCCGTGTTCGACGAACTGTGCGGCGACTGGATGCAGCAGGCGCAGCGCGCCCTCATCTGCGGCATGGCGGGCAGCCGCCAGGGCTGGCAGGAGGCGCCGTACTGCGCCTGCCCCGCGGGGCAGGACGCGCTGGCAGGCAGCCTCGCGTGGATCGAGCCGCAGCGCATCGCCATCGTGCCGGGCCTGCGCTGCGAGCACGACAGCGTGCCCGACGTGATGCGCGGCGAGGAAACCCAGGTCGTGGGCGCGCTGCGCCTGCTGGGCATCGGCACCGATCGCGCGACGTTGGTGCTGCCCGGCACGCACAGCAAATGGGCGCGCGCCGAGGGCGGCCGCATCGCATCGTTCTCCACCTTCATGACGGGCGAGTTCTACGCGCTGCTGCGCCATCACTCGCTGCTCGCGCGCACCATGCCGGAGGAGGACGGCGCGCTGAACGAAGAGGCGTTCCGCCGCGGCGTGGCGCATGCGCGGGCCTGCGGCAACCTGCTGCACGCCGCGTTCAGCGCGCGCACGCTGGCGCTGTTCGACCGCATGCAAGCGGATGCGCTGCCCAGCTATCTTTCGGGCTTGGTCATCGGCGAAGAGCTGCGCAGCCAGGTACATGAAGGCGACGCGCCGCTGGTGCTGGTCGGCGCGCCGGCGCTCACGCAGCGCTATGCGCTGGCGCTCGGCGCCTGGGGCGTGCAGGCGCGCAGCGTCGGCCCCGAAGCCACCTGGGCGGGCCTGCGGGCCATCGCCGACACGCTGGAGTAACCATGACGTCTTCCGTACGCCCTGCCGAACGTTTTGCCGGCCTGCTTGCGCAGTGCCCCCTGGTGGCCATCCTGCGCGGCTTGGCGCCGCCGGAGGCGGACGCCGCCGGCGACGCCCTGTTCGGTGCCGGCTTCCGCCTGATCGAGGTGCCGCTGAATTCGCCGCAGCCGCTGCAAAGCATCCGGCAGCTGTCGCGGCTGAACGGCGCCGCCCTGGTCGGCGCCGGCACGGTGCTGACCGCGCGCCAGGTCGATGAGGCGCACGACGCCGGCGCGCAGCTGGTGGTCGCGCCCAACTTCAATCCGGAGGTCGTGCGGCGCGCCGTCGCACTGGGCCTGGCCTGCGCGCCCGGTGTGGCGACGCCGACCGAAGCCTTCGCCGCGCTGGACGCCGGCGCCACCGCGCTCAAGCTGTTCCCCGCCGAGGCCATTCCGCCGGCGGCCGTGAAAGCCATGCGCGCGGTGCTTCCGGCGTCGGCCCTGCTGCTGCCGGTGGGCGGCATCTCCACCGCCAACCTGCGCACCTACATGGACGCCGGTGCCAACGGCGCGGGCCTGGGCTCGGCCCTGTACAAGCCCGGCATGGCCATCGACACGCTGCGCGAGAACGCGCGCGAATTCGTCGCCGCCTGGGCGGGTACGATTCGCGCATGAACAGCACCAACGCCTCCTCCTTTTCCCCGACTCCCGCGTCTCCCATTTCCTTCGGCCTGGCCGGCCGCGTCTGCGTGGTCACCGGCGCGGCGCAAGGCATCGGCGAAGCCTGCGCCCGGCGCTTCGCGCGCGAGGGCGCGCGGGTGGTGGTGTCCGACGTGGACGACGAGCGCGGCCGCGCGGTCGCCGCCGAGCTGGACGGCCTGTACGTGCATTGCGACGTGGGCAACAAGGCCGAGGTGGACACACTGATGGCGCAGACGCTGCTGAGCCTGGGGCGCATCGACGTGCTGGTGAACAACGCCGGCATCTTCAAGGCGTCCGACTTCCTCGACATCAGCGAGGCGGATTTCGACGCGGTGCTGCGCGTCAACCTGAAGGGCTCGTTCCTGGCCGGCCAGGCTGCCGCACGCGAGATGGCGAAGAACACGCCGCGCATGGACGCCAACGGCCATGCGTCGCGCGGCGCCATCGTCAACATGAGCTCGGTCAACGCCGTGCTCACGATTCCCAGCATCGCCAGCTACAACGTCAGCAAGGGCGGCATCAACCAGCTCACCCGCGTGATGGCGCTGTCGCTGGCCGACCACGGCATCCGCGTGAACGCGGTAGCGCCCGGCACCATTGCCACCGAGCTGGCGGCCAAGGCCGCGCTGACCAGCGAGGATGCCAAGAAGCGCGTGATGAGCCGCACGCCGATGAAGCGCCTGGGCGAACCGGCCGAAGTGGCGGACGTGGTGGCGTGGCTGGCGAGCGACGCGTCCAGCTACGTGACGGGAGAGATCGTGGTGATCGACGGCGGGCGGATGACGCTCAACTACACCGTAGCGGTGTAAGGGTAAGGGCGCGCGCCCAGCTGCACTGCGGGCGCTCTTCAGCGGGCCTGCTTGCGCGCCCCAGGCTTGGGGGCAGCGGCGGGAGCCTGCGTTTCCATGTAGTCGCGAATGAGCCGGCGGATCACCTGCGACGGCGTCATGTCCTGCGCGCGGCACAGGTCCTCGAACGCTTTTTTCTTGGAAGGGTCGATCAGGACGGTGAGCCTTGCGGTCTTGAGCTCCATGGGCAAGCAGGTTCTGATGTTAATCAGATTGTAATTTGTTTTCCGCCCTGACCCTACGAGCTGAGGCTCATCCGTGGGGTTTCTTCTCCTGCAGGCTCGGCGTGTACTCCACGCCGTGCTTCTTCAAATAGTCCTTGATCAGCTGCCGCACCACCTGCGATGCGGTGATGTCCTGGGCAGCGCATACCTCTTCAAACGCTCTCTTCTTGTCGGGGTCGATCAAGACTGTCAGACGGGCTGGTCTCTCTTCCATTCAATAACCTGTGCAGTTCCAAACATGATAATACTGTGCACCTGTCATGTGCTTCCAATGGTAGTGCTTTGGCGCGGCTGCCGGCCGGACGCGGCGCCAGCTTGCACACGGCAGCCGCTGAGGCTTCTGTAGGCTGAGTCATCAGCCGAGCTGGCGTTTGCGCATGTGCATCAACGGCAAATTGCAGGCGCGGCACAAGCAAACTACATTTGCCTTTTCACCGCCTGCTCAGCCACGTGACGTCCCTGCTGCTCCTGCTTTCTCTTGGCGCCGCCGCGCTCGGCGCGGTGGTGTTCGCCTGGGCGATCCGCGGGCGCAATTCCGGGCGTGCCGCGGCCGGCCGCTCGCTGTGCGGCCTGCTGGACAGCTATCTGGACGGCATGGCGCTGCAGCAGGCCGCCGAATTCGACGCGCAGACGCTGTGGGGCAAGCTGGAGCAGGCGCGGGCGGTGCAGCGCGCGCACTTTCCCGAGCTGTTCGCCGAAATGATGGACGTGTCCCGCACGCATGGCGAGCTGACCGAGCTGCTGCTGCGCGGCCACATGGAGCGCCATGGCGCGCCGACCAACTGGAGCGCGCTGGAAGCGCCGCAGCAGCTGGCGGCGGCGCTCGCGCGCGTGGCGGCCACCGTGCGCCTGCTGCA
>NZ_JACCWG010000075.1 GCF_013697775.1 Ramlibacter sp. | reverse complement strand
GCCGCGGCCAGCGCGACCTGCTGCGCGCGGCCTTCTTCGCCCTGCTGGATGCGGTGCAGCGGGTCAAGGAAGTCGCCGCCGAGCGCATTCCGGCCTCGCGCGAAAGCCAGAGCCACGAGCCATCGGCCGGCCTGCTGATCGCCTTCATGCAGCTGTTCCAGGGCGTGCAGCGCCACGCCAACGGCTTCACCGCGCGCCACACCGACTTTTATTACCACGACGTGCTGGCCATGCAGCCGCGCGCCGCCGCGCCCGACCGCGTGCACCTGGTGTGCGAGCTGGTGCCCGGCGGCCCGACCCAGGCGGTGGTGCCGCGCGGCACGGCATTCGCCGCCGGCAAGGACGCGCAGCAGCGCCCGATCCAGTTCATCGGCGAGCACGAGCTGGTGGTCACGGACACCCGTGTCGCCTCGCTGCGCAGCCTGCGGCTGGAGCGCGCGCCGCTGCTGCTGGGCGACGGCCCCGACGACCAGTTCGACTGCGTCAAGCGCATCCGCGCGGACATCCCGGCGGGGCTGGCGACGGCGCCCGGCCAGCCGCAGCCCTACTGGCCGCTGTTCGGCGGCGTGCTGGACGCGGGCGCCAGCACGCACCGCGACGCCGACCTCGGCCTGGCCATCGGCAGCCCGGTGCTGTGGTTGAAGGAAGGCCAGCGCGACATCCGCATCACCCTCACGCTGCGCGACGCGCCCGGCAAGGACAGCCTGTGGACGCGCATGGCCGGCGGCGACGACCGCGTGCAGTGGCAGTTCGTGCGCGCGCTGCCGCAGCTGTTCCGCGTGAGCTTCACCAGCGCCGCCGGCTGGTGGGACGCCAGCGACTGCTTCATCGGGCGCAGTCCCGGCGCCAAGGGCGACACCGGCGACCGGCTGGAGATCACCGTGCGGCTGCGGCCCGAGGCCCCGCCCATCATCGGCTGCGTGCCGGCGCTGCACGGCAACGCCTGGAACACCACGCTGCCGATGGTGCGCATCCTGGTGCGCCAGGACGCGGCGCTGTGCGCCTACTCGCTGCTGGACCAGACCATGCTGGAGCAGGCCACGGTGTGGGCCGGCGTGCACGGCGCGCGCGACATCGTGCTGGCCAACCAGCTGGGCCGGCTGGACCCGTCCACCCCCTTCATGCCGTTCGGCCCGCTGCCCGAGCCGGGCGCCTACCTGGTGTTCGGCTCGGCCGAGGCGGCCAGCAAACCGCTGCGCCGGTTGCGCCTGAACCTGCAGTGGGGTGGCCTGCCGCAGGGCCTGGGCGGCTTTCCCGAGTACTACGCGGGCTACGACACGGCGTTCGAGAACGACAGCTTCAAGGCCAAGGTGTCGGTGCTGCAGGAAGGCCTGTGGCGCGCCTCGCCCGCCAATCCGGCCGGCATGCCGCTGTTCGCACCGGGGCCGGGCGCGCGCGTGGCGCCGGCCTCGCGCCTGGTGGTCGGGCAGGACGAACTGCTGGCCTATTTCAAGCCGACCGCGCCGCGCCCGGGCGTGCCGCTGGTGTACGACGTGGGCAGCCGCAACGGCTTTTTCAAGATGGAACTGCGCGAGCCGCAGGCCGGCTTCGGCCACGCGGAATACACCCGCGTGCTGACGCGCACGGTGTCGGCCAACGCGCGGCGCAAGAAGCCGTCGGCGCTGCCGCACGCGCCCTACACGCCGGTGATCGAGCGCGTCACCATGGACTACGAAGCGCAGGCCGTGATCCGCCTGGACCGCGCCGGTTCGGCGCAGGACGAGGACGGCGCCGCGCCGCCTGGCGAGGTGTTCCACATCCATCCGTTCGGCGTCGAGCGCATCCACCCCGGCCCGCCGGGCGCGCACACCGTGCTGCCCACCTGGGAGCAGGACGGCAACCTCTACATCGGGCTGGCCGGCAGCGACCCGCAGGGCACGCTCAGCCTGCTGTTCGAGTTGCGCAGCGAGGCGGCCGAGCCGCTGCTGCACCGCACCGCGCGCGTCACCTGGTCCTGCCTGCGCGCCAACCGGTGGATCGAACTGCCCACCGCGCGCGTGCTGGCCGACACCACCGGCGGCTTCCTGACCTCGGGCATCGTCACGCTGGACCTGCCAAGCGGCATGGACCGCGAGCACACGGTCATGCCCAGCGGCGTGTTCTGGCTGCGCGCCTGCGCCGACACCGACTACGACAGCTTCGCCGCGCTGTACAGCGTGCGGGCGCAGGCGCTCAGTGCGGTGCGCTCGCCGGCCAGCTCGCTGCCGCCGCAGTACCGGGCGCTGCCGCCCGGCTCGGTCGGCGCGCCGGTGGAATCGATCGCAGGGTTGGCCAAGACGGTGCAGGTCGGCCCCTCGTTCGGCATGAGCCCGGTGGAGACCGAGGCGCAGCTGCAGGTGCGCACCGGCGAGCGCCTGAAGCACAAGAACCGCGCGCTGCTGCCGTGGGACTACGAGCGGCTGGTGCTGGAGCGCTTTCCCTCGGTGTTCAAGGTGCGCTGCTTCAACCACCTGAGCGCGCCCGGCGGCAAGTCCAGCCCCGGCAGCGTGCTGGTGGTGGTGGTGCCGGCGCTGGGCGGCGACGAGGAGCAGAAGAACATCCCGGGGCCGCGGCTGAACGCGATCGAGCTGGAGGACATCGAGGACTACCTCGCCGGCCTGTCGTCGCCGTTTGCCCGCATCGCGGTGCGCAACTGCAGCTACGAGGCGATCCAGGTGCGCTGCTCGGTGGCCTGGCGGCGCGGCAGCAACGCCGGCTACTGCGAGCGGCGGCTGAACCAGGCGCTGTTCGACTACCTCTCGCCCTGGAACGACAACGGCTTGCGCGCGCGCTTCGAATGGGCGGTGCGGCGCGAAGACATCGAGGCACACATCCGCGCGCTGGACGACGTGGAGTTCGTCGGCGGCGTGTCGCTGCTGCACGTGGCCGCCAGCGACGGCAGCCTGCACAGCCTGGACGACACCGCCCGCCCGCGCGGCGCAGCCGAATGGGACGCCACCGACCCGGCCGGCAGCGGGCTGCGCCAGGCGCGCGCGCGCTGGCCCTGGAGCATCGCCGTGCCGATGCGCCACCACCTGATCGAGACGCTGCAGACGGCGCAGCACGGCGGCGCGCGGCCCACCGGCGTCGGCCAGCTGGCCATCGGCAACACCTTCGTCGTCGGAGGCCGCGCATGAGCAACCGCGCCACCCTCAAAACGTATTTCCGCGCCGGGTCGCTGCCGACGCAAAAGCACTTCGAGGACCTGATCGAGTCCACCCTCAACATGCAGGACGAGGGCTTCAAGCGCACGCCCGAGAACGGCGTGGAGATCTCCAAGCTGCGCGACCGCGAGGCCTTTCTCAGCGTCTACGGCACGCCCGACGCCGACCGGCCCGACTGGTCGATTTCCGGCGACGCCGCCGCCCGGCTGCTGTTCCGTCCCGGCCCGGCGTCGCAGAAGGCCGGCGAGCCGGTGCTGGCCCTGCACACGCTGCAGGACGCCACCGCCGATGCCGGCGACGGCACGCCGGTGGTGCGCGCGCGCGTGGGCATCAACACCGGTGCGCCCGAGCACGAGCTGGACGTGGCCGGCACAGTACGCATGCAGGCGCGCGTGGGCGGCTTCATCCCGGAGAAATTCCGCACGCCGCAGGGCACGGTCACGCCCGAGGGCGTGAAGGCCGCGAGCGCGGTCGTGGCCGACGGCGCGTGGCACGACATCAGCGGCCCGCTGCGCGGCTGCCACGCCTTCGAGGTGATAGCCGGTACCGGCAACAAGGACACCGGGCGCTACGGCATGCTGCACGCCGTCGCGCTCAACACCTTCCACCCGCGCCGTGGGCTGTTCGACTTCCTCGCGCCCAAGCGGCCGATCCGCGAAACCTCGGCTTACTACGACCGCCGCTGCGACATGCTGCAGCTGCGCTGGAAAAGCCTGAACGGCGCCTATGGCAAGAACGCCGAGTACTGCCTGCAGGTGCGCAGCAAATGCCCGTACCCGGACGCCGCGGGCGGCAAGCCGCCCGTGATCCGCTGCCGCATCACCCGGCTGTGGCTGGACGAAACCATGCAGGAGCTGATGGAATGAGCGCGGCCGACGCACCGTTCATCCGGCGCCACCCCAAGGACAGCGGGCCGCTCAGCTTCTGGGGCCTGCGCGCGCAGGCGCTGGCCGACGTGCAGGCGCTGTCGGGCGGCCACTGGACCGACTACAACCTGCACGACCCAGGCGTCACCATCCTGGAGCAGGCCTGCTACGCGCTCACCAGCCTGGTGTACCGCACCGACTTCCCGGTGGCCGACCACCTGGCGGCGCCGGACGGCCGCATCGACTTCGCGGGCCACGCGCTGCATCCAGCGGACATCGTGTTCCCGTGCCGGCCCACCACCGGCGAGGACTACCGCCGCCTGCTGCTGGACCGCGTCGAGGGCCTGGGCGACGCGGCGGTGGAGCCGCTCGCGCGCGGGGGTGACGCGTCGGGCGTGCCGGGCGGCCTGTGGCGGGTGGAGCTGCGCATGGCCGCTGGTCACGAGGCGCATGCGCAGGACAGCCTGCTGCAGGCGCTGACGCTGCTGCGCGCCTACCGCAACCTGGGCGAGGACTTCGACCACCAGTTCACCGTGGTGGAGGAGCGCTGGTGCGAGCTGCAGGGCGACATCGAGGTCGGCGGCGCGCGCGACCCGGCCGACGTGCTGGCCGACGTCTACCTGTGCTGCGAACAGCAGATCGCCGGTGGCGGCCGCTTCGTCGCGCTGGACGCGCTGCTGCGCCAGGGCGCCGCGCTGGAAACCATCTTCGACGGCCCGCCGGTGCGCCGCGGGCGCCTGCGCGAGCCGGAGGACGTGCGCGACAAGCGCCTGTTCGTGGCCGACCTGATGGCCGCGCTGGCCGCCATCGACGGCGTGAAGGAGGTGCGCCGGCTGGCGCTGGTGGTCGACGGCGAGGCGCACACCGGCGGCGACTCGGTGCAG
>NZ_JACCWG010000041.1 GCF_013697775.1 Ramlibacter sp. | reverse complement strand
CACCCGCGCTGAGCGGCCGGCACGGACCGGCCGCTGCGCCGCCTGCCGGCGTTCAGGCCATCGGCATGCCGTGCACGCCCGCGGCCGCCAGCCCCGTGAGGGCGACGTCCGCCGCGAGGGTCCCGTCCGCGAAGCGCAGCCGCTCCACGTTCACCAGCGTGTCGGTGCCGGTCCCCGGACCGGTGACGGTCAGCACGCCGCCCGCACTGACGATGGTGTACGCGGCGAAGTTGCCTTCGTAGACAGCCGTGTCGCGGCCCTGCCCGCCATCGACCCACTCGTCGCCGGTTCCCATCAGGAAGTCGTCGCGTCCGGCCCCGCCGTACAGCGAATCGTTGCCGCCGCCGCCGGAGATGGTGTCTTCCCCCGCGCCGCCGCGCAGGATGTTGTCCAGCAGGTTGCCGGTGAGCATGTTGTCGCGGGCGTTGCCCTCGCCAACCAGCGCGATGTCGCCGATGAGGATCAGGTTTTCCACATGCGCGGCGAGCTGGTAGTCGATGTAGCTCTGCACCGTGTCGCGGCCGCCGCCCGCGGCTTCCAGCACCACGTCGCCCGTGCTGTCCACGATCAGCATGTCGTCGCCCTTGCCGCCGTCCAGCGCGTCGTTGCCCAGCTGGCCGTCCAGGAAGTCGTTGCCCGCGCCGCCGATGAGGAGGTCGTCGCCCGCGCCCGCACGAAAGACGTTGTCGCCGGCGTCGCCGGTGAGCACGTCGTTGCCTGCATCGTCCGGCGGCGCCGGCTGCAGGTGCGCGGCGATGTCTGCGTTGTTCCAGGAACTGGATTCGAAACGGATCTCGGCGATGGGGAACAGCCCCGCGCCCTCCTGCACGAAATAGTCGCGCACCGTGACCGTGTCGCTCGTTCCTTGCACCGACACCACGAGGTCGCTGCCCACCCGCGCGAGCAGCATCTCCTCGGGATAGAGGCCGCGGCCGGGCAGCGGGCTGCCGTAGTAGAAGCTGTCGAAATTCAGGACGTTCGCTTCGGTGCCCCCGGCGCTCGCGGGGGCGATCAACACGTCCTGCCCGTCGCCGTAGTGGAAGAACATCGTGTTGCTGCCGGTGCCGGCATCCAGCAGGTCGTTGCCGGGGCCGCCATCCAGCGTGTCGTCGCCCGCGCCGCCGACCAGCGTGTCGTCGTCCCGGCGCCCGTACAGCGCGTCGTTGCCGTCGCCGCCGGTGAGCAGATCGTTGCCGTCGTCGCCGGAGATCCCGTCGTTGCCGGTCCCGCCTTCGAGGCTGTCGTTGCCGGCACTGCCGGCAAGATTGTCGTTGCCGGCACCGCCGCGCAGCACGTCGTCCCCGCTGCCGCCGCTGAGCTCGTCGTCGCCACCCAGGCCTGCGAGCGTGTCGTTGCCGCCGCGTCCCATCAACTGGTCCGGGCCCTCGGTCCCCGTCACGGCAATGGCTTCATCGCCGGGCGGGCCGAGCGGCGCGGCGGCCAGCTCGGCGGCGCCCCACACCGTTCCGTCGGCGAAGTTCACGGAGGCGATCGGCGCGACCGCGGCGGTGAAGTAATCCCGCACGACCAGGACGCTGTTGCGGAAGCCCGTGACGTACAGCGT
This sequence comes from Ramlibacter sp., assembly GCF_013697775.1. Taxonomy (GTDB): domain Bacteria; phylum Pseudomonadota; class Gammaproteobacteria; order Burkholderiales; family Burkholderiaceae_C; genus Ramlibacter. The sequence continues at coordinate 26,164 of NZ_JACCWG010000041.1, read as the reverse complement.
GAGGTCGTTGCCCTCGCGGTGCGCCTCGACCTGGGAGGGCGCGATGCGCTGCGCCACCTGCACGATGTTGGTCTCGCCCGCGGCCGGGGTTTCGATGACGGTGGTGGTGCCGAAATAAAGATCGAAGAAGTAGGTGTCGTCACCCGCTCCGCCGTACATGTTCGTGCCGTCCATCAGCAGGTCGTTGCCCTCGCCGCCGTACAACACATCGTTGCCGAACTGCCCGTGCAGCGTGTCGTTGCCGGCGCCGCCGTACAGCACGTCGTTGCTGTACAGCGGGCTGCCCAAGGCGCCGGGGCCACTGTCACCCCAGAGCACGTCGTCGCCGTCGCCGCCGTCCAGCGTGTCATTGCCGTCGAAGCCATTCGCGCCGTAGTCGCCCTGCAGGTAATCGTTGCCGCCCAGGCCGCGCAGGATGTCGTCGGCGCTCGCATGGCCGAAGATGCGGTTGTCCTGTTCGTTGCCGTCGACGCGCCGCTGGCCGGGGCCGGTGATGATGAAGGTTTCCACGTTCAGCGGCACCACCACGGCGCTGTCGGGCGCGCCGGTGAACATGTCGTCGCGAAACATGACCGTGTCGTTGCCTTCGCCCGCCGCTTCGATGACGGTGTCCTCGCGGCGCACGTCCAGGTAGGTGTCGTCGCCCGCGCCGCCGGCCAGGGTGTCGGCCCCGGAGCCGCCGGTCAGCGTGTCGTTGCCGCCGCCGGCATTCACGCTGTCGTCGCCGCCGAGCGCGTCGATCTGGTCCGCCCCGCCGTCGCCGGCGATGACGTCATTGCCTTCCGTGGGGATGGGTGCGTAGCTCATGGTGTCTTCCTGTCGAACGCGGGTCGCATGCGGGCGCGCCGCGGCCAGGACGATGAATCTACGCCCCCACAGGCGTGCCGTGTGGCATCAGGCGCGTAAGGGTGCGTGTGTGCGCCAGAGCACCACGCAGCTCATCAATTCGGCGCGCCGCGCCAGCTCGGCCGTGGCGCCGCATCCACAGGTCGTCCGCCCTCCTACAGCGCTTCCTGCCGGTTGCCGTCGCGCGAGGCCCGTGTTCGCGGTTACGCTCAGTTGGATGAACAGCAAGAAGGTTCTTGGAACCGCGTTGGCCGCCGCCTTGGTCGTGGGGGCCGGCGCATTCGCATGGCGCTCCGGCCTGCTGCCGGTGGACATGGGCGGCAAGCCGCAGGCGTCCACCGCCACGACACCCGCCACCCCCGGCGCACCCTCGGCGGGTGCCGCGGCACCCACAGCGTCCAGCGCCGTTGCCGCCGCGCCGGCCGAAGAGGTGCACGAAACGCCCGACAGCGAGAGCGGGCTGGACGCCCTCATCCCGCGCCAGTCGGTCGGCCACGCGGCCGGCCTGGACAAGACGCCCGATCCGCTGAAGCTGGGCTCCAGTGCGGTGCTGGTGCTCGAGCCCGGCGCCGCCAAGCCGCTGCTCGCCAAGAACGAGAACGCGGTGCTGCCGATGGCCTCGGTCACCAAGCTCATGACGGGGATGGTGCTGATGGACCAGCAGCTGCCGATGGACGAGACCCTGACCATCACCGAGGACGACATGGACCGCGAGCGCCACAGCCGCTCGCGCCTGCGCGTGGGCTCGGTGCTCACGCGCGCCGACGCGCTGCAGCTGGCCCTGATGTCGAGCGAGAACCGCGCGGCGCACGCGCTGGCGCGCACCGCGCCGGGCGGCGTGAACGCGTTCGTGGCCGCCATGAACCGCAAGGCCAAGGCGCTGGGCATGAACACCACCAGCTATTCCGACCCGACCGGGCTGTCCAACAAGAACCAGTCGACCGCGCACGACCTCGCCGCGCTGGTGATCGCAGCCTCGGCCTATCCGGTGCTGCGCGAATACTCGACCACGCCCGAGCGGCGCATCGCCTTCGGCAGCCGCGTGCTGCAGTACCGCAACTCCGATCCGCTGGTGCGCAACGCCGGCTGGGACGTGCAGTTGCAAAAGACCGGCTACATCGTCGAGGCGGGCCACTGCGTGGTGCTGCGCACCCGCATCGCCGAGCGCGACCTGGTGATGGTGCTGCTGGACGCCAGCAGCAACCGCGTGCGCTCGGCCGATGCGCAGCGCATCCGCGCCTGGCTGGGCGGCGGCCCCGATCCGGCGGTGGCGGCAGCGCGCACCGAGCGCAAGAAGCAGGCGGCCGCGGCGAAGGCGGACAAGGCGGAGAAGGCAGGAAAAACCGAGAAGACCGCCGCCAAGGGCACCAAGTCCAGCAAGGCGGAGAAGCCAGAGAAACAGGCCAAGGCCGGCAGGAAGACTGCCAAGCCAGGCGAGACCCGCGTGGCGAAGACCTTCGACGGCAAGTCGGGCAAGCAAGCGCCGAAGCAAGCCAGGCGCAAGGACACGGACCGGGCTGCCTCGTGACAGCGTGGCGCAAGCGCCAGCCGCCCCGCTAGCGCTTCTTGCGCGCCGCGTCGAACTTGCGCCAGTACTGGAACGGGTCGTGGTGCGCGTCGATGTCGAGCTCGGCCACGCGCTGCTGCAGCCGCTCCTGCACGTCGGCCACCGCCTGGTTGTAGACCAGCGGGCCGATCTCTTCCAGGAAGAAGCCGAGCAGGCCGCCGGCCGCGACGTTGCCGATCGGCTCGTCCATGTTCTCGCGGAAGTAGCGCTCGATGGAGGCGATCGCCTCCTTGCGCTCTTCCTTCGGGATCTCGATCGCCATCGCCGCGGCGGCCTGCCTCAGCCCAGGCTCAGACGTTCATCAGCGCCACGGCGCGAGTGTTCAGGTAAGCCTCCAGCGCCTCGGGGCCGCCTTCGGAGCCGTAGCCCGAATCCTTGATGCCGCCGAACGGCATTTCGGCCGAGGGCATGGCCGGCATGTTGATCCACATCATCCCGACTTCCACGCGGCGCGCCAGCAGGTCGGCGTTCTTCAGCGACTTGGTGAAGCCGTAGCCGGCCAGCCCAAAGGACAGGCGGTTGGCTTCGGCGATGGCGTCTTCCAGCTTGGTGAAGCTGCGGATCGCGGCCACCGGGCCGAACGGCTCGTCGTTGAAGATCTTGGCTTCCAGCGGCACGTCGGCCAGCACGGTCGGCTCCCAGAAGTTGCCGGCATCGCCGATGCGCTTGCCGCCGGCCAGCACCTGGGCGCCCTTGTTCACCGCGTCTTCGTGGAATTCCGCCATGGCGGTCAGGCGGCGCGGGTTGGCCAGCGGGCCCATCTGCGTGCCTTCGGCCAGGCCGTCGCCGACCTTCAGGCCCTGCGCATACTTGGCCAGCGCCTGCGCGAAGTCGTTCTTGACGCTCTCGTGCACCAAAAAGCGCGTGGGCGCGATGCAGACCTGGCCGGCATTGCGGAACTTGGCGCCGCCGGCGGCCTTGACGGCCAGCGCGATGTCGGCGTCCTCGCAGACGATCACCGGGGCGTGGCCGCCCAGCTCCATCGTCACGCGCTTCATGTGCTGGCCGGCCATGGCGGCCAGCTGCTTGCCTACCGGCGTGGAGCCGGTGAAAGTAATCTTGCGGATGACCGGGTGCGCGATCAGGTAGCTGGAAATCTCGGCGGGCGTGCCGTACACCAGGCCCAGCACGCCGGGCGGCAGGCCGGCATCGGCAAACGCCTGGATCAGCGCGGCCGGGCCGGCCGGTGTCTCTTCCGGCGCCTTGACCAGCATGGAGCAGCCGGCCGCCAGCGCGGCGCCGACCTTGCGCACCACCTGGTTGATGGGGAAATTCCAGGGCGTGAACGCCGCTACCGGGCCGACCGGGTCCTTCAACACCATCTGGCGCAGCGCCAGGTTGCCGCGCGAAGGCACGATGCGGCCGTAGACGCGGAAGCCCTCTTCGGCGAACCATTCGATGATGTCGGCCGCGGCCATCGCCTCGCCCTTGGCTTCGGCCAGCGGCTTGCCCTGCTCCTGCGTCATCAGGCGGCCGATCTCGCCGGCCCGCTCGCGCATGAAGCCGGCGGCCTTGCGCATGATCTTGCTGCGGTCGGCGGCGGTCATGTCGCGCCAGGTTTCGAAGCCTTTCTGCGCGGCCGCCACGGCACGGTCGAGGTCCGGCTTGGTGGCGTGGGCTACGCGGCCGATTTCCTGGCCGGTGGCGGGGTTGAACACGGGCAGGGTGCGGCCTTCGGCAGCCGGACCCCAGCTGCCGTCGATGAAGAGCTGGGTGTGGGGGTAGGTCATAGCGGTCGAGAGTATGCACCTTCGGCGCTGCCGCCGCCCGTGCCCAGAAGGCCGGCCGTGGCAGCGTCGGGGACACCTCCGTAGTAGCGGGCAAGGCACTCGGCGAACAGGCTTTCGGCGGGATCGGCGCGGTGGAACAGGGTCAGGCAGGAGCGCAGCTTGAGGTCGTCGGGCGAGCCGAAGATGGCGTGGGCGCTGCGGCCCGGCACGCCCAGCAGCACGCGGCAGCAGTCCTTCAGGCGCGCACCCAGCACCGGGTGCGCGAGATAGGCGCGCGCCTCGTCCAGCGAGGCGATGCCGTAGTGCCTGGCCGTGCCGCTGCGGCCCAGCGCGGCGAGCTGCGGGAACACGAACCACATCCAGTGGCTGCGCTTGGCGCCGGCCTTCAGCTCGGCCATGACGGCGGGCATCACCGGCGCTTGTGCGGTGACGAAGCGCTGCAGGTCGAACGGGTCGCCAGCATCCATCGGCCCATGATACGGGCCTGTCTACACTCGGGCCACGATGAAGCTCTGGTCCGCATGAAGCTCTGGCTGCTGCGCCATGCCGAGGTGCTGCTGCCGCCCGGCCTGTGCTACGGCGCAAGCGACGTGGCGGCCGATGCGGCGCACACACGCGAGGCCGCGCGGGCGGCGGCAACACAGCTGCCCGCCAAGCTGCCGGTGCGGGTGTCGGGCCTGGGCCGCGCGCAGCAGCTCGCGCGCGAACTCCACGCGCTGCGGCCCGACCTCGGTCCCGCCACGGTTGACCAACGCCTGAACGAAATGGATTTCGGCTGCTGGGAATTGCAGCGCTGGGACGCGATTCCGCGCGCCGCCATGGACGCCTGGACGGCCAACTTCGATGCGCACCGCTTCGGCGGCAAGGAAAGCGTGGCGATGCTCTTGTCACGGGTGGCCGATGCGCTGGCCGACGTGCGCCGCGCGCTGGATGCGGACGGCGAAGCGCTGTGGATCACGCATGCCGGCGTGATCCGCTCCATTCAGCACATCGCCACGCGCGGCCCGGTGCCTGTTGGCGAGGCAGCGCGCTGGCCGCGCACCGAAGCACCCACGGGCGGGCTTCAGGCCGTCGCGTTTGCTGCCGGATCGCCTGGCTGAGTGGCGCCGCGCGCGATGCGCAGCCACGGCCAGCGCGCCTGGTACGACGCCGCCTTGCGCGCGAACAGCGCGCCGTGGTCCACCAGCGGGTTGGGTGTCAGCAGCCCGTCGTACAGCAGGTCCAGCCCGTACGGCGCATACACCTCCCAGCCGCTGCCGGCAGGCCGCACGCCGACGCAGGTGCCCAGCACCAGGAAGCGGTCCAGCCCGTCGCGCGCGCTGGCCAGCCGCGGATACGGGTGGCCGAAAACCTGCGGGTACCACAGGTGCACGCGCGCCTGGTTCACCGCCTCGACCTGCACGCCGATGTCGCCCAGAACGGCGTCGGCATGCCGCTGCACGGCTTGCTGGTTTTCCGCACTCAAGTCGTTGCCGTCGAAATAGAACAGGTCGTAATCGTTGATCTGCGCGTCGGGCGCGGCGCCGGCGCGCAGGTTCCACACCGTCTGGAACAGGCAGCCGGCGACCAGCCAGGCATCGGGCAGCGCGAGGCGGTCCCAGCGCTCCAGGATCCTCTGGTTGCTGCGGTTGCGCAGGATGTCCTGCACGAATGTGGCGGGTGAGATGTCTCGTTGCACACCGAGAGGTTAGCCGAGGGCGCTGGCGCGCCGCGCGGCGGCGCAGGGTTGCTATAACGGGAGCGTGCCTGCACCCAAGGAACCGCCCATGTCCACCGCCGCCGCGCAGCTCCAGGTCGAAGGCTTTTTCGACGCCGCCACCAGCACCGTCAGCTACATCGTGCTGGACGCGGGGTCGCGCCACTGCGCCATCGTCGACAGCGTACTGGACTTCGACCCGAAATCCGGCCGCACCGGCACCGCGTCCGCGGACAAGCTGGTGGCGCGCGTGCGCGAACTCGGCGCCTCGGTGCAGTGGATCCTGGAGACGCACGTGCACGCCGACCACCTGTCGGCGGCGCAGCACCTGCGGCGGCAACTGGGCGGCAAGATCGGCATCGGGCGGCACATCACCCAGGTGCAGAGCGTGTTCGGCAAGCTGTTCAACGCCGGCGCCAACTTCGTGCCCGACGGCAGCCAGTTCGACCATTTGTTCGAAGACGAGGAACGCTTCGCCATCGGCGGGCTGCAGGCCCGCGCCCTGCACACGCCCGGCCACACGCCGGCCTGCCTGACCTATGTGGTGGACGGCGGCGCCGAGGCGGCGGCGTTCGTCGGCGACACGCTGTTCATGCCCGACTACGGCACGGCGCGTTGCGACTTCCCCGGCGGCGACGCGGCCCTCCTGTACCGCTCCATCCGCAAGCTGCTGGCGCTGCCGCCGCAAACACGCCTGTACATGTGCCACGACTACCAGCCGGGCGGGCGTGAGGTGCGCTTCGTGACCACGGTGGCGCAGCAGCGGGCGGACAACGTGCACGTGCACGACGGCGTGGCCGAGGACGCGTTCGTGGCCATGCGGCGCGCCCGGGATGCGACGATGGAGATGCCGGTGCTGATCCTGCCGGCGGTGCAGGTGAACATGCGGGCCGGCGAGCTGCCCGAGGCGGAAGGCAACGGCGTGCGCTACCTGAAGATCCCGCTGAACATTTTCTAGCCTGCCCAAAATCTAGCGAAACACCTTACCGCGTTGTTCTTCCACGTGCACTCATAATCTGCAGCGCACTTTGCATTTGCAGAATTAGGGAGGCAGATTAGATGAAAGCGGAAGACACAGGATTTCTCACCCTTGTTGGGAGCGGCCAGAAGCAGTTCATCATCCCAGTGTTTCAGCGCGACTATTCGTGGACTGAAGCGCAATGCGCTCAACTACTTTCGGACATTCAAAGAGTAGCTGCGCGTCCTATTGGCGCGTCTCACTTCTTAGGCTCTGTCGTTTATGTAGCCAGCAGTGATCAGAGCGCAGTGTTACCTCAGTGGCTCGTAATTGACGGTCAACAGCGACTCACCACCGGCACCATCTTGCTGGCCGTACTCCGGGACCGCTTGCGCGTTCGTGACGAGCCGCTTGCAATTACTGATTCACCTGACGCAGTCGAAGAGCAGTTCCTAATCAACAAATTCTCGCCTGCGAATTTGCGCTCTCGGCTCGCGCTGCGCGGGGAGGACAACAGCGCGCTGCAAGCGCTGCTCGCCGGCGAACAGCTGCCAGACAGTCCAACAAGCAGAGTAGTGGCCAACGCCCGATATTTTCAGAGTGCGCTTGCCGAGGTGGATCCAGTAGAAGTACTCAATGGGTTGCGGAGAATTCTAGTTGTCTCGGTGGCATTAAAGCCAGGGCAGGACAATCCACAGCTCATCTTCGAGAGCTTGAATTCCACGGGGCTGGCTCTGACGCAAGCCGATCTGGTGCGGAACTACGTGCTTATGGGACATCTCGAGCCGAGACAGACGGAATGGTATGAAAGATGGTGGTACCCACTTGAGCAGGCGTTTGGTGCTCACTATCGAGCCGCTTTCGACAAATTCCTGCGCGACTTCCTCACCCTTGAACTGAATCCACCCAGGCCCTTGAAATTGGATGCGGTGTACCGAGAATTCCGGCACTGGTATCCCGCACCAGGCGATCCTGAACAGAGTCAACAGAACGAACAGCGCCTATCGCGACTTCTTAGATTTGGGCGGCACTACTGCACCTTCATGTTCAATCCGCAAAATGCGGGTGATGCAAAGGATGGCCTTCGTCGACTACAGCAGTTGGTCGACGTCGCGGCCCCGGCTGTCATGATGTTGTTGGAGCGCTGGCGTCATGACAAGGCCCTAACTGAGGATGAGATGGTTGACGCCACAGGGGTGCTAGAGAGCTACGTTCTGCGCCGCTCAATCGCTGGCGCAGAAACGCGAAGCGCTGGTCAAGTATTTGCTGCACTTGCGCGCCGGATTGCGGCCGACCGTCCTGTCGCTCGACTTAAGGCTGCACTGGCCCGGAGTGGCAAGGGAGCCGAGTTTCCAGACGACACGGCTTTCTTTCAGGCTCTCACTACCCAAGACCTGTATGGCCGGCGCAATCTGAAGTTTTTGCTTGAACGCCTAACGAACGCGGGCAAAGAAAAGGTTATTACGGACAACCTGACAATCGAACACGTCTTGCCGCAGAAATCGGTTCTCGCGCCGGAATGGCAAGAAGCTCTTGGGCCAGATTGGCGCACAGCACAAGCCCGTTGCCTTCATAAATTGGGCAACCTTACTCTCACCGGATTTAACAGCGAATTAGAGGCACGGCCTTTCGCAGAGAAGCGAGCTGCCGCAGTGTGGGGGTATGTCAACAGCCAAGTATGGCTGAGTAAGAGCATTGCAGAACAGCAGACCTGGGGCGAAAAGCAAATTGCAGAGCGCGGCGAAATGCTGGCAAAGCTCGCACTTACGGTGTGGCAACCGCTGAATGCGGATAAGGCCATGATCGCAAAACTCGAATTGGAGGAGGCGATTGAACACTCTGCCGATCACAAACTCGAGAATCTCAAATGGACCGTTGATGCGGCTGCCTGGTTTGACCAAGTGCGCGCGGCAATCGTTGCTTGTTCGGGCGACGTTGTCGAACTTCCGCGCGCTCGATCCGTTGTTTACCGGGCTCCTGAGTGGTTTGTCGAAATCATTCCCAGGTCGCGAGGTTTTACTTTGCGAATGGCAGCTGATGCATCTGAGCTGGTGGACTTGGAGCCGAATGTTCAAGACGCCGCGACTTGGGCGTTCGTTGTGAATAGCACTGTTGAAGGCGGAAGCCTTTTCGTCGTGTCAAGTCAGGAGCAAGTGTCAATTGCGATCGCTTTGATTTCCCGTACCTATGAACTGATGTTCGATTGAACTACGGGACGCTGCCACGAGGCTCTGCTGCCGGAGCGCTTAACTCTTAAGCCGCTCAGCGGCTGGCCGCCACCAGCATCTTGGCCAGCTCCCCGGCCGCTTTCGCCGTCGCGTCCTTGCCGGTGATGGCCAGTGCCGGCCGATGCATCAGCGCGCGTTCGAACACCGCGCGCACGTCGTCCGCCGTGACGGCGTCGATCATCGACAGCACCTGCGCGGCAGGCGTCACCGCGCCCCGCAGGAACAGTTCCTCCACCGCGCGCTCCATGGTGGCGTGCGTGCTTTCGGACGCGCGCACGCGCGACACGCTCAGCTGGTTCTTGGCGCGCTCCAGGTGCACCGGGTCGATGGCATCCGCCTGGGCGCGCAGCAACTTGCCCGTGGCCGCCGCCATCTGCGCGAGCTTGTCGGGGGTGGTCACGGCCTGCACGGCGATGTTGAACCAGTTGTCGCCGCTTTCCGGGTCGGCCTGCACCATGTAGGCCAGGCCGAGCCGTTCGCGCAAGGTGTCGGCCAGCGGCGCCGACATGCCGCCGCCCAGCAGCAGGGCCGCGACCGACGCGGCCAGGCGCCATTGCTGCTGGGGCATCTCCTGCGCGCTCGGGGGCAGCACCGGATAGGCGAGGTTCACGAACACCTGCGACACCTGCCGGAAGCGCTGCCCCAGCGCGCGCCCGACGTAGGCCGGCGCCGGCAGGACCGCGGCCGGTTGCGGGCCGGCGTGCGCCGGCATGCCGGCGAACAGCGTTTCGGCCAGCGTGAAGAAGCTCTCCACATCGACATTCCCCGCCACCGCAACCACGGTGTTGCCGGCCACGTAATGCGCTTTCACGTGCGCCACCAGGTCGCCGCGCGTGAAGCGGTCGATGTTCTCCAGCGTGCCGATCACCGGCATGCCCATGGGATGGTCGCCCCAGAGGGCGCGGTCCAGCAGGTCGGCTGAGCTCTCCTGCGGGTCCTCCGCGTACTCGGTGGCCTCCTGCCGGATCACGTCGAGCTCGCGCCGCAGTTCGGCCTCGGGAAACGTGCTGTTCAGGACGATGTCCGCCGTCATGCGCAGCAGCTGGTCCGCGTGCCGGCCCAGTCCCGTCATGAAGTAGGCGGTGGTGTCCTTGCTGGTGAACGCGTTGACGTCCGCGCCGAGCCGCTCGGCGTCGAGATTGATGGCCTGCACCGACCGGGTGGCGGTGCCCTTGAAGGCCATGTGCTCCAGCACGTGGCTGATGCCGTTGCTGGCAGGCGTTTCGTTCCTGGAGCCGACCCGCAGGAACACGCCGACACTGGCGCTGCGGACATGCGGCATCGGCACGGCCAGCAGGCGCACCCCGTTGGGCAGCGTATGCAGAGATTGGTTCATCGGACAGCAGCGTAGCGCAACCGCCCGCATGCCCATCGGCAGCTAGGGATTTTTCCTAAGCCCCGCACGCGAATTCCGTAGCGCTGCGCTTGGGGAAAATGCTTTCATGCTCCGATGGATTCATTTGCCACAAGCGAACCCACGCCACTGTGCGCACCGGCGCCGGACGCACTCCGGCAGGAGCTGGCGCAGGCCCGGCAGGCGATCGCGGCGCTGGAGCGCAAGATCGCGCTGACCGAAAGCGTTGTCGAGAATGCCGTCCCGATCCTGTGGGTCGACGCGCAGGCGATGTGCATCACCCATGCCAACCAGGCCGCGTGCAAGCTGCTGGACTGGCAGGCGCAGGAGCTGCGCGGGCAGTTCATCCAGGACATCGACCTCGACTACAAGCCGGTGGACGTGCACGGCGTCGCGGAATGGACCGACAACGGCCCGCCCTCCCCCTTGCGCACGCGTTTTCGGCGCAAGGACGGCAGCGCGCTCTTCGTCGATGCGGCCGTGTCGCGCGCCATGGACGATGGGCGCAGGATGTTCATCTGCAGCTTCCGGGACGTGACGCGGCAGCGGCAGCAGGCCGACGAGGTCAAGCGGCAGCGCGCACTGCTGGCCGGCCTGATCGACTCCATTCCCGACATGATCGTGTACAAGAGCCCCGATGGCGAATACCTGGGCTGCAACGAGGCGTTCGCCGCGATCAGTGGCCGCCCGCCTTCGCAGATCAAGGGAAAGCGCGTGCACGAGCTCTTCGCGCCGGCCCGCGCAGTCGACATCGCCGCGCAGGACGCCATGGTGCTGAGGACCCTGGAGCGGCACACCAGCGAGGAATGGGTGACCTACCCGGACGGCAGGCGTGTCTTGCTGGACGTCGTTCGCACGCCGCTGCGCGACACCAGCGGCACCGTCGTGGGCCTCCTGGCCGTCAGCCGCAACATCACCGAACGCAAGCAGCAGGAAGAAGCCGCGCGCGCGGCCAAAGAACTGGCGGAGGAAGCCACGCGCATGAAGTCGGAGTTCCTGGCCAACATGAGCCATGAGATCCGCACGCCGATGAACGCCATCCTGGGCCTGTCGCATCTGGCGCTGAAGACCGAGCTCACCGGCAAGCAGTCCGGCTATCTCGAGAAAATTTTGTCGTCGGGGCAGCACCTGCTCGGCATCCTCAACGACATCCTTGATTTCTCGAAGGTCGAGGCCGGCAAGCTCGACCTGGAGAACACCGTCTTCGACTTGTCCAGACTGCTCAAGGATGCCGAGGACATGGTGCTCGAGAAATGCCTTGCGAAAGGATTGAGCCTGCGCTTCGACATTGCTCCCGGCGTTCCGGCGCGCCTGCGCGGGGACCCGTTGCGCCTGGGGCAGGTGCTCTTGAACTACATCCACAACGCGGTCAAGTTCACGCAGCAAGGCGGCGTCGTGGTCCGGGTCGAAGCCGAATCCAGCGACAGCGACGCGGCCGTGCTGCGCTTCCTGGTGTCCGACACCGGCATCGGGCTCACGCAGGAACAGAGCGCCAGGCTGTTCAGGAGCTTCTCGCAGGCGGACACGTCGACGACGCGGCGCTTCGGCGGAACGGGGCTGGGGCTGGCGATCTGCAAGAAGCTTGCCGAGCTGATGGGCGGCGCCGTCGGCGTGGAGAGCGCGTATGGCCAGGGCAGCACCTTCTGGTTCACCGCGCGGCTCGCATGGCCCTGCGAGCACGCGCTCGCCGCGCATGGCGCGCAACCGGCAACGAACCCGGCGCTGACGCACCTGCGCGGGCGCACCGTGTTGCTGGTGGAGGACAACGACATCAACCAGATCGTGGCGCAGGAACTGCTCGACGAGCTCGGGCTGCAGGTGGAGATCGCGGAGAACGGCCAGGTGGCCGTGGACCGGCTCGCGGTCGCCGCGTACGACCTGGTCCTGATGGACATGCAGATGCCGGTGATGGACGGCGTCGAAGCGACGAAGATCATCCGCGGCCGGATGGGCGCCGGCATTCCGATTGTTGCCATGACCGCCAACGCCATGCGCCAGGACCGCGAAAAGTGCCTCGCTGCCGGCATGGACGATTTTCTCGTCAAGCCGTTCGAGCCGGAGCAGCTGCACCAGGTGCTGGTCCGGTGGCTGCCGGGTGGAAAGAACGCCGGAGCGTGAAGGCCTGAAGGGCCAGCGGCGCCCGCTCACGCGTCCAGCGTCGCCAGCTCCCGCAGCCGCGCTGGCGTCGTCGCCGGCAAGCCGAAGAACTCCAGGTACGCGGGGATCATCTCGAACAGCATGTCGGTGCCCACCTGCACGCGGCAGCCGCGTGCCTGGGCGGCCTGCAGCAGCGGCGTCATGGCCTGGCTGAGCACCACCTCGCCGACGAAGGTGCCCGCACCCAGCCGCTCCACGTCGAAGGGCAGCGGGTCGCCCGCCTGCATGCCCAGCGGCGTGCAGTTCACCACCAGGTCGAAGCCGGCGGGGTCCTTGCTGCCGGTGGTCACTTCCACCTGCGGATAGTGCTGCTGCAGCCGCCGCGCCAGTCCGTCCGCCATATCGGCGCGCAGGTCGTGCAGGGCCATCGCCGCCGGCTGCGTCGCCGCCAGCGAAGTCGCAATCGCGCAGCCCACACCGCCGCAGCCGACGACCAGCGCGCGCTTGCCGCGCGGGTCGAACCCCTTGCCGCGCACGCCGCGCACGAAGCCCTCGCCGTCGAACTGGTCGCCCAGCAGGGTGCCGTCCGGCAGGCGCTTCACCGCGTTGCAGGCGCCGGCGATCTGCACCGCCGGCGTGGTGGCGTCCAGCAGCCGCAGCACGCTCACCTTGTGCGGCATGGTCACCAGCGCGCCGCGCACGTTGTCCATGCGGAACAGCGCCGGCAACACAGTGGCGAAGTCTTCCGTGCGGCAGGCCATGGGCACCACCAGCGCGTTGATGCCGGCCGCCGCGAAATACGGGTTGTAGATCAGCGGCGCCTTGAACGAATGCGTGGGATACCCGAGGTGGGCGATGACCTCGGTGTCGCCGTCGATGCGCATGGTGCGGCAGCAGCGCGCAGCGCTTACTTGCGCGCCTTGTCCAGCTCGGCCATCACGGCCTTCACCGTGGCCTCGCCCACGCTGGCCGAATGCTTGGCGATCACCGGCTTCATCTTCTCGCGCAGCTTGGCCACTTCGGCGGGCGGCAGCACCGTCACCTGCATGCCGCTCTTCTTCAGGCTGTCCAGGATGCCGGCGGCGGCGGCGCGCGACTGCTCGCGCTGGTATTTCGCCGACTCGCGGGCCGCGTCCTGCACGATCTTCTTCTCGTCGGCCGGCAGCGCGTCCCAGAACTTCTTGCTCATCACCACCGACTGCGGGTTGTACTGGTGGTTGCTGAGCGTCATGAACTTCTGCACCTCGTACAGCTTGGCGCCCTGGATGGTGGCGACCGGGTTCTCCTGGCCGTCCACCGCCTTCTGCTCCAGCGCCGCGTACAGCTCGGGGAACGGCAGCGGCGTGGGGTTGGCGCCCAGCGCGCTGACCCAGTCCACGTTGATCGGGTTGGGGATCACGCGCAGCTTGAGGCCGGCGATGTCCTCCACCCTGGCGATCGGCCGCTTGCTGTTGGTGAGCTGGCGGAATCCCAGCTCGTAGTAGGCCAGGCCGACCAGGCCCTTGTCTTCCAGCTTCTGGTGCAAGGCGGTGCCGAACGGGCCGTCGACCACCGCGTCGGCTTCCTTGCCGTTGTCGAACAGGAAGGGAAAGTCGTAGATGGCGAAGTCCTTCACCACGCTGGCGAAGATGCCGGAGTTCATGGCCGCCATTTCCAGCGTGCCGCCCTGCAGCGCGGACACGTTGGCCTGGTCGCTGCCAAGCGCGCCGCCGGCAAAAATCTGCACTTTCAGCTTGCCGCCCGAGCGCGACTCCACCAGTTCGGCGAACTTCTCCATGCCCATCACCACCGGGTGGCCCTTGGCGTTCTGGTTGGCGAACTTGATGGTCCTGGTCTGCGCCTGGGCCTGCGCCAGGCCGAGGCCGGCCACCAGGGCCAGTGCCAGGGCGCTCTTGAGGAAGCTGCGTTTCATGCTGTCTGTCTCCTGTTGTGCCTGGGATGCGCGGTGCGCGCGGGGCCAAGCGTCAGCCGTAGAACCAGCGGGCCGGCACCATGACCAGGGACGGGAAGAACACCATCAGGAACATGACGGCGAACTGCGCCACCATGAAGGGCCACACGCCCCGGGTCACCTCGTCCATGCTCACCTTGCCCACACCCGCCACTGTACTCAGCACCGTGCCCACCGGGGGCGTGACCAGGCCGATGGCGTTGTTGATGATGAACAGCACGCCGAAATAGACCGGGTCGATCCCCGCCGCCTTGACCAGCGGCATGAACACCGGCGTCAGGATCAGGATGGTCGGCGTCATGTCCATGGCCGTGCCCACCAGCATGGTCACGACCATGATCGCCACCATCAGCAGCATGGGCTGGTCCAGCAGCGGCTTGAGCAGCGCCACCAGCTCGCCCGGCAGGTTGGCCACCGTGATCATCCAGGCCGACACCATGGCCGCGGCCACCAGGAACATGATGACGGCGGTGGTCTGCGCCGCCGCCAGGAACAGGCCGTACAGCTGCGACAGCTTGAGTTCGCGGTACACCACCGTGGCCACGAACAGCGCATAGACGGCGGCCACCACGGCGGCCTCGGTCGGCGTGAACACGCCGAACTTCAGCCCCACCACCACGATCAGCGGCAGTACCAGCGCGAAAGCGGCGTCGCGCAGCGAAGCCAGCACCTCGCCACGGCTGGCGCGCGGCGCCGGTTTGATGTCTTCCTTGCGCACCAGCCACCACCAGGTGAGCCACAGCGCCGCGCCCAGCAGCAGGCCAGGCACGATGCCGGCCAGGAACAGCTTGGAGATCGACACGTTGGCCGCCACGCCGAACACCACGAAGCCGATGCTGGGCGGGATCACCGGCGCGATGATCGCGGCCGAGGAAATCAGCCCGGCCGAGCGCGCGGTGTCGTAGCCCGCGCGGTTCATCATCGGCAGCAGCAGCGCGGCCAGCGCTGCCGCGTCGGCCACGGCCGAGCCCGAGAGCGCGGCCATCAGCACCGCCGCCATGATGGCCACGTAGCCCAGGCCGCCGCGCACGTGGCCGACCAGCGTCATCGCGAAATTGACGATGCGCCGCGACAGGCCGCCCGCGTTCATGATCTCGCCGGCCAGCATGAAGAAGGGCACGGCCAGCAGCGGGAAGCTGTTGGCGCCCTCGATCGTGTTCTGCGCCAGGATCTGCGGGTCGAACATGTTCATGTGCCACATCAGCGCGGCGCCGCAGGCCAGCAGCGAGAACGCGATCGGCACACCCAGCGCCATGGCGCCCAGCAGCGCGCCCAGGAAAATGGCGATGGTCATGGGGCTTCCCCGTGCGGCACGTCTTCCGATTCGGCGATGCCCACCAGCGCGGAATCATCCAGCCGGCCGGTGAGCAGCTTGAACAGCTCGTGCGCGATGATCACGCCCGCCAGCACCGCGAACAGCACGCCGCTGGCATAGAACCAGGCCATGGAGGCTTCCATCACGGCGCTGGTGGTGCCGGCGTTGATCACCGTTTGCTGCCAGCCGCCGCGCGCCATCAGCCAGCACAGCCACAGCATCAGCAGGTGGCCGATGACGAAGCAGATCTTCTTGCCCGCGGGCGGCAGGCGCGACACCAGCGTGTCGGTGCCCAGGTGCGCGTGCCGGCGCACCGCCACCACGGCGCCCAGGAAGGTCATCCACACGAAGAGCCAGCGCGAGAGTTCCTCCGACACCGTGATGCCGGAGTTGAACCCGTAGCGCAGCACCACGTTGCCGAACACCATGACGACCATGCCGGCGAGGCAGGCCACCATCAGCAGGGCGAACAAGCGGCACAGCCGGTCGATGGCTTTATCGAGCATTGCGCTGTCTCCTGCCCCGATGTTAGGGCCTGCTCACACTATTTTTGCCAGTGCGAACGCAATGAAAACCGCGCCAATCTAGGCGCAGGACGACGCCAAGGCTGGTCGCCTTGGCTAGGAGTGCAACGACGAGTGGCGCGGTTTTCATCGCGTTCCCTTCGGGTTGCGGCCAAAAAGGCCATGCGCCGCGTTGCGAAGCCTTGCCGGACCTTGAGTCCGGCTGCGTTTCGCGCCTTGCGCATGACCTTTTTGGCTGCAACGCATCTGGTAAAAATAGTGTGAACAGGCCCTATTCACGCTAGCCGCGCAAGGTTTCCACCAGCGCCCGCAGGCCCGCCGTGTACGAGCGCCAGCCCAGGCCCTGGACGGTCGCCTTCACCGCCGGCGAGATGATGGAGTGCGCGCGCCAGCTCTCGCGCGCGGCGATGTTGGACATATGGATCTCCAGCACCGGGAACGGCATGGCCTTGATCGCGTCGTGCAGCGGCACACCGTGCTGCGTGAGCCCGGCGGGGTTGAGCAGCGCGCCGGCGGCGGTGTCGATGTTCTGGTGGAACTTGTCGATTAGCGCGCCTTCGTGGTTGGACTGGAAGATCTCCAGCTCCACGCCGCCCAGCTCGCCGGCCAGCGCGGTCAGCCGCTGGTCGATCTCGGCCAGCGTGGTGGTGCCGTAGATGTGCGGCTCGCGCCGGCCAAACAGGTTGAGGTTGGGCCCGTGCAGCACCAGGATGCGCAGCGCCTCGCTCACTTGTGCACCCGCGCCAGTTCGCTCTGGTACAGCTTGACCATGGCTGGGTCGTAAGTGGCGGCGAACTTCTCGGTCACCGGCCGCGCGATCTCGCGCATGCGGGCCTGCTCGGCGGGGCTGACCTCGTTGTACTGCATGCCCTTGGCCTGCAGTTCGCCGACGGCCTTGGCCGCGGCGGCGCGGCTCACCTGGCGCTGGTAGCCGCGCGTCTCGGCGGCGGCGTCGTTCATGATCTTCTGCTCGGCGGGCGAGAGCTTGTCCCAGAACTTCTTGCTGACCAGCACGATGTTGGCCGCGTACACGTGGTTGGTGGCGCTGACGAACTTGTTCACCTCGAAGAACTTGTTCCACAGGATCACCGCGAACGGGTTCTCCTGGCCGTCCACCGCCTTCGATTCCAGCGCGCCGAACAGCTCGGCGAAGGGCATGGGCACCGGGTTGGCCTTGAAGGCCTTGAACGTGTCCAGGAACACCGGGTTGGGAATCACGCGGATCTTCAGGCCGTCCAGGTCTTCGGGCTTCGTGATCGGCCGCTTGCTGTTGGTGACGTTGCGAAAGCCCAGGTCCCAGTAGCCGAGCGCCACCAGGCCCCTCTCCGGCAGCCTGGCGATCAGCGCCTGGCCGAACGGGCCGTCCAGCAGCGCATCGGCCTGTGCGTAATTCGCGACAGCTAACGGAAAGTCAACCAGGCCGAATTCCTTGACGATGCCGGCCAGCGAGGTGGTGGCCGGCGCCGACATCTCCTGCACGCCGCCTTGCAGCGCGGACTGCTGCTGCAGCTCGTTGCCCAGCTGGTTGGAGGGAAACTCCTGCACCTTGAGCTTGCCGCCGCTCTTGGCCGCCACCAGCTCGGCGAAGCGCTTGACGCCCATGCTGACCGGGTGGTCGGTGTTGTTCAGGTGGCCGAACTTGATGGTGCGTTCCTGGATGTCCTGCGCGCCGGCGGCGAAGGCAGCGAGGAAGAGGACGGCGCCGATGGCGTGCCGCGAAACCGCTTTCATGGTGTCTCCTGTTCTGTCTTTTGATGCGGCATGATGGAACTGGTTGTAGAACAGTGTTCCGGACTGGAAATCCATTTCACATGGCAGCAAACGAAGCAGGCGCCACCGGCACGGTGGACCGTACCCTGCGCATCCTGGAGACATTGGCGCAAGCGCCCGAAGGCCTTGCCCTGTCAGGACTGGCCGACGAGCTTGCCATGCCGCGCAGCGCCTGCCACCGGCTGCTGGCGGAGCTGGTGCGCTGCGGCTACGTGCGCCAGCTGCGCGCGCACGGCGACTACGCGCTGACGACCAAGCTGCCAGCGCTGGGCCTGAGCTTTCTGGGCGGCGCCGGCATCGTCGACATCGCGCAGCCCATCATCGACCGGCTGGCCGACACCTGCGGCGAGCTGGTGCGCCTGGCGCTGGTGGACGGCGACCGCCTCACCTTCGTGGCCAAGGCGCAGGGCGCGCGCGCCGGCCTGCGCTACGACCCCGACATGGGCATCGACGTGCGGCTGTCGTGCAGCGCGGGCGGGCACGCGTGGCTGATGACGCTGTCGGAGGAGCGGGCGACGGAGCTGGTGGCGAAACAGGGCTTCGGCAGTCCGAAGGAATACGGGCCGAAGGCACCGACGACGTTCAAGGCGCTGGGCAAGCTATTGGACGAAAACCGGAGGCGCGGCTTCAGCATGATGGCGGAGATGTACGCGCCGGGCATGAGCGCGATGGCGGCGCCGGTGCTGCGGCGGGGGCAGGATGCGGTGGGGGTGATCACGATTGCGGGGCCGCTGCTGCGGCTGACACCTGCGCGAATGCAAGAGCTGGGAGAGCCGCTGGTGGCAGCGGCGCAGCAGCTGGCGATGGCGAGTGCGACGTCGCCGCTGTTTGCGAAGCCGGGTCGGATGGCTTGAAGGCGGTAACGCGGCGGTGCGATCTGCTCGACGCGCGCGGCATTGAACCGTACGATGCGCGATCGGGCAGCCGCAGGTGGCTCTTGCGGATTCGTCCCCCAGCGGACCCAAGGAGCACGCCATGCCGGACCAGATGGAAACGGACTACCTCGTCGTCGGGACCGGAGCCGCGGGCATGGCGGTGGCCGACGCGCTGCTGTCGCACTCCGACGCGCGCATCACGCTGGTCGACCGCCGCCATGCGCCGGGCGGGCACTGGCTGGATGCGTATCCCTTCGTGCGGCTGCACCAGCCCTCCGCGTTTTATGGGGTGGACTCGGTGCCGCTGGGCGCGGACGCCCTCGACCAGGCGGGCCTGCATGCCGGCTTCTACGAGATGGCGGGCGCCGACGAGCTGCGCCACTACTTCGCCAACGTGATGCAGGAGCACTTCCTGCCGACGGGGCGGGTGCACCACTTTCCCTGCAGCGACTACCTGGGCAACGAAGGCGGGATTCACCGCTTTGCCTGCCGCCTGACCGGCGCGACGCGCGAGATCCGCGTGCGCCGCAAGCTCGTGGACACGGCCTATCTGGAAGGCCGCGTTCCGGCCGTCAGCGCACCCCCCTTCGAAGTGGATGAGGGTGTGCGGTGCATCCCCGCCGGCGAGGTGGCCCGCCAGCCCGAACCTGCCGGGCGCTTCGTCGTGATCGGCGGGGGCAAGACGGCGATGGATACCTGCGTGTGGCTGCTCACCGGCGGCGTGCCCGCGGCGTCCATCCGCTGGGTGAAGCCGCGCGAAGGCTGGTGGCTCAACCGCCGCTTCCACCAGCCGCACACCCTGCTTCCCGAGTTCTACGCAGGGATCGGCCTGCAGTTCCAGGCCATGGCGCAGGCCACCACCGTGGACGACCTGTTCCTGCGGCTGGAAGCCGACGGCTTCTTCCTGCGCGTGGACACGGGCGTGATACCCACCATGCTGCACGGCGCCATCGCCAGCGAGCAGGAAATCGCGTTGCTGCGGCAGATCAAGGACGTGGTGCGGCTCGGCCGGGTGCGGCGCATCGGGCGCGGCGCCATGGTGCTGGACGGCGGCGAGATCGCGACGCCCGAAGGCGCAGTGCACGTGCACTGCGCCGCAGCTGGCCTGGTGCGCCCGCCGCTGCGCCCGATTTTCGAAGCCGGGCGCCTGACCGTGCAGCCGACCATGTGGGGGTTTGCCAGCCACCAGTTCGCCCTGCTGGGCGTGGCGGAGGCGATGATCGGCAGCGACGAGGAAAAGAACCGCCTGTGCCGCCCGATTTCCTATTGGGACGAGAGCGCCGACTATCTCAGTGCCTACCTCGCGCTGCTGTCCGCGGAGCGGGCGCGTGCCGCCCATCCGGCCCTGGCCGCCTGGGCGCGCGCGTCGCGGCTCAATCCGCTGGCACGCCTGGGTGAGCACGCGGACCACCCGACGGTGGTGCGCACGCGCGCCCTCCTCAAGGAGTTGGGGCCGGCCGCCGTCGAAAATGCGGCCAGGCTTCTGGCCGCGCGCGAACCGCCCGCTGCTTGCGCCTGATGCAAGCGGGCACCCGCCGAACGAAGCGGACTACCGGACCGACTGGGCGCTGAACTCCGCGTGCGCCCAGGCCTCGGCCCTCGCCCGCGTCAGCTTGAACCCCGGCGACACGCTCGCCTCCCCCAGCACCTCACCCGCCGCATCCGTCGCCCGCAGCTTCGCCGAAGGCGACTCCTCGTCCGGCTCGATGTCCAAGGTGACCGTCACGCGCCCGCCGGCGTGCGAGATCTCGATCTGCTGGTGCAGCGTCGCATGCAGCTGCTGCTCGTGCCGGCGCACGAACTCGGCGGCGGTCTTCACCAGCGTGTTGAACGCCGCGGTGTCCAGCGGCTTGGGGTTCTTCTTGTCGCGCCCCATGGTCCAGGGGCCGACCAGCGCCGGCTCCACCTGGCCGTCGGGCGTCATGGCCACCGCCCAGCCGTCGTCGTCCTCGTTCTTGATCACCTGGGCCGTCCAGCCGTTGTCGCGCCACCGGCGCGGTTCGCGAATGGCCTCTTGCTCGCTGCCGTCGTCAGATTCGAATGCGTCGTCCATGCGGGGATTGTTGCATCCGGCGCACGGCCGCCCTTGCCGATGGCGGGCCCATCCCCATCTGGGCCGGATGCCCATCGCCCTGTCGGTCCTCGACCTCGCCCCCATCGCCGAAGGCAGCGACGCTTCGGCGTCGTTCCGCAACTCGCTCTCGCTCGCCCAGCACGCCGAACGGCTGGGCTTCCGGCGCTTCTGGATGGCCGAACACCACGGCATGCCGGGCATCGCCAGCGCCGCCACTGCGGTGCTGCTCGGGCACGTGGCCGGCGGCACGCACTCCATCCGGGTCGGCGCGGGCGGCATCATGCTGCCCAACCACTCGCCGCTGGTGATCGCCGAGCAGTTCGGCACGCTGGAGGCGCTCTATCCCGGGCGCATCGACCTGGGCCTGGGCCGCGCGCCGGGCTCGGACCAGGCCACGTCGCGCGCGCTGCGGCGCGACCTGGCGAGCGACCCGGACGCGTTTCCGCAGGACGTGGTGGAGCTGATGGACCTGATGTCCGACGCGCCGCGCCAGACCATCCGCGCGGTGCCCGGGCGCGGCGCCAAGGTGCCGGTGTGGATCCTGGGCTCCAGCCTGTTCGGCGCGCAGCTCGCCGCGATGCTGGGCCTGCCCTACGCCTTCGCCTCGCACTTCGCGCCGGGGCAGATGATGGAGGCCATTGCGCTGTACCGCGCCACCTTCAAGCCATCGGCGCAGCTGGACAAGCCTTATGTGATGCTGGGCTTCAACGTGTTCGCTGGCGACACCGATGAACAGGCCGCCGTGCTGGCCACCTCCATGCAGCAGGCCTTCGTGAACCTGCGCACCGGCCGCCCCTCGAAGCTGCAGCCGCCGCTGCCGGGGTACCTGGAGAACCTGCCCCCGCAGGCGCGGTCCATGCTGGACGGCGTGCTGTCGTGCAGCGCAATCGGCTCACCGGCCACGGTGCGCCAGGCGATGCACGCGTTCGTCGAGCGCACGGGGCCGACGAGCTGATGGTCACCTCGCAGATCTTCGACCACCAGGCGCGGCTGCATTCCTACGAGATCACGGCGCAGGCGGCCCAATCGGCACAGCCGGCCTGAAACGGTCAGGGCCGCGCCGCCCGGTCGGCCCGCGCCAGCTCCCGCGCCGTGAGCCACAGCCGCAGGTCGAATTCGAGCTGGTGGTAATGCGGCTCCATGTGCAGGCACAGCGCATAGAACGCCTTGCCGTGCTCGCTCTCCTTCAGGTGCGCCAGCTCGTGCACCACGATCATGCGCAGGAAGTCGGCCGGCGCCTCCTTGAACAGCGCGGCCACGCGGATCTCGCGCTTGGCCTTCAGCCGGCCGCCCTGCACGCGCGACACGGCACTGTGCGTTCCCAGCGCGTTGCGCACGATGTGCAGCTTGGCGTCGTAGGCCACCTTGGCCACCGGCGGCGCGCTTTTCATGAAGCGCGACTTGAGTTCGCCCACGTAGTCGTACAGCGCGCGCTCGGTCTGCACCGTATGCGCGTCGGGATGGCGCTGCGCGACGACCTCGGCCAGCCGGCCGGACTGGATCAGGCCATGCACCTGCTGCAGCAGCTCGGGCGGGTAGCCGTGGAGGTAGGGGAGGGGAAGGAGCGTGGACATGGGTCGAGCCCCCTATTCTCGGCGGATCGCCGATGGCCGCCGGCGGCGATCTCGCTTAGCATGCAGCGAGGCGCGGCGACACGGCGCGACAGGAGGCGGCATTGGAACGACACACAGCAACCCACCGGACGGACTCGGCCTCGGACAACACGCGCGCGGCGCGTTCCGGTGCGTGGCGTGCCCCTGCCCAATCCTTTGCCGATCGGCGATCCGCCACGCTGGCGCAGCGGCGGCTGCAGCAGGGCGCCGGCGCCAGCGCGCAGGCCCGCAAGCTGCAGGCGCTGCAAGCCATGGCGGACCGCCACGCGCCGCCTTCCGCCGAGGGCATCTTGTCCCGAGCTGGCGGCGCTTCGGTTCAGCGGACCGCGACCGTGCAGCGCACCAAAGGCGTCGTCTACCAGAGCGAAAAGACCCGATGGGTCATCTTCTCCAAGACCGGCGGCCACGGGCCTTACACCATCGCCAACCTGGACGCCATCGAGCCCCGCCTGCTGGACGCGAATGTCGAGGTCGACTACAAGAACCTCAACAACGGCACGGTGTGGATCAACAGCATCGGCGACACCTCCTTCGATCCTCCGAAGGAGGTGCCGAAGATCGAGGAGAAGTCACCGATCGATCCCGGGCATTTCGTGAACAACAGACTCGGGATCGGCAACACGGACAAGGTCCAGCCGAAGGACAGGCCGTGGCTGCGCGGCACCGGCTTCAAGGTGGATTTCGGCGAGGAGCTCGGCAGCGTCGCGATCGACGGGTTTGCCAAGCACCAGCCGCTGCACAAGAAATCGGACGAGTCGGGCGGCTTCCGGGGCAACTCGGTCAAGCTCAGCATGAGCCTGCACTACCAGGATGGCAAGCAGGCGCTGCAGCAGCAAGACTTCTCGGTCAAGGGCTTCAAGAAGTTCCACAGCGCCGACTTCGGCAAGTACAAGCCGCAGGACCTGAACGACATGTATGCGATCGGCCGCCTGATCGACGGCGAGGGGAAATACAAAAACCAGGAGGCGCTGAAGGACGTCGCCGCGCGCTATCACAGCGAACGCGACATGGTGGTGAAGGCCGAACAGATGCAGGGGCCGCGGTTCGCCTCCGTGATCGCCAATCAGGTCGGCCAGATCCTGGGCGAAGGACACATTCCCAAGCTGCTGATCCTGCACCTCCATTCGCACGAACTCCGGATCTGCAGCGACTGCTACCAATTCCTCGACGCGTTCATGCAAGGGGACTGGATCACGGACGTGAAGGACCTGGTTCCCAACGGCGAGCACATGAAGATCACGATGCTGACCAGCGCGGACCAGCCGCACGCGGTGCTGTCGGGCAAAGTCAATGACGAGCGGCCCGACGGTGCCACCATCGGCATCGACGCCCTGCCGCGCATCCTGAACATGGGGCAGCTGACGCAGTCCAAGTAGGCTTGGAGTGGGAAGCTAATCCCACAAATCGGTCGACAGATACTTCAAACCGGAGTCGCAGATGACCACGGCGAGCGTCTTGCCGCGCATCTCGCCCTGCAGCAGCCGCAGCGCCGCCGCCACGTTCGCGCCCGCCGAGAACCCGCCGAAGATGCCCTCGCGCGCGGCCAGTTCGCGCGCCATCCGCCGCGCCGCGTCACCCGACACCTGCAGGAAACCATCGACCGGCACGCCCTGCAGGAACCGCAGGTCCGCCATCGCATAGCCGCCGCCCTGGATCGGATGCCCCGCCTGCGTGACCTCCTGCCCCGCGACCACCGCCGCCCCGGCGGGCTCGACGACGAAGCAGCGGATCGCCGGATTGCGTTCCTTCAGCGCCTTGGTCACGCCGGCATAGGTACCGCCGGAGCCCAGGAAGTCGGCGAAGCCGTCGATCTGTCCTTGCGTGGCGTCCCACAACTCCGGGCCGGTGCCGCGGTAGTGCGCCAGCCAGTTGCCGTCGCGCTGGAACTGGTCGGCCCGGAATGCGCCGCGCTCCGCCGTGATGCGCTGCGCCGCCTGCTCCACCAGCGCCAGGTCCTCCCCGGACACCTGGCCCACGACCGAGCCGCGCGCCTGGGGCACCAGCACCACTTCCGCACCCAGCGCACGCATCATCCGCGCACGCTCTTCGGAATTGCCCTTGGACATGACCGCCACGAACGGATAGCCGCGGATGCCGCAGACGATCGCCAGCCCGGTGCCCATGTTGCCGGACGTGAGCTCCACCACCGCTTGCCCCGGCCGCAAGTCCCCGCTGCGCTCGGCCTCCTCGATGACGCCGAGCGCGGCGCGGTCCTTCTTGGAAAAACCGGGGTTCAGGTAGTCCAGCTTCGCCAGGATCGTGCCTTCGACGCCGTGCGCGCGCGTCAGGCGGTCCAGCCGCACCAGCGGCGTGTTGCCGATGGCTTCGACCACCGATCCGAGAATCTTTTTCATCGCATCATCCTTCTTCGCGCAGTGTGCCCCAGCCGTGCGAACCTCCGCCTGTGCTGCCACTGCCTGTTCCTGGAAACAGCGCATTCGCTGGTGCTGGTCGACACCGGCTTCGGCCTGCGCGACGTGGCCGATCCGCGCACGTGCCTGAGCAAGTTCTTCCTGGCGCTGGTGAGCCCCGAGTTCCGCGAGGAGATGACGGCCATCCGGCAGATCGAGCGCATAGGCTTCGATCCGCGGCAACTCGGGCGGCAGGCCCTGCAATTGGCGCACCGCGCCGAAGCCGTGCCACGGCTCGCCGCCGGGCCCGTCGTACACGCGCCAGTTGGCCTGGGTGCCCCACTGGGTGCCGCTGCCGGGTCGCACGCACGGCCATGCGGGCGTAGCGATCCGGCGCGACGACGGCAGCTGGGCACTGAACGCGGGCGACGCCTACTTCTATCACCAGGAGATGGACGCAAAGGACCCGTACTGCACGCCGGGCCTGCGCTTCTACCAGACCATGGTGGAAAAGGACCGCCGCGCGCGCTTTGCCAACCAGCGGCGGCTGCGCGCGCTGCACAGCCACAAGAGCGACGAGGTGCAACTGTTCTGCTCGCACGATCCGCTGGAGTTCGCCCGGCTCACAGGGCACCCGATGGGCGTGTCCGCGCCTGTGCGGCCGGCGCGCGCCGCACAGGCTTCGCCGTCGCCATATAGCGCGCATCCGCACCCAGAAACCGCTGCAGGAATTGCCTGAAGCCTGCTGCTGCTAGCGACAGCTGCCGGTCGCGCCGCGTCCACACCAGGAACTTGCGGGTGATGGTGGGCTTGACCAGCACGCGCGCCTGCAGCTGCTGCATGCCGATCAGCGACTGCGCATACGGCATGCAGGTGGTCACGCCAGGCCGGCGCGCAAAATCATCGATGGTCAAGAATTAGAGTCTGACCCCAATTACCCCCCCCCCGCGTTGTTGGCGTCTCCGCCGTACACCGCCGTCATGCCGTGGCTGCCGCCCGCAAGATTTGCCTTGCTCCAGCTGGCAGCACCGTTCGCCAGAGGATTAATTGGAATCTGACCCCGATTTTTCGCTGCAGCATCAGCTGCATAGTCCGCCCTGAACAACCCGCAACCCGTTGATCTGGCTCGCAGTTTTTCGGGTTGATGGGCGCGGGATTTGCAAGGTATGGTCTTGCCAGCACCTGTTTTCTTGCAAATCTCTTCGAGGAGTTCCA
>NZ_JACCWG010000473.1 GCF_013697775.1 Ramlibacter sp. | reverse complement strand
GGCACGTGGCTGGCGCCGAATTCCGCGGCCACGTGGTCCTGCCGCAGCCGCTCGCCGGGCGGCAGCGCGCCGGCGACGATGCGCGCCGCCAGTGCGCGGCTGATGCGGCCGGCCAAGGTGTTGTCTTCGCCTGCGGTTGTGGTTGCAACTCTGATGGTCGTCATCTGATAATCTATTATAGATAATTCAACAGGAGCTTCCATGACGACTTCACGCCGCCGCCCCGTGCGCCTGCAACACATCGCCGGCATCGGCGTCGACCGCATGGGATCGATCGCCGATGCATCCGGCGAAGACTACCTGCGCCTGGAGAACCTGGACGTGGACATTCCGCCGGACGCCGCCGCCGTCGAGCGCACCCGCATTGCCGCCAGCACCGACGCCGACAACAGCTACCTGCCCTTCGTCGGCCAGGCCGCGCTGCGCGACACGGCGGCGCGGCACGTGAGCCAGCTTTCCGGCGTGCCTTACAGCGGCGAGCGCAACTGCGTCATCAGCGCGGGCGGCCTCTCGGGCATCCTCAACGTGCTGCTGGCCACCATCGAGGTCGGCGACGAGGTGATCGTCACCGACCCCACCTATGCGGGCCTCCTCAACCGCATTCGCCTGGCCGGCGGCATTCCGCGCTTCGTGCCGTTCACCTTCCAGCCCGGCGCGCCGTGGAAACTGGACCGCGATGCGCTGCGCGCCGCTGTGACGCCGAGAACGCGCGCCATGCTGCTGATGTCGCCCTCGATGCCTTCGGGCGGCATGCTGGACGCGGGCGACTGGTCGCTCGCCGCCGAGCTGTGCGTGCGGCACGATCTGCTGCTGATCCTGGACAGCGCGATGGAGCGGCTGGTGTTCGACGGCGCACCCGTCATCCATCCGGCCGGCCTGCCGGGGATGGCTGAACGCACCATCACCATCGGCGCCGCCTCGAAAGAGCTGCGCATGATCGGCTGGCGCGTCGGCTGGATCGTCGCGCCCGAAGCCTTCATGCCGGACATCGTCGCCGTGTCGCTGGCCAACGTGGTGGTGCCGGTCGGCATCGCGCAGGACGCCGCCGCCATTGCGCTGCGCAGCTCGTACGCAACCCTGCCCGCCTACGTGGCCGAGCTGCAGGCGCGGCGCGACCTGCTGGTGCGCGAGCTGGACGGCCTTCCCATCGGCCTGCCGGCGGGCGGCTGGTCGATGCTGCTGCGCGTGTCCGACTTCGGCATCGACGGCGCCGCCATGTCCGAGCGGCTGCTGGCCGAAAGGATCTGCGCGACGCCGATGGGCGGCTGGGGCCAGACGCATGGTGCGCAGTACATCCGCTTCGTCTTCGCCAACGAGCCGGTGGCGCGGCTGCAAGGCATGGGAGGCCGTGTCCGACGCGCGCTGGGCCAGGCCTCGGCGACAATCCGGGCGCTTTGACGACCGATCTGTTTGGGGAGATTCCGGACGGCGACCCGCCGGAGAAGAAGAAGCGCGCCACGCCGCCGGCGCGCCCGCGCGATGCCGCCCGCGTGGAGCCCAGCCCGGCCGATCCGCAGTCCGAGGACCTGGCCGCCCGGCTGCCGGGCCGGCTGCACATGGGCACCTCGTCCTGGAATTTCCCCGGCTGGAAGGGCCTGGTCTGGGAGAAGGACTATGCGGACAGCACGCTGTCTCGCCACGGGCTGGCCGCCTATGCCAAGCATCCGATGCTGCGCTCGGTCAGCCTGGATCGGTCCTTCTACCGGCCGCTCACGGCCAGCCAGTACGCGACCTATGCCGCGCAGGTGCCGGACCACTTCCGCTTCATCGTGAAGGCCCCCAGCCTGGTGGCCGATGCGCTGGTGCGTGACGAGGACGGCCGCGGCATGCAGGCCAACCCGGCGTTCCTGAGCCCGGAGCTGGCGGCCAGCGAATTCGTGCAGCCGGCATTGGAGGGGCTGGGGCCGAAGATCGGCGCGCTGGTGTTCCAGATCAGTCCGCTGCCGCCGTCCTGGCTGGCCGACATTCCGGAACTGCTGCGGCGGCTGGCGGCCATGCTGGCAGCGCTGCCGCCGGTCAAACCGCTGGCGCCCGACGGCGTGATCGCCGTCGAAGTGCGCAACCCGGAGCTGCTGACGCCCGCCTTCGCCGCCGTGCTGAAAGCCGCCGGCGCCACCTACTGCCTGGGACTGCACGCCAAAATGCCGCCGATCGAGGAGCAGCTGCCGCTGCTGCGCGCGCTGTGGCCGGCGCCGCTGGTGTGCCGCTGGAACCTGCACCGCAAGCACGGTGCCTACGGCTATGAAGAGGCCAAGAAACTGTACGAGCCGTACGACCGCCTCGTCGACCCCGATCCCGAGACCCGCGAAACCCTGGCGAAAGTGATCGCGGCGACCACCGCCGCCGGCTTGCCGGCCTACGTCACCTGCAACAACAAGGCCGAAGGCTCGGCGCCGCTCACCGTGCTGGAGCTCGGGCGGGCGGTACTAGTCCGTCAAACAAACGTTTTAAAGTGACTCATACGTGACAGTAATCCTCACTCTTGGTTACCAACTTGTCGTCTGACCTGTCGTTTCTTGTCAACTTGGTCACACAGTTGGGCTTGAGTTGACCTAGGATGTCTCCTTCTCTGTTGCATTCTTTTCCCATTCCGTTCCGACAGTTCCCATGCGCTGGCTGAAACCGAACCTTAGAAGCAGCATTTATGGCTTGCTGGGCCAGCACGCGCCCACGCCCTCGGAATCGATCCTGGAAAACAGCACCGAGGACATCAGGGAAGCCATGCTCGCCCTGCTGGGCGCCGACGGTCCCAAGCGCTTTCCGCCGATCACCCGCCGCATCCGCTACGCCAACGACATCCAGGGCCTGTGGTACCTGCGCGGCGACCTCATGGCGGCCCTGGCCACCCTGCATGGCGAAGCCGAAGCCCGCAAACGTGTGCAGGGCATCACCGAAATGTTCCAGGGCCTGTTGCCCGGCAGCCTGAACTCGCGCCCCAGCCCGCTCATGGGCTGACCGTCCGGCGGGTTGTCCGATCACCTCCTCAGTGGAGGTGCCCCCACACCAGGAACGCGTCGCGCCCCTCCACCGCCAGGTGCACCTTGGCACCCACCGGCAGCGCCACCTTGGTCGGCACGTGGCCGAACGGCAGGCCGGTGAACACCGGCGCCTTCACCTGCGTGCGCAGCCAGTCCACCACCGTCTGCAGGCGGTAGCCCTTGTCGTGCGGCACCGGCTTGTAGTTGGTGAAGTGGCCCAACACGATGGCCTTCTGCTTGCCGAGCACGCCGGCATAGAGCAGCTGCGTCAGCATGCGCTCGACCCGGTACGGGTGCTCGTGCACGTCTTCCAGGAACAAGATGCCGCCCTTCACCTGGGGCAGCCACGGCGTGCCGGCCAGCGCGCTGACGATGGCCAGGTTGCCGCCCCACAGCACGCCCTTGATGTTCACCGGCTTGGCCTGCGCCTCCGGTTTCGGCAGCTGCCAGCCCGTGCCTTCGCCGCGGCCGTCGACCAAATCTTCGAAGCAGGCCTGCATGATCTCGTCGGGCTCGCCTTCCACGCCGAAGTCCTCGCCCAGCGCCGGGCCGGACCAGGTGACCGCGCCGGTCTTGGCAAGCACAGCGTTCTGGAACGCGGTGAAGTCCGACAGGCCGACAAAGCGCATGCCGCCGTGGACGGCCTTGGCCACCGCCTTGTACTTGATGCCGGGCAGCAGGCGCGTGAGGCCGTAGCCGCCGCGCGTGATCAGCGCCACGTCGGCGCCGCTGGCAGCAGCCCGGTGGATCGCGGCCAGCCGCGTTGCGTCGTCGCCGGCGAAGCGCATGTGGATGGCGAAGACCGCCTCGTCGAGTTCGACCTCGTGGCCCAGCGCCTTCAGGCGCGCCGCGCCGCGCCGCACGACGGCCTTGTCGCGGATCGCGCTGGAGGGGGAAAAGATGTAGATGCGTTTTGTCACGCCGCGAAGTATCCCACCGCGGCGCGCGCGATTTCGTCGCCGTGCTCCTGCACGAAGTGCCCGCCCTGCTCCACCCGCATGGGCTCCGGACAGCCGCGGATGGACGCACGCAGCGCCTGCATCACCGGCAGGCCCAGCACCGGGTCCTGCACGCCCACCGCCATCATGGTGCGGCCGGTCCACGGGCCAGAGAAGAATTCGCGCGCCTGGCGCGACACGGCCGCGCCGTCGGCATCGGGGCCGTCCGGCACCATCGGCGGGAAGGCGCGCGTGGCGGCGCGGTAACCACGATCGGGAAACGGCGCGTTGTAGGCCGCGCATTCCTCGGGGCGCATCTGCGGGTTGCCGCGCGCGAACAGCCGCGCGATGTCGAAATCAGGCTTGCTCGCGCACATCTCGCGCCAGGCGGCGAAGCCCGGGCTGAGCGGCGTGTCGCCCGTGCCCAGCATGGTGTTCATCACCAGCATGCCGCGGTAGCGGTCGGGCGCAGCCACCGGCAGCGTGAGCCCGAGCAGCCCGCCCCAGTCCTGCACCACCAGCACGATGTTGCGCAGGTCCAGCCGCTCGACGAATTCCAGCAGCACCTGGCGGTGCCAGCTGAAGGTGTGGAACGCGTCCTTCTTGGGCTTGTCGCTCTTGCCGAAACCGATCAGGTCCGGCGCCACCACCCGGTGGCCGGCCTGCAGGAACACGGGGATCATCTTGCGGTACAGGTAGCTCCAGGCGGGGTTGCCGTGCAGGCACAGCCAGGTGAGCTCCCGATCATTCTGAGCCGCTCCCCGTTCGCCCTGAGCCTGTCGAAGGGCCTGCCCCTGCCCAGAACCTTCATCCAGGTAATGCATCCGCAGCCCCGCCAGCGACGGCAGGTCGGACAGGTAGTTCGGTGCCCAGGGGTAGTCCGGCAGGCCGGCGAAGCAGGCCTCCGGCGTGCGCAGCGCGTCGTCGCGCAAGGGTTGGGTGGCCATGCGTGCCTCCTGGCGCCGTGACAGGAAAAATTCGCTCAGCAGCGCGCCGCACTCCTGTGCCAGCACGCCACCGTGCAGTTCGGTGTGGTGGTTCAGGCGCGGCTGCGCGAACAGGTCCACCACCGAACCGGCCGCGCCGGTCTTGGGGTCGGCCGCGCCGAACACCACGCGCTTCAGGCGTGCGTGCAGCATGGCGCCGCTGCACATGGCGCAGGGCTCCAAGGTGACGAACAGCTCGCAGCCGTCCAGGCGGTAGTTGTTCAGCGCCGCGGCCGCCGCGCGCAGGGCCACGATCTCGGCGTGGGCGGTGGGATCGTGGCCGCGCACCGGGGCGTTGCGTCCGGTGGCGATCAGCCGGCCGTCGCGCACGACGACGGCGCCGACCGGCACCTCGCCGTCCCCGGCGGCCCGACGCGCCTCGGCCAGGGCCAGGC
>NZ_JACCWG010000461.1 GCF_013697775.1 Ramlibacter sp. | reverse complement strand
GGCTTGGCGGGGGCGGCTGGCTGCACCACGGCCGCCGGCGCCGCGGGCTGGCCGGGTGACTGGCCCAGCAGGGACAGCTGGCGCCCCATGAGCTCCAGCTGGCGCCGGAAGATGTCCTCGATGGCGCCGGTGTCGGCGCTCGCCGGCTGGCTCGCCAGAACCCCCACGTACGCCGCATGGACCGGCGGCAGCGGCTCCGCCGCGGGGATCGTCTGGGCCGCGGGGGGGGGCTGCGGGGCCTGGGCCGCTGGCGCCGCCTGCGTGCGCAGCACCGGCTCCCATTGGCCATGGTCGTGGAGATGGCGGGCGACCTTGGCCACCGTGTTGACGGTTTCGTAAATCTCGCCGATCGCCAGCGACACCTTGTAGCGCCGATTGACGTCCTGCAGCGTCTCGGCAAGGATCATGGAGTCCGCGCCCATGTCCACGAACAGGCGCTCGGGCTCGATGCTCTGGGGCGTCTGGCCCAGGCTGTGCGCGAGCTCCTTGCGGATGTGCTCGACGATTTTCGAAACGACGCCTGCCGCGACATCATCAGCCATGTTGTTCATCCCTTGTTTGCGTTGCGTGTAGATCGGTGTGCGCATGTCCTTGCCGCCGGCGTTCCAGCACGCCCAGCTGGCTGCGCATCACATCCAGTTGAAGCGCGATCAGGTGCGCCCCGGCCATCGGCGCTATCGGCGCCATCGGCGCCGCCGGACCGGGCGCCGGCTCGGGCAGGCCCCAGAATTTCTGCTGGCCCAGCGTCCGGGCCGGCACGCGGGCCTGCCGCGTTCGCGGCAGCACCGGGTCCAGCCGGACGTCGGCGTGGCATTCGTACAGCCGCCCCAGGGCCCGCAGCAGCACCAGCATGCCGTCCTCGCCGCGGCGCTGCGTGGCGACGGCCTGCACGCCCGCGGCGCCGTGGTCGCGCGAGATGAGTTGGGACAGCGTCCGGTCGGGGCCGATTTCCAGGAACAGGTCGAAGCCGTCGGCGACCAGCGTGCCGATTCCCCGGGCGAACGCGACGGGCGCGACGATGTGGCGGCTCCAGTAGTCGGACGCCGGCGGCAGGTCGCGCAGGAGCTGCCCGTCGAGGTTGGAGACGAGCGGCAGCCGCGCGGGCTGGGTGGCCAGGGTGCGCGTGAACAGCGCGAGCTGTTCGGCCGCGGGCGCGAACGCGGGGGAATGGAAGGCGTGCCGGGTGGGCAGCCGCCGATGCAGCAGGCCCGCCGCGCCGGCGGCCGCTTCGAAGGACGCGATGGCCGGGCCAGCGCCGCTGACCGTCACCGAGGCGGCGCCGTTGAGCGCCGCCAAGTGGATCGGCAACCCCGACCGCGCGATGAGATCCTCGACCGCCGCCTGCGTCGCGAAGACGGCCAGCATCGCGCCCGAAGGACTGGCGGCCTGCATCCAGCGGGCGCGTTCGTGCACCAGCGCCACCGCCGTGTCCAGGTCGAGCATGCCGGCGACCGTTTGCGCCGCGATCTCGCCTACGCTGTGGCCGATTACGGCGGCCGGCGCGACGCCCGCGGCCATCACCAGCCGCGCCAGCGCGTGTTCGAGGCAGAACAGCGCGAGCTGGGCCAGGTGGGTGTCGGCCAGCATCCTCTCGGCCCCCTGCGGGCCGCCGTGGAGCAGGTCGTCGACAGTGAAGCCGGCGCGTGCCCGGATGCGCGCGGCGCAGTCGTCGAACGCGTCCCGGAAGCTCGCATTGCCGGCGTACAGCGACGCGCCCATGCCGGCGTACTGGCTGCCCTGGCCGCTGAAGACAAAGGCGATGCGCGGCTTGCGCGCGTCGGCAGGCGTGGCCTTGCTCCTGAGTTGCCGCACCGCGTCCGCCCGGTCCGCGGCGGCCACCGCGATGCGATGGCGCAGCGGGTCCCGGCGGTAGGCGAGCGTGCAGGCCACCGCCTGCATCGGCTCGCGCCCGCTCTCCAGCGCGTCGGCCAGGCTGCGCGCATCGGCGACGGCCAGTTCGCCGCCGTGCGACGACAGCAGCAACAAGGTCACACCGCCGTCGGCGGCCGGCTCCGCGGCATCAGGGGGCGAGTCCGGCTGCTCGCCGCGCGCCACGATCACGTGGGCGTTGGCGCCGCCGAAACCGAAGGAGCTGACGCCGATGCAGGCTCCCTCGCGCAGCGGCACCGCGGTCTCGGCGATCGCAAGCTGCCCGCGCGCCTTGTCGACCACGCCGCTGTAGGGCGGGCTGACGGCATGCGGCGGAACGATGCCGTGTTCGAGCATCAGCATGGCCTTGAGCAGCCCGCCCATTCCGGCGGCCGCTTCCATGTGGCCGACGTTCGCCTTGGCCGAGCCGACATGGCAGCGCGCCTGCGGCATGTCCGAGAAGACCTCGCGCAGCGCATTGAACTCGATCGCGTCGCCCAGCTTGGTGCCAGTCCCGTGGGCTTCCATGTAGGCCAGGTCGTGCTGGGACACGCCGGCACGCGCCATGGCGGCGCGGATCACCTGCTCCTGGCTCAGCCCGTTGGGTGCGCTGATGCCGTTGCTGCGCCCATCCTGGTTCAGCGCGCTCGCGCGGATCTCGCAGCGGGCCCGGGCAGCGAACCTGGAGACATCGGCCGCGCGGGCCAGGACGATGACGCCCACGCCCTCGGCGCGGCCATAGCCGTCGGCATGGGCGCCGAAGGTGTTGCAGCGGCCGGTCGGCGACAGCATGGACGCCTGCGAGAAAGACAGCGTCAGGTCGGGCGAGACGATGACGTTGACGCCGCCCACGATCGCCAGGTCGAGTTCGTCGCGTTCCAGCGACTGCAGCGCGACGTGCAAGGCCGTCAGCGAGGACGAACACGCCGTATCGACTGTCAGGCTCGGCCCCTTGAGGTTGTAGTAGTACGAGATGCGGTTCGCCAGAAGGCCGTGCGAGTTGCCGATGCCGTGGTAGGCATCGATGGCGGGCTTGCTGCCGCTGCCCAGCAGCATGTAATCGTTGCTGCCCGCGCCGACGAAGACACCCACGCCCAGCCCGCGCAGGGCCTCGCGGGTCAAGCCGGCATCCTCCAGCGCGTCGTGCGTCGCCGTCAGCAGCAGGCGCTGTTGCGGATCGAGCCTGGCCGCCTCGCGCGGCGAGATGCTGAAATAGTCGGCGTCGAATCCGGCGATGTCGCGCAGGTAGCCGCCCTTGAGCGTGGTGATGCGCGGCGCGAGCTGCGGGTCGCGCATCACCGACCACAGGCCGAGCCGGTCGGCGGCCGGCTCGGCCGCGACCGCTTTTCCCGCCAGCAGCAGCTGCCAGTACGCGTCCACGCTGTCGGCACACGGGAAACGGCAGGCGGCGCCGATCACCGCCACCGCCGACGGTGCATGCGCCATTACTGGAGCTGCCGGCGCTGCGTGAGCAGGAAGTCGAACAGCTGCGCCCAGGTGTCCAGCGATTCTGTGGTCAACCGCTCGATCTCCTCGTAGCGCGCCGGCACCAGTGCCTGGCGGACGACGTACCAGCTGTCCTCGGAGTGGTCGTCGTCGACGAAATCGCCCTTCTCGTCCTCGATGTGTACCGAGTGGTAGGTGCCGGGCTCCGCGAGCGAGGGGCAAACCCGGATGCTGTTCCTGCCCCACGGTCCGTAGTAGGGCATGAACACCGTTTCGATGCAGGCGAGCACCACCGCCAGGCGCAGATGGTCGCCCTGGTTGCCCTCGAGCGTGGCCCGGGTGGCGCGCGCCGGCGGGCAGGTCCGGTACGCGCGCCAGGTCGCCTCGTCCAGGCCCATCTTGGCCATGGCGTCGGCCAGCAGCCAGTAGTGGGACAGGCGGGGATGGCCGCTGGAGCCGTCCGCGCCCGGCGCCAGCGTGAAGCCGATCTCGTCGGCCACGTTGAGCTGCACCAGGAAACGCGCGGCCAGCTTCGCCTTGAAGCCCAGGGTGGGCTCCAGCTGCAGGGTGGTCTGCATCAGGCGCAGCAGGGACTCGCTGAACACTTCGAGGAAGGCCGCGCGGATCTCCATGTGCACCACCTGCATGCCGCGCAGGTCGAACTCGCTGTTTTCCCAAGCCTGCAGGATGGGATGCGAGTGCAGCCGGTGGGCCAGGATGGTGTTGTTGACCAGCTTGTGGGTGAAGGCTTCGTTTCGCTCCCAGAGCGATGGATCCACCGACTCCTTGATCAATTGGCGGCATGTGGTGCGCGGATCGGCGATGGGCTCGGTCATTTGTCGTCCAGAAGGTTGTGGGGGGCGGGGAGGAAGGCCGTCTCAGCCGGCGCGCATGTTCGAGGGCGGGAACCGGGTGCCCCAGCCGTGGCCTTGCAGGTCGGCCGCGATCCTGTCGGAGAGTTCGGCGTGATAGGTGGGCAACATGCTCCAGTGCGTGGCCTGGCGGAAATGGTGGGCGGCGTGGTAGCCGGCATTCCACGTCAGCCAGTTGTAGAACTTGCCGGTGTGCGTGCGCGACGCGGTGAAATCGTCTCCCATGGGCAAGCCGCTGTGGTGCGCCCAGGCGGACCACTTCAGCATGTACAGCATGATCAGCATCGGCACCACGAAGACGATCGCCGCCGCCGCCGGCTTGTAGGCAACCACCGCGCCCAGCAGGATCAGGCAGACGGCCAGATGGGCGATGAACTTGGTGCGCAGTTCGCGCTTGCCGCGGCTGAACGTGATGCACGACGGGTAATGCCACAGCGCCGACCTGAAGGAGAACTCATGCCTGCCCAGGGTGGACCCGTCGGCGCGCCGCGTGTTCAAGGTGTCGATCGCCGGGTTGAAGTAGCACGCGTGGTGCCCGATGATGTGATTGAGCGTCCCGGAGTGCGGGGAGGTGCCGGTCTCGAAGAACATGATCACCTCCAACAGCCGATTGAGCATCGTGCTCTTGAAGGTCATGGTGTGGACGTGGTTGTGGTTGTAGCCCACCACCGAAAGACGGGGAAGCAGCAGCAGGAAGGAACAGGCCGCCATCAGCCAGAGGCTGTCCACGTAAAGGTAGAGAAGAAGCAGGATGGCGAACAGGCCCGTCACCAGCAGCGCCGGCCAGACATCGATCGGATTGCGAAAGATCTTGCTCAACATAGAGATGCTCCTGCACTGGTGTTCAACGCGTTCCACGAAGACGTTTCCGCGAGCGCCGCGCCCTTGGGCCGCTCGGGGAACTTGCGGTGGATGAACGCCGCGAGTTCCCGGGTGTTCGGGTAGTTCCAGAGCACCGTGGGGTCGAGGTCCGCCGCGAAGCGGTCCGACAGGCCTTCGGCGAGTTCGCTCGAGTCGATCGAGCCGAGGCCCAGCATGGCGAACTCGGTGTCGAGGCCGGCCGCTTCCCGCGGGATGCGGCAGCGCTGCGCGATCCAGCCGGTGATGAATCCGGTGATTTCCGCGAGCCGGTCCACCGCCGGCGCCGGTGCGGCCATGCGGATCGGCGCCGGGG
>NZ_JACCWG010000430.1 GCF_013697775.1 Ramlibacter sp. | reverse complement strand
GGCCTGGGCCGCGGCGGCGACTTCAATCGC
The DNA here is from genome assembly GCF_013697775.1 of Ramlibacter sp. Lineage (GTDB taxonomy): Bacteria > Pseudomonadota > Gammaproteobacteria > Burkholderiales > Burkholderiaceae_C > Ramlibacter. The sequence continues at coordinate 16,434 of NZ_JACCWG010000430.1, read as the reverse complement.
ATCTGAAGGCGGCAGGGCCGCCTTCCCGACGGACCGCCCGGAACAACGTGCAGTGCGGTCCCTCATGGGGGAAGGAGCCGGCTTCGCCGGGCCTTCCCCCACCGATCAGACCACTGAAGAAAATAGCGCAGCGATTTTCTTCAGTGAACCAGCCCGCTGGCCTTCTGCACCTCCACCCGGATCTCCTCGGTCAGCCGCGCCTTCAGCTCCATGAACACCGGCGTGGTCTTCATCGCGTAATGGCGCGGATGCGCGATCGGCACCGGCAGGTCGCATTTGATGCGGCCGGGCCGCGCCGTCATCACCACGACGCGGCTACCCATGAAGATGGCCTCGTCGATGTCGTGCGTGACGAACAGCACCGTCTTCTGCTCGCTTTCCCAGATGCCCTGCAGCAGCTCCTGCATCAGCTCGCGCGTCTGGTGGTCCAGCGCGCCGAAGGGCTCGTCCATCAGCAGGATGCGCGGCGCGTTGGCGAGCGCGCGCGCCAGCGCGGTGCGCTGCTGCATGCCGCCCGACAGCTGCTTGGGGAAATGGTTCTCGAAGCCGGCCAGCCCCACCTTGGCGATGAACTGGCGCGCGACGTCCTGCTGCTGCGCGAGCGCCATGCCTTTTTCGCGCAGGCCGAAGCACACGTTCTGCAGCACGGTGAGCCACGGGAACAGCGTGTAGCTCTGGAACACCATGCCGCGGTCGGCGCCGGGGCCAGTGACGGGCCTGCCGTCCAGCGCGATGGTGCCGGTGCTGGGCGTGTCCAGCCCGGCCACCATGCGCAGCAGCGTGCTCTTGCCGCAGCCCGAAGGCCCCAGGATGGTGATGAAATCGTTCTCGGCCACGCGCAGGTCGGTGGCCTGCAGCGCCAGCGTGCCGCCGTTGGCGCCGGCAAAGGTCTTGGAAACGCCGTCGACGGCGAGGATGGAGGAGTCGTTCATCGTCGTCACCGGCCGATCTGCGCCCACGGGAACACGGCGCGGTTGAGCGCCTTGAAGGCAAAGTCCGTCACCAGCCCGATCAGGCCGATCACGATGATGCCGAAGATGATCTGGTCGGTGGCCAGCAGCGCCTGGCTGTCGGTGATCATGTGGCCGATGCCGCTGGACGCGCCGATCAGCTCGGCGACGATCACGTAGGTCCAGGCCCAGCCCAGCACCATGCGCAAGGTCTCGGCGATCTCCGGCGCGCTGGAAGGCAGCAGCACGCGCGTGACGATGCCGCGGTCGCCCGCGCCCAGCGTGTACGCCGCCTCCACCAGGTCGCGCCGCGTGTTGCCCACGCTCACCGCCACCATGAGCACCAGCTGGAAGAAGCTGCCGATGAAGATCACCGCCAGCTTCTGCGCCTCGCCGATGCCGGCCCACAGGATCAGCAGCGGAATGAAGGCCGAGGCCGGCAGGTAGCGCGCGAAGCTGACGAAGGGCTCGAAGAACGCCTCCACCGGCTTGTACGCGCCCATCAGCACGCCCAGCGGCACGGCCAGCACGGCGGCGAGGAGAAAGCCGCCGAGCACGCGCCACACCGTCATGCCGATGTCGTAGGCGAAGTTGTACTTGGCCATCAGCGTCCAGCCGGAACGCAGCATGGTCAGCGGGTCGGCCAGGAACGTCTTGGACACGAGGCCGCCGAAGGTGACGGCGGACCACAGCAGCACGAACAGGACGAAGAAGGAGGCACCGAGCGCGACGCGCGCGCCCGGGCTCACGGGTTGCAGTGGACGCACGTCGGTGGCTTACTTCAGGAAGCGCGTGTCCGCCAGCTTCGTCAGGTCGGGAATCTGGCGGATGATGCCGGCTTCCAGCAGCAGCTCGGCTGCTTCCTTGCTGAAGGCGGCGTGCTCGCCCGAGAAGAACTTATTGTTGGCGTCGCGGTCCTGCCAGCGCAAGTATTTCGCGCTGCCCTCGAACTGCTCGCCGGTCTGCTTGACGTCCGCGCCCATGATCTCGAAGCTCTTCTTCGGATCGCGCTTGATCAGGTCCACTGCCTCGAAGTAGCTGTCGGTCAGCGCCTTGGCGGCCTTCGGGTTCTCGGACAGGAACTTGGGCGTGCAGCCGAAGGTGTCCATCACCATCGGGTAGTCCAGCGTGGTGGCGATGATCTTGCCGGCCTCGGGCTTGGCGCGCACCGCGCCCAGGTAGGGCTCGTAGGTCATGGCGGCGTCCACGCCGTCGGTGCCGGCGATCATGGCGTTGGCGGCGGCCTGCGGTTCCAGGTTGACCACCTTCACGTCCTTCACCGACATGCCGTTCTTCTTCAGGATCCACGCCAGGGCGAAGTAGGGCGAGGTGCCGGGCGCGCTGGCCGCCACCGTCTTGCCCTTCAGGTCGGCGATCTTGGCGATGGCGGGCTTGACCACCATGCCGTCGGCGCCGTAGCTCTTGTCCAGCTGGAAGATCTGCGTGGTGGCGACGCCGTTGGCGTTCCACACCACCCAGGTCTCCACCGTGGTGGCGGCGCACTGCACGTCGCCGGAAGCAATGGCCAGGTGGCGGTCCTTCTGCGGGATCTTCTTGATGCTCACGTCCAGGCCGTTCTTCTTGAAGATGCCGGCCTCCTTGGCCAGGGTGAGCGGGGCGAATCCGGTCCAGCCCGAGATGCCGACGGCGACCTTGGTCTCCTGGGCATGTACCGCTGCGGCGGCGAAGGCGATGAGCGAAAGGGCGGCCAGTTTCTTCATGAAAACTTCTCCATCGTTGACGTGATCTCTTTGTAGCGCGGCTTCAGCCAAGCCGCAATGCGTTGAATTCAGGAATCGTGCCACCGATGCCGCCGCGCGCCAGCAGCTGGTACACGGCCTCGATATCGGGCGCCAGGCTACGGTCCTGCATCATCGCCGGCGACATGGCGCGCACGCGGCGCAGCACGCCCTCCAGCACCGGCGAGCTTTTCAGCGGGCGCAGGAACTCGATGCCCTGGGCGGCGGCCAGCAGCTCGATGGCCACGATGCGCCCGGTGTTCTCCAGCATGCGCGCCAGGCGCCGCGCCGCGTGCGTGGCCATGCTGACGTGGTCTTCCTGGTTGGCCGAGGTGGGCAGGCTGTCCACGCTGGCCGGGTGCGCCAGCGGCTTGTTCTCGGAGGCCAGCGCCGCCGCCGTCACGTGCACGATCATGAAGCCGGAATTCAGCCCCGGCTCGGGCGTGAGAAAGGGCGGCAGGCGCGAAACCACCGTGTCCACCAGCATGGCGATGCGCCGCTCGGCGATGGCGCCGATTTCGGCGATGGCCACGGCCAGCGCGTCGGCCACCAGCGCCACCGGCTCGGCGTGGAAGTTGCCGCCGGAGAGCATTTCACCGGGTTGGATATCCCGTTCGCCGCCGCCACCTCGTTCGGGCTGAGCTTGTCGAAGCCCTTCGACAAGCTCAGCCCGAACGGATTGGGAGGGCTCAGGGCGAACGGAGGTGGATACGAACACCAGCGGGTTGTCGGTGACGGCATTGGCCTCGCGCGCCAGCACGCCGGCGGCATAGCGCATCTGGTCGAGGCAGGCGCCCATCACCTGCGGCTGGCAGCGCAGGCAGTAGGGGTCCTGCACGCGGTCGTCGTTGTCCAGGTGCGACTTGCGGATCTCGCTGCCGACGGCGAAGGCGCGGTACACGCCCGCGCAGTCGATCTGGCCGGGCTGGCCGCGCACCGCGTGGATGCGCGCATCGAACGGGCCGTCGCTGCCGCGCGCGGCGTCCAGCGAGAGCGCGCCGGCCACCATGGCGGCCTGGAACACGCGCTCGGTGCCGAACAGCGCGTCCAGCGCCAGCGCGGTGGACACCTGCGTGCCGTTGATCAGCGCCAGCCCTTCCTTGGCCGACAGCTCCAGCGGCGCCAGGCCGGCACGCTTGAGCGCCTGCGCCGCGCCCATGCGCTCGCCCTTGACGAAAACCTCGCCCTCGCCGATCAGCGGCAGGCACAGGTGCGCCAGCGGCGCCAGGTCGCCCGACGCGCCGACCGAGCCTTGCGACGGCACAACCGGCACGATGCCCGCGTTGTGTAGCGCCAGCAGCGCATCGACCACCTCTTCGCGCACGCCCGAATAGCCGCGTGCCAGGCTGGCCGCCTTGAGCACCAGCACCAGGCGCACCACGCGCTCGGTCAGCGGCTCGCCGACGCCGGCGGCGTGCGAGCGCAGCAGCTTCAACTGCAGCACCGCCAGGTCTTCCTTCTGGATGCGGGTGGTGGCCAGCTTGCCGAAGCCGGTGTTCACGCCGTAGACCGGTGCGTCGCCCTCGGTCGCGCGGCGCACCAGGTCGGCGCTGGCGCGGATGCCGTCGCGGCAGGCGGGGTCCAGCGCCACGGACAGGCGTTCGCCGCCGCACAGGCGCCGCAGCTGGTCCAGCGCGAGCTGGCCGGGAACCAGTGTTTCGTTGGGGGTCATGGGGGTCGCCGTGCTTTCGTTCTCAGGCCTGCATCGGCAGGTTCAGGCCGTGCTCGCGCGCGCAGTCCTGCGCATCCTCGTAGCCCGCGTCGGCATGACGCATCACACCGGTAGCCGGGTCGTTCCACAGCACGCGCTCGAGCTTGCCCGCCGCCTCCGGCGTGCCGTCGCACACGATCACCACGCCGGCATGCTGCGAGTAGCCCATGCCGACGCCGCCGCCGTGGTGCAGGCTGACCCAGGTGGCGCCGCTGGCGGTGTTGAGCAGGGCGTTCAGCAGCGGCCAGTCGCTCACCGCGTCGCTGCCGTCCTTCATGGCTTCGGTCTCGCGGTTCGGTGAGGCGACGGAGCCGCTGTCCAGGTGGTCGCGGCCGATCACGATCGGCGCCTTCAATTCGCCCGTGCGCACCATCTCGTTGAAGGCCAGGCCGGCGATGTGCCGCTCGCCCAGGCCCAGCCAGCAGATGCGCGCGGGCAGCCCCTGGAAGGCGATGCGCTCGCCCGCCATGTCCAGCCACTGGTGCAGGTGGCGGTTGTCGGGGAACAGCTCCTTCACCTTGGCGTCGGTCTTGCGGATGTCCTCCGGATCACCCGACAGTGCAACCCAGCGGAACGGGCCCACGCCACGGCAGAACAGCGGGCGGATGTAGGCCGGAACGAAGCCGGGGTAATCGAACGCGTTGGGCACGCGGTAGTCCTGCGCCACCTGGCGCAGGTTGTTGCCGTAGTCCACGGTAGGCACGCCCATCTCGTGGAAGGCCAGCATGGCGCGCACGTGCTTGGCGCACGATTCCCCGGCGGCCTGGCGCAGCGCGTCGTGCTGCGCCGGGTCCTTCTGCGCCTCGTGCCAGCGCTCCACCGTCCAGCCGGAGGGCAGGTAGCCGTTGATGAGGTCGTGCGCGGAGGTCTGGTCGGTCACGATGTCGGGCCGCGGGCCGCCGGCGCGCGCGCGTTTGGCCAGCTCCGGCACGATGTCGGCGGCATTGCCGCACAGTCCGATGGACACGGCTTCCTTGCGCGCGGTGTGCTGCTGGATCAGTGCGAGCGCCTCGTCGAGGTCGCGCGCCTGCTTGTCCAGATACTTGGTGCGCAGCCGCATGTCGATGCGCGACTGCTGGCATTCGATGTTGAGCGAGCAGGCGCCGGCGAAGCTGGCGGCCAGGGGCTGCGCGCCGCCCATGCCGCCCAGCCCGGCCGTCAGCACCCAGCGGCCGTGCAGCTCGCCCCCGTAGTGCTGGCGCCCCGCCTCCACGAAGGTTTCGTAGGTGCCCTGCACGATGCCCTGGCTGGCGATGTAGATCCAGCTGCCGGCCGTCATCTGCCCGTACATCATGAGTCCAGCCCGGTCGAGCTGGCTGAAGTGTTCCCAGGTCGCCCACTTGGGCACCAGGTTGGAATTGGCCAGCAGCACGCGCGGCGCGGCGGTGCTGGTGCGGAACACGCCGACCGGCTTGCCCGACTGGATGAGCAGCGTCTCGTCGGGCTGCAGCTTCTTAAGGCTGTGCAGGATGGCGTCGAACGCGGGCCAGTTGCGCGCCGCCTTGCCGATGCCGCCGTAGACCACCAGTTCATCGGGGTTCTCCGCGACGGCCGGGTCCAGGTTGTTCTGGATCATGCGGTAGGCCGCCTCGATCTGCCAGTTGGCGCAGGACAGCTCGGTGCCGCGCGGTGCGCTGACCGGCCGGGCCACGCTGCCGAGGAAAGGGGTTTGGGAAAGGTCGGACATCGCGCGCTCCCTGCGGCCTTGCGCCGGAACATGGGTCATAGGTGGTGGCTGTTGTCTATACAACTTGATGGCGAGAATCGTAGTTGTCTATACAAGTGGTGTCAACTGGGATAAGCTCCCGCCATGGCAGCAAGGGACATGCCTGCCTACGAGCAGGTCAAAGCCTATATCAAGCAGCGCATCGGCAGCGGCGAGTGGCGCCCCGGCGACCCGGTGCCCAGCGAGGCCGCGCTGTCCGCGCAGTTCGCCATCAGCCGCATGACCGGCAACCGCGCGCTGCGCGAGCTGGCCGCCGAGGGCTTCGTCACCCGCGTGCAGGGCTCGGGCACACGCGTCGCGCAGCTGCACCGCATTTCGTCGCAGCTCGTCATTCGCGACATCCACGAGGAAGTGGCCGAGCGCGGCCACCAGCATGCCACGCGCGTGCTGACCGTGGCGCAAGAAAAAGCCGGCACCGAACTGGCGCACTCGCTGGGCGTGAAGCTGGGCGCGCCCGTGTTCCACACCGTTCTGGTGCACCTGGAGAACGGCGTGCCCATCCAGTACGAGGACCGCTACGTCAATCCGGCCGCCGCGCCCGATTACCTGCAGACCGATTTCACGAAAGCCTCGCCCACCTCGCACCTGCTGCAGAACGCGCCGCTCACCGAGGCCAGCTACAGCATCGAGGCCTGCCTGCCCACGCCGGTCGAGGCCAAGGAGCTGGGCATTCGGCGCACCGAGCCGTGCCTGGTGGTGATGCGCCGCACCGTCAGCGGCACGCGGCCTGCCAGCGTGGCGCGGCTGGTGCACCCGGGCACGCGCTACAGCCTGGCGGGGCAGTTCCAGGCATGAGCTGGACTGTCGTACCTTTGTCGGCAGTGCAGGCCGTGTCCTGGCGCAACGGCGGCGGGCTGACGCGCGAGCTGCTGGCGTGGCCGGATGCGGCGCGTTGGTCGGTACGGCTGTCTGTGGCCAATGTCGAGCAAAACGGTCCGTTCTCGCGGTTCGACGGCGTGCAGCGCTGGTTCACCGTGCTGTCGGGCGCGGGCGTGCGCCTGCGCATCGGCGGCGTGCTGCAAACGCTCACACCTGAAAGCGCTCCCTTGCACTTCGACGGAGGAGCTGCGGCGGACTGCGCTTTGGTCGACGGGCCGACGCTGGACTTCAATCTCATGTCGCAAGGACGCGTGGCGCGGATGGAACGCGTGCGCGGGCAGCACGAGGCGCAAGTGCGCGCCGGACAACTCGTCGCCGTATGGACGAACGGTGCCGGCGGTGCGCTGGTCCATGGTGGCGAGCGCATCGCGCTCGCGCCGATGACACTGGCCTGGCGCATCGCCGCAGCGGAAAGCACGGTGCATTTCAACAGCGACGACGGACTCTGGATGGAGGTGGCCCCGTGAGCCTGGAACTGTGGACCAACTGCCGCGCCGCCACCATGCAGGCGGACGCGGCGCAGCCGTACGGCCTGATCGACGACGTAGCTATCGTGGTCGAGGGCGAGCGCATCGCCTGGATCGGCGCGCGCGGTGAACTGCCGGCGGACCTGGCCGCGCGTTGCGAACGCCGGCACGACGGCGAAGGCGCACTGGTGACGCCGGGCCTGGTGGATTGCCACACGCACCTGGTCTACGGCGGCGACCGCGCGCACGAGTTCGAGCTGCGACTGAACGGCGCCAGCTACGAGGACATCGCGCGCGCCGGCGGCGGCATCGTCTCCACGGTGGCGGCCACGCGTGCCGCCGGCGAGGCCGAGCTGCTGCGGCAAAGCCTGCCGCGGCTGCAGGCGCTGGCGGCCGAAGGCGTGACCACGGTGGAGATCAAGTCGGGCTATGGCCTGTCGCTGGAGCACGAGGGCAAGTGCTTGCGTACGGCGCGCGCGCTTGCCGCGCACGCGCCGGTGGACGTGCGCACCACCTTCCTCGGCGCGCACGCGCTGCCGCCGGAATTCGCCGGCCGCACGGACGACTATGTGGACGAGGTGTTGCGCATGCTGGCGGCGCTGCACGCGCAAGGCTGCGTCGACGCGGTGGATGCGTTCTGCGAGCGCATCGCCTTCAGCACGGCCCAGGTCGAGCGCGTGTTCCAGGCCGCGCAGGCACTTGGCCTGCCGGTCAAGCTGCATGCCGAGCAGCTGAGCGACAGCGGAGGCGCGCAACTCGCGGCGCGCTACGGGGCCTTGAGCTGCGACCACCTGGAGTGGCTGTCGCCCGAGGGCGCGCAGGCAATGGCGCAGGCCGGCTCGGTCGCGGTGCTGCTGCCCGGCGCCTTCTACTTCCTGCGCGAAACCCGCCTGCCGCCGATCGCGCTGCTGCGCGAGCACGGCGTGCCGATGGCCGTGTCCACCGACTGCAACCCCGGCAGCTCGCCGTGCACTTCGCTGCTGCTGATGCTCAACATGGCCTGCACGCTGTTCCGCATGACGCCGGAAGAAGCGTTGGCCGGCGTCACGCGCAACGCCGCACGCGCCTTGGGCCTGGGCGACCGCGGCGTGCTCGCGCCCGGCCTGCGCGCCGACTTCGTTCTGTGGCGCGTGTGCGAGCCGGCGCAGCTGGCCTACGCCTTCGGCGCCAACCCGCGGCTGCGCACCGTGTTCAAGGGGCGGGCGCTATGAGCTTCCATCTCCACACCGGCAGCCAGCCGATCCTGGTCAGCATGCCCCATGCGGGCACCGACATTCCGCAAGACCTGCGCGACGCCTACGTGCCGCGCGCGCTTGCCGTGGAAGACACCGACTGGCACCTGCCGCTGCTGCACGACTGGCTGGACGCGATGGGCGCCAGCGTGCTGTTGCCGCGCCATTCGCGCTACGTGATCGACCTGAACCGGCCGCCGGACGACGCACCGATGTACCCCGGTGCATCCAACACCGAGCTGTGCCCGACGCGGTTCTTCACGGGCGACCCGCTGTACCGCGAGAGACGCGAACCCTCGGCCGGAGAGAAGGAACGCCGCCGCGCTCTGTACTGGCAGCCGTACCACGACGCCCTTGCCGGCGAACTCGCGCGGCTGAAAGCCCGCCACGGCTTCGCGCTGCTGTGGGATGCGCACAGCATCCGGTCGCAAATTCCCTGGCTGTTCGAGGGCGTGCTGCCGGACCTCAACATCGGCACGGCGAACGGCGCGAGCGCGCATGCCGACATCGCCGATGCCGTGGCGCAAGCGGCGGCGCGGCGTGGCGGATGCAGCCACGTCGTCAACGGCCGCTTCAAGGGTGGCTACATCACGCGGCACTACGGACATCCGGCCGGCGACGTGCACGCGGTGCAGCTGGAGATGTGCCAGAGCCTCTACATGCGCGAAGAGCCGCCGTATGCGTATGACGCACCACGCACCGCATTCGCGCGGCCCGTGGTGCGCGACATGATGGAAGCCGCGCTCGCGGCCTGCAAGGCACTGTATGGGCGCTGAGCTCCTGCATTTCTTTGCCGAGCGCGCCTGGGTGCAGGGACGCTGGGCGAGCGGCGTGCGCATGGCGGTGGGAGACGACGGCCTCTGGCGCGAGATCGCCATCGACACGCCGCCGCTGCCCGGCGCGCGGCGCCTTCAGGGCGCGGTGCTGCCCGGCCTTGTGAACGCGCACAGCCACGCTTTCCAGCGCGCAATGGCCGGCCTGACCGAGCGCGGCGGCGCCGCGCAGGACGATTTCTGGCAATGGCGCGACCGCATGTACAGCGCGGCACTGCGCATCGCGCCGCAGCAGCTCGAGGCCATTGCCGCCTTCCTGTACGCCGAGCTGCTGCGCGCGGGCTACACGCAGGTCTGCGAGTTCCATTACCTGCACAACGACGTGGATGGCCGGCCGTATGCCGACGCGCTGGAGATGTCGCGCGCGCTGCTGCGGGCAGCGGCGCGCACCGGCATCGGCCTGACCCTGCTGCCCACGCTGTACATGCGCTCGGGCTTCGGCGCGCCAGGGCTGCGCGACGACCAGCGGCGCTTCGCCTCCACGCCGGACGGCGTGCTGCGCATTGCCGAAGCCGTGATGCGCGAGGGCGCACCGGGCCGCGTGCGCGCCGGCGTGGCCCTGCACTCGCTGCGTGCCGTGCCCGAGGGCGCGTTGCGCGAAGTCGCCGCTGCCGCCACCCAGGCGCGGCTGCCGGTCCACATCCACATCGCCGAGCAGGTGCAGGAGGTGGACGACTGCCTGGCGCACCACGGCAGCCGGCCGATCGAATGGCTGCTGGCGCATGCGCAGCCGGACGCGCGCTGGAACCTGGTGCATGCGACGCACACCCTGCCGGCGGAGCTTGCGGGCCTGAAGGCAGCCGGCGCGTCCATCGTCATCTGCCCCAGCACCGAAGCCAACCTGGGCGACGGCGTGTTCGAGTTGCCGGGCTGGCTGGTGCAGGGCGGACGCTGGTCGATCGGCTCGGACAGCCACGTCACGCGCAGCTGGCAGGAGGAACTGCGGCTGCTGGAGTATTCACAGCGCTTCGCGCGGCGGGCGCGCAACGTGGCGGCGCGGGCCGCGGGGCAGGAAGCGAGCGCGGCGGTGCTGTTCGAAGGCGCGCTGCAAGGCGGCACGGCGGCCGCCGGCCTGCCGCTGGCCGGTCTTGCGGTGGGCCAGCGTGCCGACTTCATGGTGCTCGACGGGCAAGCGCCGGCACTGGCCGGCGTGCCGATGGACCACCTGTTGGATGCGCTGGTGTTCTCCAGCCCGGAAACACCGCCGGCCACGGTGTTCGTGGCCGGCAGGGAGGTTGCGGCGGCGCAGCCGCAGTTGCGCGACGACTTCATCCGCGCGATGCGTGCGCTGTGGGGCGGCTGATCGTGCTCAGGCGCTGAAGAAGCCCTTGAGCTTGTCGGCCCAGGTTTCCTCGGCCGGCGAGTGCTTGTGGCCGGCCTTGCGCAGCGAGTCGTCCAGTTCCTTGAGCAGGCGCCGCTGGTGCTCGGTGAGCTTGACCGGGGTTTCCACCGCGATGTGGCAGTACAGGTCGCCGGGGTAGCTGGAACGCACGCCCTTGATGCCCTTGCCGCGCAGGCGGAACTGCTTGCCGGCCTGCGTGCCTTCGGGGATGTCGATGGCCGCCTTGCCTTCCAGCGTGGGCACGTCGATTTCGCCGCCCAGCGCCGCGCGCGTGATGCTGATCGGCACCACCACGTGCAGGTCGTCGCCGTCGCGCTCGAAGATCTCGTGCTTCTTCAGCCGGATCTCGATGTACAGGTCGCCGGGCGGGCCGCCGTTGGTGCCGGGCTCGCCGTTGCCCGCGCTGCGGATGCGCATGCCGTCGTCGATGCCGGCGGGGATGCGTACTTCCAGCGTGCGCTGCTTCTTCACCTTGCCCTGGCCGTGGCAGGTGGTGCAGGGCTCGGGAATGATCTTGCCGGTGCCGCGGCAATGCGGGCAGGTCTGCTGCACGCTGAAGAAGCCCTGGCGCATCTGCACCACGCCCTGGCCGTGGCAGGTGGCGCAGGTCTTGGCCTGGGTGCCCGGCTTGGCGCCGCTGCCGTGGCAGGTTTCGCATTCGTCCCACGACGGAATGCGGATCTGCGCGTCCTTGCCCTTGGCGGCTTCCTCCAGCGTGACTTCCATCGCATAGGAGAGGTCGCTGCCGCGGTACACCTGGCGGCCGCCGCGCTGGCCGGCCCGGCCCGCGGCCTGGCCGCCGAAGATGTCGCCGAAGATGTCGCCGAAGGCTTCCGCGAAGCCGCCGAAGCCTTCCGCGCCCGGGCCGCCGCGCATGTTGGGGTCGACGCCGGCGTGGCCGAACTGGTCGTAGGCCGCGCGCTTCTCCGGCTCGGAGAGCATCTCGTAGGCCTCCTTGGCCTCCTTGAATTTCGCCTCGGCTTCCTTGCCGTTGTCGCCCTGGTTGCGGTCAGGGTGGTACTTCATCGCCAGCTTGCGATAAGACTTCTTGATTTCGTCGTCGGAGGCGTTCTTGGGGACGCCCAGGACTTCGTAGTAGTCGCGTTTGGTGGCCATGGTGTTTGGATAAGCCCTTCGACAAGCTCAGGGCGAACGGTGGTGTGCTTCGGTGCGCGTGGGTGGAGCCTGAAGCACTCAGCCCGAACGGAGACACCTCCGTTCGGGCTGAGCCTGTCGAAGCCCTCGCGGGGGTTCAGCCCTTCTTGACTTCCTTGACTTCGGCGTCGACCACATTGTCGTCGTTCGCCGGCTTGGACGAAGCCTGCTGCTCGCCACCCGGGGCCTGCTGGCCCTGCATGCCTTCGTACATCTTCTCGCCCAGCTTCTGGCTGGCCATCATCAGCGTGTTGGTCTTGGCCTCGATGGCTTCCTTGTCCTCGCCCTTCAGGGTTTCGTCCAGGTCCTTCAGCGCGGCCTCGATCTTTTCCTTCTCGCCGGCGTCGATCTTGTCGGCGTGCTCGGTCAGGCTCTTGCGCACGCTGTGCACCATGGCTTCGCCCTGGTTCTTCGCCTGCACGATCTCCAGCTTCTTCTTGTCGTCGGCGGCGTTCAGCTCGGCGTCCTTCACCATCTTCTCGATCTCGGCTTCCGACAGGCCCGAGTTCGCCTTGATGGTGATCTTGTTCTCCTTGCCGGTGCCCTTGTCCTTGGCGCTCACGTGCAGGATGCCGTTGGCGTCGATGTCGAAGGTCACCTCGATCTGCGGCAGGCCGCGCGGCGACGGCGGGATGCCTTCGAGGTTGAACTCGCCCAGCGCCTTGTTGCCCGTGGCCATCTCGCGCTCGCCCTGGAACACCTTGATCGTCACCGCCGGCTGGTTGTCGTCGGCCGTCGAGAAGGTCTGCGCGAACTTCGTCGGGATCGTGGTGTTCTTCTTGATCATCTTGGTCATCACGCCGCCCAGCGTCTCGATGCCCAGCGACAGCGGCGTCACGTCCAGCAGCAGCACGTCCTTGCGCTCGCCCGAGAGCACCTGGCCCTGGATGGCGGCGCCCACCGCGACGGCTTCGTCGGGGTTCACGTCCTTGCGCGGTTCCTTGCCGAAGAACTCCTTGACCTTGTCCTGCACCTTGGGCATGCGCGTCATGCCGCCCACCAGGATCACGTCCTGGATGTCGCTGACCGACACGCCGGCGTCCTTGATGGCGGTCTTGCAGGGGTCCATGGTGCGCGCGATCAGCTCGTCGACCAGCGACTCGAGCTTGGCGCGCGTGAGCTTGATGTTCAGGTGCTTGGGACCCGAGGCATCGGCCGTCACGTAAGGCAGGTTGATGTCGGTCTGCGTGCTGTTGGACAGCTCGATCTTGGCCTTCTCGGCCGCTTCCTTCAGGCGCTGCAGCGCCAGCACGTCCTTGGTCAGGTCGACGCCTTGCTCTTTCTTGAACTCGGTGACGATGTAATCGATGATGCGCTGGTCGAAGTCTTCGCCGCCCAGGAAGGTGTCGCCGTTGGTGGAGAGCACCTCGAACTGCTTTTCGCCGTCGACGTCGGCGATCTCGATGATCGAGATGTCGAAGGTGCCACCGCCCAGGTCATAGACGGCGATCTTGCGGTCGCCCTTGGCGTGCTTGTCCAGGCCGAAGGCGAGCGCCGCGGCGGTCGGCTCGTTGATGATGCGCTTGACGTCCAGCCCGGCGATGCGGCCGGCGTCCTTGGTGGCCTGGCGCTGGCTGTCGTTGAAATAGGCCAGCACCGTGATCACGGCCTCGGTGACCTCTTCGCCCAGGTAGTCCTCGGCGGTCTTCTTCATCTTGCGCAGGATTTCGGCGCTGATCTGCGGCGGTGCCAGCTTCTTGCCGCGCACGCCGACCCAGGCGTCGCCATTGTCGGCGGCCGCGATCTGGTAGGGCATCAGCTCGATGTCCTTCTGCACTTCTTTTTCGGTGAACTTGCGGCCAATCAGGCGCTTGACCGCGTAGATCGTGTTGCGGGGGTTGGTGACCGCCTGCCGCTTGGCCGAGGCGCCGACCAGGATCTCTTCGTCTTCCTGGTAGGCGACGATCGAAGGCGTGGTGCGCGCGCCCTCGGAGTTCTCGATCACCTTGACCGTGTTGCCCTCCATGATCGCCACGCACGAGTTGGTGGTGCCGAGGTCGATGCCGATGATCTTTGCCATGTGGTTTCTCCTGTTGATGACCTGTTCGCCAGGCCGTTCAAATGTTGTTCGTTAACTGTGGATAAGCTGTGGAGTTTCAAGGATCGGCACAGCGATCATTTGGGCGCGGTCACCGTCACCAGGGCTGGGCGCAGCACCCGCTCGGAGATGGCGTAGCCCTTCTGCAGCACGCTGACCACCGTGTTGGGCGGCTGGTCGGCCGGCGCCACGGAAATGGCCTGGTGCTGGTGCGGATCGAACTTGGCGGCGGCAGCCGGGTTGATCTCGGTCACGCGGTTGCGCTCCAGCGCGCTCTTGAGCTGGCGCAGCGTGGCCTCGGCGCCTTCGCGGATCTGCTCGGCGGTGGCGTCCTTGTGGGCCAGGCCGGCTTCCAGGCTGTCGCACACCGGCAGCAGGCTCTCGGCGAAGCTTTCCACGGCGAACTTGCGCGCCTTGGACATCTCGTCCTCGGCGCGGCGGCGCGTGTTTTGCATGTCGGCCTGGGCGCGCAGGACCTGCTCGCCCAGCTCGGCGTGCTTGGCCTGCAGGGCAGCCAGTTCGGCCTGGGCGTTCGCCAGCGCGTCGTTGTCGTCGGGAGCGGCGGCGGCAAAATCCGCGGCTTGCGGGGTGGCGCCGGGCGCGGCGGAAGCCGCCTGCTCGGGCGCCGGATTCTCGGTCTGTGGGTTCTCGGACATGTTCTAGGGTGTTGGACTTCGAGGACGGGCAGCAGCTTGGGGCGCCGAGGCCCTTTTCAAGGCAGGGGCATCGACGGGAAGCGCGGCCGGTGCGGCGGCGAGCAGCTCGCTCCACTGCTGCGCCCAGCGGCCGAGCGGCTTGAGATGCTTCACCAGCTCGCGCCCGGCGTCGGTCAGCGTGTAGCCGGCCTCGCCCGGCGCGATCAGCCGGGCCTCGCGCAATTCCTTCAGCCGGGCATTGAGGACGGAGGGCGACATGCCGTCGGCACTGGCGCGCAGCAGCCGGAAGCTCTGGCCGTGGCCGTCGCGCAGCTCCCACAGCAGCCGCATGGTGCCGCGCCGTCCCAGCAGGTCGAGCAGGGCCATCTCCGGCCGGCCCGTCGCCGACCCGCGAACCGCTTGGCCGGGCAGGGGCATGCGCGAAGTCATGGGCGGCGATTGTAGGCGGCGGGTTGTCGCGGCGGCGACCTACGCTACGGATTGCGTAGCGGTACAGTGGCGTGCGCTACGCAATCCGTAGCGGTCGCAACCGCAATTACGAGGACGCACATGGACCCGACGCCCCGCATCGCTCCTTTGGAGCCGCCGTTCGCGCCGGCTTTGCAGCAGGCCCTGGAGCGCATCACGCCGCCGGCCGCGCCGGACATCCTGGCACTGTTCCGCGTGCTGGCGCGGCACCCCGAGCTGATGGACCGCATGCGGTCGGTCGGTGGCTTCCTGCTCGGGCCAAAGGCCAGCCTGGCGCTGCGCGAACGCGAGGTCGTCATCGACCGCGTGAGCGCGCGCTGCGGTGCCGAGTACGAATGGGGCGTGCACGTGGCCGCTTTTGGCGAGGCAGCGGGATTCACCGACGCCGAGAACGCGGCCATCGCCGATCCGCACGATGACGGTGCAACCTTGCCGGAGCGCGACCGCCTGCTGGTGCGCATGGTCGACCAGCTGCACCACACGGGCACGGTCGACGACGCGTTGTGGGCGGAGCTGGCAGCGCGATGGAGCGAGATGCAGCTGATCGAGCTGCTGGTGCTGGCCGGCTGGTACCACGCTATCGGCTATGTGTGCACCGCCGCGCGCGTGCCGCCCGAGGCGTGGGCCGCGCGCTGGGCACGGCAAGGCGGATGCTAGAGTGGCGTCCCCGAAAACAGGAGCAGGCATGGCCAAGCAATTGATCAGTTCCGGTTCGCCCTTCGAGGCCGAGATCGGTTACTCACGCGCGGTGGTGGACGGCGACTGGGTGTTTGTCTCCGGCACCACGGGCTACGACTACGCCACGATGGAAATTTCGGACGACGTGGCGGAGCAGTGCGAGCAGTGCCTGAAGAACATCCAGCACGCCCTGCAGCAAGCCGGCTCGGACTTGCGCGATACGGTGCGGGTGAACTACGTTCTGCCGCGCGGCGACGATTTCAAAGCGTGCTGGCCGGTGCTGAGGAAGTACTTCGGCGACGTGCGGCCGGCGGCCATGATGATCTCTGCTGCCTTGCTCGATCCGAAGATGAAGATCGAGATTGAAGTCACTGCGCGCAAGCAGTCTTCGTAAGTCGTTGCGCGTTGCGCGTTGCACCGCGCGCGGCAGGCGGTGCCCGGTGTGTGGCCGCGGAACGGCGCTCCGCGGCTGCGCCGCGGAGTAAAGCTGCGAGGCTTGGACTGGGGCCGGCGCGGCGGAACTCGCTGCGCGTTTGCAAAGCAAACGCTCCGCTCAGACA
>NZ_JACCWG010000427.1 GCF_013697775.1 Ramlibacter sp. | reverse complement strand
CATCGGCCGGCGCGCCGCGCAGGGCGGCGGCGGGGTCGGGCGCATGGCTGGCGTCGAAGTGGCCGGCGCTGTAGTCGGGAATGCCGGCCAGCACCAGGCGCGCGCCGCCGCGCTCGATCACCACGTGCTCGTTCATCAGCACCCGCATGCCCATGCGCCGCAGGTGCGCGATCCATGGCCCCGCGCCCGAGTAGTACTCGTGGTTGCCGGTGATGGCGTAGCTGCCGTGCACCGAGCGCAGCGTGGCCAGCGGCGCGATGTGCGGCGCCAGTTCGTCCACCGGTCCGTCGACCAGGTCGCCGGTCAGCACCACGGCGTCCACCTCCAGCGCGTTGACCGCGTCCACCACCGCCTGCACGTACGGCGCCTTGATGGTCGGGCCGACGTGCAAATCCGTGATTTGCGCCAGGCGAAAACCATGCAGCGCCTCGGGCAGGCCGGGCAGCGGGATTTCCACGGTCTTCACCCGCGCCCGGCGCCGGGCATTCCAGAACCCCAGCAGGGTGAAGGCGATGCCGAGCAGCGGCACGCCGGCGGCAGTCGCTGCGTCCAGCCGCGCACCGGCCTGCGGCGCGGCGAAGCCGGCGCCCAGCAGCAGCACGTCGCGCAGCGCGGTGAGCACCAGCAGCGAGGAGAACAGCCCCATGGCCAGGAAGCCGGCCCAGGCGATGCGGTCGGCCAGGGGCGGCCGGGCGATCCCGCGCGCCAGCATGCCCAGCGGCATCAACAGGGCGCCGGCGGCCAGCAGCAGGCCGAAGGCGCTGGCCGGCACGGCGGGCAGGTGGGGGATGGTGCGCGCGCCGATATACAGGTGCAGTGCGATGGACAGGCCGAACAGCGTGAAGCGGGACATGGGTGCGCCAGCATAAAGAGGTTCGGCGCGCCGCAGCCAGGAGGCTGGCAGGACGGGATGCTTCTTTCATGTAAGCTCGCGTGCGGCAAAACAGAGCCCAACCGCCGCGAGGAGAAGCATCCATGCAGATAGGCGTGCCTGCCGAAACGTCGGCCGGTGAAACCCGCGTCGCCGTCACCCCGGAGACGGCCAAGAAACTCAAGGCCCTCGGCCACACGGTGCGCATCGCCTCCGGCGCCGGACTGGCGGCCAGCGCCACCGACGAAGCCTACGTGGCTGCCGGCGCCGAGATCACCGACCAGGTGGGGGCGCTGGGCTGCGAGTTGGTGCTCAAGGTGCGCGCGCCACAGGACAACGAGTTCGCCGCCATGCGCCCCGGCAGCACGCTGGTGGGCATGCTCAATCCCTTCGACGCTCCCGGCCTGCAGCGCCTGGCCCAGGCCGGGCTCACTGCCTTCGCGCTGGAAGCGGCGCCGCGCACCACCCGCGCGCAAAGCATGGACGTGCTGTCCTCGCAGGCCAACATCGCCGGCTACAAGGCGGTGATGCTGGCGGCCACGCTGTACCAGCGCTTTTTCCCGATGCTGATGACCGCCGCCGGCACGGTGAAGGCCGCGCGCGTGGTGGTGCTGGGCGTCGGCGTGGCCGGGCTGCAGGCGATTGCCACCGCCAAGCGCCTGGGCGCGGTGATCGAGGCCTCCGACGTGCGGCCTTCGGTAAAGGAGCAGGTGGAATCGCTGGGCGGCAAGTTCATCGACGTGCCCTACGAAACCCAGGAAGAAAAGGAAGCCGCCGAGGGCGTGGGCGGCTACGCGCGGCCCATGCCGCCCAGCTGGCTGGAGCGCCAGAAAGCCGAGGTGGCCAAGCGCGTGGCCCAGGCCGACGTGGTGATCACCACCGCGCTGATTCCTGGCCGCCCGGCGCCGGTGCTGGTGACCGAGGAGATGGTGCGTTCGATGAAGCCGGGCTCGGTCATCGTCGACCTGGCCGCGCCGCAGGGCGGCAACTGCCCGCTCACCGAGCCGGGCCGCACCGTGTCCAAGCACGGCGTCACGCTGGTCGGCGAAACCAACCTGCCGGCGCTGCTGGCGGCCGACGCATCGTCGCTGTATGCGCGCAACGTGCTGGACTTCCTGAAGCTCATCATCAACAAGGAAGGCCAGCTGCACCTCGACCCCGAGGACGACATCGTGGCGGCCTGCCTGATGGCGCAGGGCGGCGAAGTGAGGAGGAAGTAATGGAAGTCAGCCACACCGTCATCAACCTGATCATCTTCGTGCTGGCCATCTACGTGGGCTACCACGTGGTGTGGACCGTCACGCCGGCGCTGCACACGCCGCTGATGGCCGTGACCAACGCCATCTCGGCGATCGTCATCGTCGGCGCCATGCTGGCCGCCGCGCTTACCGAAACCTGGCTGGGCAAAACCATGGGCGTGCTGGCCGTGGCGCTGGCGGCCGTCAACATCTTCGGCGGCTTCCTGGTCACCCGGCGCATGCTGGAGATGTTCAGGAAGAAAGAGAAGAAAGAGACCAAGGCGGAGGCAGCCAAATGAGCATGAACGTCGTCACGCTGCTGTACCTGGTTGCTTCGGTGTGCTTCATCCAGGCGCTCAAGGGCCTGTCGCATCCCACCACCTCGATCCGCGGCAACATGTTCGGCATGGCGGGCATGGCGATCGCCGCGCTCACCACGGCGGCGCTGATCGTCGCGCTGTCGGGCGGGCAGGCGCGCGGCATGGTCTGGGTGCTGCTCGGGCTGATCGCCGGCGGCGCCTATGGTGCCTGGCGTGCCAAGACGGTCGAGATGACCAAGATGCCCGAGCTGGTGGCCTTCTTCCACAGCATGATCGGCCTGGCGGCGGTGTTCATCGGCGTGGCCGCGGTGGCCGAGCCCCACGCGTTCCAGATCGTCGCCAACAAGGGCGATCCGATCCCCGCGGGCAACCGGCTGGAGCTGTTCCTGGGCGCGGCCATCGGCGCCATCACCTTCTCGGGCTCGGTGATCGCCTTCGGCAAGCTGTCGGGCACCTACAAGTTCCGGCTGTTCAAAGGCGCGCCGGTGGTGTTCCCCGGCCAGCACAAGCTCAACCTGGTGCTGGGCCTGCTCACCGTCGGCCTGGGCCTGGCCTTCATGGCCACCGGAAACTGGACCGCGTTCTTCGCCATGCTGACGCTGGCATTCGTGATGGGCGTGCTCATCATCATTCCCATTGGCGGTGCGGACATGCCGGTGGTGGTGTCCATGCTCAACAGCTATTCGGGCTGGGCGGCGGCGGGCATCGGTTTCTCGCTGAACAACGCCATGCTGATCGTGGCCGGCTCGCTGGTGGGCAGCTCGGGCGCGATCCTGAGCTACATCATGTGCAAGGCGATGAACCGCTCGTTCTTCAACGTGATCCTGGGCGGATTCGGCGGCGAGGCCGGAACCGCCGCAGCGCAGTCGGCCGAGCAGCGGCCCGTGAAGAGCGGTAGCGCCGACGACGCGGCCTTCATCCTGGGCAACGCCGAGAGCGTGATCATCGTGCCGGGCTACGGCCTGGCGGTGGCGCGCGCGCAGCACGCGGTGAAGGAGCTGGCGTTGAAGCTCGCGGCAAAGGGCGTGAACGTGAAGTACGCCATCCACCCGGTGGCCGGGCGCATGCCGGGCCACATGAACGTGCTGCTGGCCGAGGCCGAGGTGCCGTACGACCAGGTGTTCGAGATGGAGGACATCAACGCCGAATTCGGCCAGGCCGACGTGGCGGTGATCCTGGGCGCCAACGACGTGGTGAACCCGGCCGCGCTGCAAAAGGGCAGCTCCATCTACGGCATGCCGATCCTGGAAGCCTACAAGGCCAAGACCGTGATCGTGAACAAGCGCTCCATGGCCGCGGGCTACGCCGGACTCGATAACGAATTGTTCTATATGGACAAGACCATGATGGTGTTCGGGGATGCCAAGAAAGTGGTCGAAGACATGGTGAAAGCCATCGAGTAAAGGCGTGCGGTCTCCCACGCGACGCGGCCTTCGGCCGCGTTTTTTGTTTGTTTGCGCAAATGTGAGCAAAATGCGATGGCCGGGCTGTCGGTCCGGAGCGATCACACATACAAGGCAACGGAGACAAACACAATGACCGAGCGCCCCTGGCTCAGCGCCTATCCCGCAGGCGTGCCGCCCGACATCGACCCCAACCTGTACCGCTCCCTCGCGCAGCTGCTGGAAGACGCCTACCGCGATCACGCGGACAAGCCGGCGTATTCCTTCATGGGCAAGGACATGAGTTACGGGCAGGTCGAGGTGCTCAGCCGCGCGTTCGGCGCGTACCTGCAGGGGCTGGGGCTGGTCAAGGGCGACCGGGTGGCGATCATGATGCCCAGCGTGCTGCAGTACCCGGTGGCGGTGGCCGCGGCGATCCGCGCCGGCCTGGTGGTGGTGAACGTCAATCCGCTGTACACGCCGCGCGAGCTGGAGCACCAGCTGAAGGACTCGGGCAGCAAGGCCATCGTCATCATCGAGAACTTCGCGCACACGCTGCAGCAGTGCATCGCGGCCACGCCGGTCAAGCACGTGGTGATCGCCGCCATGGGCGACCTGCTGGGCATGCTGAAGGGCGCGCTGGTCAACCACGTGGTGCGGCGCGTGAAGAAGATGGTGCCGCCGTACCAGCTGCCCGGTTCGGTGCGCTTCAACGACGCGGTGGCGCAGGGCCGCAGCCGCACCTTCACCCGGCCCGAGATCGGCCCCGACGACGTCGCCGTGCTGCAGTACACCGGCGGCACCACGGGTGTGTCGAAGGGCGCGGTGCTGCTGCACCGCAATATCGCGGCCAACGTGCTGCAGTCGCAGGCATACAACTATCCGGTGACGAGCCAGGTGCCGAAGAACGAGCAGCCCACCACGATCTGCCCGCTGCCGCTCTATCACATCTTCGCTTTCACGGTCTGCATGATGCTGTCCGCGCGCGAAGGCGGCAAACTGGTGCTGATCCCCAACCCGCGCGACCTGGCGGCGGTGCTCAAGGAGATGTCGCGCCACACCTTCCACAGCTTCCCGGCGGTGAACACGCTGTTCGCCGGACTGCTCAACCACCCCGACTTCGACAAGGTGAACTGGCGCAACCTGAAGCTGTCGCTGGGCGGGGGCATGGCGGTGCAAAGCGGCGTGGCGCAGCGCTGGCTGGAAAAGACCGGCTGCCCGATCTGCGAGGGCTACGGCCTGTCGGAGACCTCGCCCTCGGCCAGCTGCAATCCGCTGACCACCAAGGAATTCACCGGCACCGTCGGCGTGCCGATTCCCTCCACCTACTTCAAGTGCCTGGACGACGACGGCAACGAGGTTCCGCTGGGCGAGCCCGGCGAGATCGCGATCAAGGGCCCGCAGGTGATGGCCGGCTACTGGCAGCGCCCCGACGAAACCGCCAAGGTCATGACGCCGGACGGCTACTTCAAGACCGGCGACATCGGCACGCAGGACGAGCGCGGCTACTTCCGCATCGTCGACCGCAAGAAGGACATGGTCACGGTGTCCGGCTTCAAGGTCTATCCCAATGAAGTGGAAGATGTCGTGTCCCAGCTCGACGGCGTGCTGGAGTGCGCGGCCATCGGCATGGTCGACGCCAAGACCGGCGAGGCGGTGAAGCTGGTGATCGTGCGCAGCGACGACAGCCTGACCGAGGAGAAGGTGCGCGCCCATTGCCGCCTGAACCTCACCGCGTACAAGCAGCCGAAGGTGGTGGAGTTCCGCAAGGAGCTGCCGAAGACGCCGGTGGGCAAGATCCTGCGGCGCGAGCTGCGCGAAGCCAGCAAGGCGGCCGCGTAACAGCGGCAACCAACTGCGCATATGGAAAGTCCACCTGGGGTTCGCCCCAGATGGACTGGCCCAACCGTACCCTCACAATCCGCCGCTTCATGCTGCGCTTCATCCTCACGCGACTGAGCCTCGTCATTCCGACCTTCTTCGGCATGACGCTGCTGGCGTTCTTCATGATCCGGCTGGTGCCGGGCGACCCCATCGAGACGATGGCGGGCGAGCGCGGCATCGACGCCGCGCGCCATGCCAAGCTGCTGACCGAACTGGGCCTGGACAAGCCG
Organism: Ramlibacter sp.; assembly: GCF_013697775.1. GTDB lineage: Bacteria > Pseudomonadota > Gammaproteobacteria > Burkholderiales > Burkholderiaceae_C > Ramlibacter. The sequence continues at coordinate 12,128 of NZ_JACCWG010000427.1, read as the reverse complement.
GTGCTGGTGCAATACGGCGTCTACATCGGCCGCGTGCTGCGCGGCGACCTGGGAAAGTCGCTCATCACGCAGGAGCCGGTGCTGCGCGAATTCGCGACGCTGTTCCCGGCCACCGTGGAACTCGCGGTGTGCGCCATCGCGTTCGCGCTGCTGCTCGGCCTGCCGGCCGGCATCATTGCCGCGGTGCGGCGCAATTCGGTGTTCGACCACGGCGTGATGGCCACTTCGCTCACCGGCTATTCGATGCCGATCTTCTGGTGGGGGCTGCTGCTGATCCTGCTGTTCTCGGTGCAGCTCGGGCTCACGCCGGTGTCGGGGCGCATCGGCGTGGAGCACTACATCGAGCCGACCACCGGCTTCCTGCTGATCGACTCGCTGCTCACCGGCGAGAAGGGCGCCTTCTCCTCCACCGTGCGCCACCTGATCCTGCCGGCCATCGTGCTGGGCACCGTTCCGCTGGCGGTGGTGGCGCGCATGACGCGCTCGGCCATGCTGGAGGTGCTGGGCGAGGACTACATCCGCACGGCGCGCGCCAAGGGCCTGGCGCCGCTTCGCGTGGTGGGCGTGCATGCGCTGCGCAACGCGCTGATTCCGGTGGTGACGGTGATCGGCCTGCAGGTGGGCGTGCTGTTCACCGGCGCCATTCTGACCGAGACCATCTTCTCCTGGCCCGGCGTCGGCAAGTGGCTGATCGAGGCCATCAACCGGCGCGACTACCCGGTGCTGCAAGGCGGCATGCTGCTGCTGGGCGTGGTGGTGATGCTGGTGAATTTGCTGGTGGACGTCATGTACGGATTCATCAACCCGCGGATCAGGCGATGAGCGCCACACCTTCCGTTCGCCCTGAGCCTGTCGAAGGGCTCGCGCAGGCTTCGACAGGCTCAGCCCGAACGGCATCTGCGCCACCCGGACCCTGGCGCGAATTCTGGACATCGTTCTCCGCCAACCGCGGCGCCGTCATGGGCCTGGTGGTGGTCGTGGTGCTGCTGCTGCTCGCGCTGTTCGCGCCCTTGCTCGCGCCGCACATGCCCGACGCCACCAACAGCGGCGCCTTCCTGCGCCCGCCCATGTGGCAGAAAGGCGGCTCGGCACTCTATCCGCTGGGCACCGACGCCATTGGCCGCGACATCCTCTCGCGCCTGATCCACGGCGCGCGCCTGTCGCTGTCCATCGGCGTGGCGGTGGTGGCCATGTCGATGGCGGTGGGCATCGCGCTCGGCCTGGTCGCCGGCTTCGCGCGCGGCATCGTCGAGATCGCCATCATGCGGGCCATGGACATCGTGCTCACGCTGCCCAGCCTGCTGCTGGCCATCGTGGTGGTGGCCATCCTGGGCCCCGGCCTGGTGAACGCGATGCTGGCCGTGGCGGTGGTGGTGCTGCCGCACTATGTGCGTGTGACACGCGCCGCCGTCATCGCCGAGATGTCGCGCGACTACGTGACCGCCGCCCGCGTGAGCGGCGCCGGCACCCTGCGCCTGATGTTCAGCGAGGTGCTGCCCAACTGCGCGGCGCCGCTCATCGTGCAGGCGTCGCTGGGCGTGTCCACCGCCATCCTGGACGCGGCGGCGCTCGGCTTCCTCGGCCTGGGCGCGCAGCCGCCCTCGCCCGAGTGGGGCACCATGCTGGCCGACGCGCGCGAATTCGTGCTGCGGGCCTGGTGGGTCGTCACCTTCCCGGGCCTGATGATCCTGGTGGCCGTGCTGGCCTTCAACCTGCTGGGCGACGGGCTGCGCGACGCGTTCGACCCCAAGCTCAAGCGCTGAACCATGGCATTGCTGGAAATCGAAGACCTGCACGTGGAGTTCCCGACCCAGGGCGGCACGATGCACGCCGTGGAGGGCGTGAGCCTGACCCTGGAAGAGGGCGAGGTGCTGGGCATCGTCGGCGAATCGGGCTCGGGCAAGAGCGTGTCGATGATGGCGCTGATGGGGCTGATCGCCTGGCCTGGCCGGGTGCGCGCCAAAACGCTGCGCTTCGCCGGCCACGACCTGCTGGGCATTTCCGAGCGCGAGCGCAGGCGCCTGGTGGGCAAGGACATGGCCATGATCTTCCAGGAGCCCACCAGCAGCCTGAACCCGTGCTTCACCATCGGCTGGCAATTGATCGAGGCGCTGCGGCTGCACTCGCCGCTGGACAGGAATTCGGCACGGCGCCGCGCGGTGGAGCTGCTGGAGCAGGTCGGCATTCCCTCGCCCGAGGCACGGCTGAACGACTATCCGCACCAGCTGTCGGGCGGCATGAACCAGCGCGTGATGATCGCCATGGCGATCTCGTGCAACCCGCGCCTCTTGATCGCCGACGAGCCCACCACCGCGCTGGACGTGACCATCCAGGCGCAGATCCTGGACCTGCTGCGCGCGCTGCAGCGCGAGCGCGGCATGGCGCTGGTGCTGATCACGCACAACATGGGCGTGGTCAGCGAAATGGCGCAGCGCGTGGCCGTGATGTATGCCGGCCAGGTGATGGAGCAGCAGCGCGCCGAAGCGCTGTTCACGCGGCCGCAGCATCCCTACACCGAGGCGCTGCTCTCGGCGCTGCCCGAGCACGGCGCGGCGGGCCACCGCCTGGCCACCATTCCCGGCGTGGTGCCGGGCATCTACGACCGGCCTGCAGGCTGCCTGTTCGCGCCGCGCTGCGCCTACGCCACCGCGCATTCGCGCGCCGTGCGCCCCGAGCTGCGGCCCTGGCAGGACGGACAGGTGCGCTGCCACTACGCGCTGGGCGACCCGGCGCGGCAGGAACACATCGAGCGCGACGGGCCGCTGGACGCCGAGGCGGCGGCATGACCGAGGACCCGGTGATTGTCGAGGCGCGCGACCTGCGCAAGACCTATCCCATCCGCCGCGGCATGTTCCGCGCGCCGGCCGCGCTGCAGGCGGTCGGCGGCATCTCGTTCTCGCTGCGCGAAGGCCAGACCTTGGCCGTGGTGGGCGAATCGGGCTGCGGCAAATCCACCCTGGCGCGCATGGTGGCGCTGGTGGAAAAGCCGACCGAAGGCACGCTCACGCTCGACGGCATCGACGTGGTGAAGACCGCGCACGGCGCGGAGCGCAAGCGCCTGCGCCAGGCGGTGCAGCTGGTGTTCCAGAACCCCTACGGGTCGCTGAATCCGCGCAAGAAGATCAGCGCCGTGCTGGAGGCGCCGCTGGCGATCAACACCGACCTGCCGGCCGCCGAGCGGGCCGAGCGCGCGCGCGCCATGCTGGCCAAGGTGGGCCTGCGGCCCGAGTACGCCGACCGCTATCCGCACATGTTCTCCGGCGGCCAGCGCCAGCGCATCGCCATCGCGCGCGCGCTGATGCCCGGCCCGCGCCTGGTGGTGGCCGACGAGCCGGTGTCCGCGCTGGACGTGTCGGTGCAGGCGCAGGTGCTCAACCTGCTGGCCGACCTGCAGCAGCAGCTGCGCCTGGCGTATCTCTTCATCTCGCACGACCTGGCGGTGGTGCGCCACATCGCGCACGACGTGCTGGTGATGTACCTGGGCCACGCCATGGAGCAGGGCCCCAAGGAACTGCTGTTCGCGCGGCCGCTGCATCCCTACACGCGCGCGCTGCTGGCGGCCACGCCGGGGCTGGGCGTGCGGCGCGAGCGCATCGTGCTCAAGGGCGAGCTGCCGTCGCCGCTGAACCCGCCCAGCGGCTGCGTGTTTTCCAGCCGCTGCCCGCATGCCGAAGAGCGCTGCCGTGCCGAGCGGCCGCTGCCGCGCGCGGTGGACGGGCGGTTGGTGGCTTGCCATTTCGCCGAAAGTTTCCTGGAATCCGGGTTGGCGCGGGGCCCCGGTGACTGACAAATGCCCCGACTTTTCCGGCCCGGCCGGTCCATTTCTTAGCAAGAAGGAGTTCGCAATGCATCCGTTCCCGTCCCGCAAGCGCCTGGCGATCGCCGCGCTGGCCATGGCCTGCGCCGCCGGCGCCGGCGCCAAGACGCTGGTGTTCTGCTCCGAAGGCAGCCCGGAGAACTTCTATCCCGGCGTCAACACGACCGGCACCTCGTTCGACGCCAACGAGCCGATCTACAACCGCATCGTCGAGTTCGAGCGCGGCGGCACGAAAGTGATGCCGGGCCTGGCCGAACGCTGGGACATCTCGCCCGACGGCCTGACCTACACCTTCTTCCTGCGCAAGGGCGTGAAGTGGCACAGCCACCGCACCTTCAAGCCCGCGCGCGACTTCAACGCCGACGACGTGATCTTCGGCTTCGAGCGGCAGTGGAAAGAGGAGAACCCGTACTTCAAGGTGACGAGCTCCAACCACTCGTACTTCAACGACATGGGGCTGCCCAAGCTGATCAAGTCGGTGGCCAAGGTGGACGACTACACCGTCAAGATCACGTTGAACCAGCCCGAGGCGCCGTTCCTGGCCAACCTGGCCATGCCCTACGCGGCGGTGCAGTCCAAGGAATACGCCGACGCCATGCTCAAGGCCGGCACGCCCGAGAAGATCGACCAGGAGCCGATCGGCACCGGCCCGTTCTATCTGGTGCAGTACCAGAAGGACGCGGTGATCCGCTACAAGGCGTTCGCGCCCTACTGGGGCGGCAAGGCCAAGCTCGACGACCTGGTGTACGCCATCACGCCCGACGCGTCGGTGCGCTGGGCCAAGCTGCAAAAGGGCGAGTGCCACGTCATGCCCTACCCGAACCCGGCCGACCTGGAGGCGATCCGCAAGGACCCCAACGTCACGGTGCTGGAGCAGCCCGGCCTGAACATCGGCTACCTGGCCTACAACACCACCAAGAAGCCATTCGACGACGTGCGCGTGCGCAAGGCCGTGAGCATGGCGATCAACCGCAAGGCCATCATCGACGGCGTCTACCTGGGCACCGGCGTGATCGCCAAGAACCCCATCCCGCCCATCATGTCGGCCTACAACGACGCGGTGAAGGACACGCCCTTCGACCCCGAAGGCGCCAAGAAGCTGCTGGCCCAGGCCGGCTACCCGAACGGCTTCAGCTCCGACCTGTGGGCCATGCCGGTGCAGCGGCCCTACAACCCGAACGCCAAGCGCATCGCCGAGCTGATGCAGGCCGACCTGGTCAAGATCGGCGTCAAGGCCGAGATCAAGACCTTCGAGTGGGGCGAGTACCGCAAGCGCCTGCAGGCCGGCGAGCACCAGATGGGCATGTTCGGCTGGACCGGCGACAACGGCGACGCGGACAACTTCCTGCACACGCTGCTGGGCTGCGACTCGGCCAAGAGCAACGGCTCCAACGTCGCCAAGTTCTGCTACAAGCCGTTCGAGGACCTGGTGCTCAAGGCCAAGGTGGTCACCAAGCCGGCCGAGCGCGACGCACTGTACAAGCAGGCCCAGGTGATCTTCAAGGAGCAGGAGCCCTGGCTGACGATGGCCCATGCGGTACAGCTCAAGCCGGTGCGCAAGGAAGTCATCGACTTCAAGCCCAGCCCGTTCTCGCGCCACAACTTCTACGGGGTCGACCTCAAGGAATAGCGCACGCGGGCCTCTTGTTTTTGCGCGGCCATAATCCGCGCATGCCCATCGCCATCGTCAGCGCCATGCACGAGGAACTCGCCGCCGTGCTGGCGTTCATGCCCGACGAGCACCGGCAGGTGGCCGCCGGCCGCGCGTTCTGGCGCGGGCACCTGCATGGCAAGGATGTCGTTGCCGTGCTCTCGCGCATCGGCAAGGTGGCGGCGGCGACCACGGCCACCGCGCTGATCGAGCGCTTTCAGGTGGACAGCATCCTGTTCACGGGCGTGGCCGGCGGGCTGGCGGCGGGCGTGGGTGTCGGCGACGTGGTGGTCGCCGACAGTTTCCTGCAGCACGACATGGACGCCTCGCCGATCTTCCCGCGCTACGAGGTGCCTTTGTACGGCGCGAGCCGCTTCGCCACCGATGCCGCGCTGACCGCGCGGCTGCTGGCCGCCGTCGGCACGGCCCTGCCGTCGGCGCGCGTGCACCACGGGCTGGTGGCCAGCGGCGACCGGTTCGTGTCGACCACGGCGGAGAGCAGGGCGCTGCAGCAGGCGCTGCCCGAGGTGCTGGCCGTGGAGATGGAGGGCGCGGCCATCGCCCAGGTCTGCCGCGACTACGGCGTGCCGTTCGCCGCCGTGCGCACCATCTCCGACCGCGCCGACGACGCCGCGCATGGTGACTTCCTGCAGTTCGTGCAGGACATCGCCAGCCGGCATTCGGCGGCCATCGTCGAGGCCTTCCTGCGCGGCTGATTGGCTGGCGTCAGCCCGGCTACTTCAGCCAGCCGCGCCTGCGGAAGTACCACATGGGAACCAGCGCGCTGGCGACCATCAGCGTCAGCGCATAGGGGTACCCCCAGCGCTGCGACAGTTCGGGCATGTATTGGAAGTTCATGCCGTACAGGCTGGCGATCAGCGTGGGCGGCAGCAGGGCCACGCTGGCCACCGAGAAGATCTTGATGATCTTGTTCTGGTTGATGTTGATGAAACCGACGGTGGCGTCCATCAAGAAGTTGATCTTGTCGAACAGGAAGGCCGTGTGGTTGTCCAGCGACTCGATGTCGCGCAGGATCTGGCGCGACTCCTCGAACTGCTCGGCGGTCAGCATGCGGCTGCGCATCATGAAGCTCACCGCGCGCCGGGTGTCCATCACGTTGCGGCGGATGCGCCCGTTCAGGTCTTCCTGCCGCGCGATGGCGCCCAGCACCTCGCCGGCCAGTTCGTCGGTCACTTCGCCGGCCAGCACCTGCTTGCTGACCTTCTCCAGTTCGTCGTAGATGCCTTCGAGCGTGTCGGCCGAGTATTCGGCGTCGGCGTCGAACAGCTTGAGCAGCACTTCCCGCGCGTCCTCGATCAGGCCGGGCGCGCGGCGCGCGCGCAGCCGCAGCAGCCGGAACACCGGCACGTCCTCGTCGTGGATGGAAAACAGCACGCCATGGCTTTTCAGCGCGCTGTTCTGCAGGTTGAGGATGAAGGCCACGCGCACCGCGCGCGGCTCGTCGTCGTCGGCGATCAGGAAGTCGCTGCGGATGTGCAGGTCGCCGTTGTCTTCCTCATAGAAGCGGGCGGACTCCTCGATGTCCTCGTCCATCGCGTCTTCCGGAATCGACAGGCCGTAGTACTGCTTGATCCAGCGTTTTTCCTCGACGGTCGGCGACTCCAGATCCACCCAGATCGGCTGGAACTTGGACAGCTCTTCCAGCGACTCGATCTCTTCCTGGAAGAGCCGGCCGTTGGCCAGCGAGAAGATGTTGAGCATGGCTCACTCCGTGACGTGCAAGGGGCGCTCTCCCGACGATTGAGGCGAGTCGGATTATGCCGTCATCGCCCAAATGCACCTGAATAGTGCATTTTATGGATGGGCTCGCGCTACCCGCCGTGCTTTATTTACTGTTGTGTAGGACACGCAGGAAAATTCCTACATGGCTGGGCCAAAGCGTCCGACACCAGAGCCACGGGGTGCCCCCTACATTGAACTCATCGCCGGGCAGCAGTTCGCCCGCACCTTCAGGAGCTCCCATGATCCATCTCGCGTCCGATCCGACCAGCCGCATGAATTGGCAGGCCCCCTCGGCCGAGGACAAGGGTCAATCCCTGCAGGCGCGTCGGGCGCGCAGTGGCCATGCATGGCCATTCATCAGCCGCCGTACCGACAAGCCTTCGGGGCAGGAGCAGACCCGTCAACCCGCCAGCCAGCACGGCAGCTGAGCGGACAGCAGATCAAGGAATCATCATGTACAAAGAGCCCAAAAGCAGCAACCGTTTCAGCGACACCCCGCGTGACAAGCCGCAGGCCGACCGCGTGGAGCACGCCAACCTGGACCGCCCCGGCGCCCAGGCCCATCCCCAGGCCGCCGGCTGGAGCCGCGTGTCCGACCCCGTCGCGGCCTGGCGCCTGCGCTAAGCCCGAGAAGCCACTTCAGGTGGCAAAGGCGGCCCCCAAGGGCCGCCTTTTTCTTTTTGTGACGCGCTTTTCTTGCCCTCGGACGCCGACGAAATCCATTGCTTTTCCCCGGGGGCGGGGGCATAGTGGTTTCGAGACAGCTTGCTTCAGTGGGGCGTCCGCCGGGCGGCCGCTCCGAGTTCAACCCGAGAGCAAAGGAGCCTCCTTATGAACTTGACGATCAGCGGTCACCACCTGGAAGTGACGCCCGCGTTGCGCAGTTACGTGACCACCAAGCTTGATCGCATCACCCGGCACTTCGACCAGGTCGTCGACATCAAGGTCCTTCTCACCGTCGAGAAGCAGAAGGAAAAGGAACGACGACAACGGGCCGAGTGCAAGATCCACGTGAAGGGCAGCGACCTGTTCGCCGAGAGCGCCCACGCGGACTTGTACGCAGCGCTGGATGAACTGGTCGACAAGCTCGATCGCCAGGTTGGCAGGCACAAGACCCGGCTGCAGGACCACCATCACGACGCCGCCAAGCGCCTGATGTAGAGCCAGCGGCAACAAGCAAGGCGCCCTGCGGGCGCCTTTGTTTTTTGTAAACGCTGTCGGCAGAGACACCCGGTTTCACGTTTGGTTGCAGTGCTGTCCCCAGGTGCATAATCGCCGCTTTCCAACCATGAACCGCCTCGCGTCCATCCTGCCGCCCGCCCAGGTCCTGGTGGGTGTCGACGCCACGAGCAAGAAGCGCGCTTTCGAGGAAGCGGGGCTGCTGTTCGAAAACGTCCATGGCCTCTCGCGCGCCCTCATCACCGACAGCCTGTTCGCGCGCGAGCGCCTGGGCTCCACCGGGCTGGGCCATGGCGTGGCCATTCCGCACGGACGCATCAAGGGCCTGAAGGCGCCGATGGCGGCGCTATTCCAGCTGGCCGACCCGATCGGCTTCGATGCGCCCGACGAGCAGCCGGTCAACCTGCTGATCTTCCTGCTGGTGCCCGAAGCCGCGACGCAAAAGCACCTGGAAATCCTGTCAGAGATCGCCGAACTGCTGTCCGATGCACCGCTGCGCGAGCGCATGAAATCCAGCGGTGATGCCGTCCAGCTGCACCAGCTGATCGCCCAGTGGCAGTCCGCCCAGACCTGAGCCGCACGCAAGCGGCGCGCCTATGAAACCCACCGTCGTCAGCGCCGACGTCCTGTTCGAAGACCACCGCCCGCAGTTCAAGTGGGAGTGGGTCGCCGGCCTCGGCGCCTCGGAGCGCCGCTTCGATGAAGTGGCCGTGCGCGCGGCGCGCTCGGGCGCCGACCTGGTGGGCTATCTGAACTACATCCACCCATACCGGGTGCAGATCCTCGGCGAGCGCGAGATTGCCTACCTCATGCGCGGAACGCCCGAGGACTGCGCGCGCCGCATCTCGCGCATCGTGACGCTGGAGCCGCCGGTGCTGGTGCTGACCGACGGCCAGCAGGCACCCGACGCGCTGCTGTCCACCTGCGAGCGCGCGCAGATCCCGATGTTCGCCACGCGCGAACCCTCAGCCTTCGTCATCGACGTGCTGCGCGCCTACCTGTCCAAGCATTTCGCCGAGCGCACCTCGATGCACGGCGTGTTCATGGACATCCTGGGGTTGGGCGTGCTGATCACCGGCGAATCGGGCCTCGGCAAGAGCGAGCTGGGACTGGAGCTGATCACGCGCGGCAACGGCCTGATCGCCGACGACGCGGTGGACCTCTACCGCATCAACCAGACCACGGTGGAGGGCCGCTGCCCCGAGCTGCTGCAGAACCTGCTGGAGGTGCGCGGCATCGGCCTCCTGGACATCCGCGCGATCTTCGGCGAGACGGCGGTGCGCCGGAAGATGCGGCTCAAGCTGATCGTGCACCTGGTGCGCCGCGAGACCATGGAGCGCGAATACGAACGCCTGCCGTACGAGCCGCTCACGCAGGACGTGCTGGGCGTGCCGGTGCGCAAGTCGGTGATCCCGGTCATGGCAGGGCGCAACATCGCGGTGCTGGTGGAAGCCGCGGTGCGCAACACCATCCTGCAGATGCGGGGCGTGGACACCTACCAGGACTTCGTGGAGCGGCATCGCCGCGCGATGGAAGGCGGCGCGCTCTAGCGGGTCGTCAGGACGATCCGCTGCCTCTGTGCGGACAGGGATTCTTGGTGCACTGCGCGTAGAGCGACAGCGCGTGGTCCGCAATGGCGAAACCCTTGAGCTTGGCCACCGCGTGCTGGCGCTTCTCGATCTCGGCGTCGTAGAACTCCTCGACACGGCCGCAGTCCAGGCACACCAGGTGGTCGTGGTGCGTGCCTTCGTTGAGTTCGTAGACCGCCTTGCCACTTTCGAAATGGCTGCGGCTCAGGAGGCCGGCCTGCTCGAACTGCGTGAGCACGCGGTACACGGTTGCCAGCCCGATGTCCGAACGCTCCTGCAGCAGGACGCGGAACACGTCTTCCGCGGTCATGTGCCGCTGCTCGCCGTTCTGGAACACTTCCAAAATTTTCAGCCGCGGCAAGGTGGCCTTCAGGCCCGTGCTCTTGAGTTCGTCGATGTTCGCCATGGAGCAGCGCGGACCTCCTGAACGGGGCCGCTACAATCGCCCGATCATATCGCTAGCTCACCGCCCCATGCCTGTTCTTCCCCAGCGCGTGACGCGCGCCGCCCTGATGCTGGCCGTTTTCCTGGCCGCCGCAGGCTGCAGCAGTTTCGACAGCGCCTCCCAGCGCGTCGCCGGCCTCGTCACGCCTTACAAGGTGGAGGTGGTGCAGGGCAACTTCGTCTCGCGCGAACAGGTCGAGGCGCTGCAGCCCGGCATGGGCCGCCAGCAGGTGCGCGACATCCTCGGCACGCCGCTGCTGGCCAGCGTGTTCCACGCCGACCGCTGGGACTACGTGTTCACGCTGCGGCGCCAGGGCGTTGAGTACCAGCAGCGCAAGCTGGCGGTGTTCTTCAAGGGCGAAGTGCTGGACCATGTGGAAGCCGACACCATGCCGACCGAGGCCGAGTTCGTCTCCACGCTGGACAACAAGCGCAAGAACGCCAAGGTGCCCCAGCTGGAAGCCAGCGAGGAGGCCCTGAAGGCCGCCACGCGCCCGGCCGCTGCCGCCGCGCCGGCAGCGACCCCCGCCGCAGTACCGCAGCCCGCTGCCACCGCCTATCCGCCCCTGGAGCCGGCCACGCGCTGAGGTTCCGCATGGACACCAAGACGCCCGAAACGCTGAAGAACGTCGCCGTGGCGGGCGCCCGCACGGCGGCACCGGTGCCGGCCGCGCAGCACCAGGTCGCGGTGGCCGGCGCCTCCGGGCGCATGGGCCACACGCTGATCGAGGCCATCCGCGACAGCGGCGACTGCCGCCTGGCCGGCGCGCTCGACCAAGCCTCCAGCCCCGCCATCGGCAACGACGCCGCCGCCTTCCTGGGCCTGGCGAGCGGCGTGCCGGTCAGCGCCGACTTCAAGGCCGGCCTCGCGCATGCCCAGGTGCTGATCGACTTCACCCGCCCCGAAGGCACGCTGGCCCACCTGAAGGCCTGCCGCGAGATGGGCGTGAAGATGGTGATCGGCACCACCGGCTTCAGCGAGGCGCAGAAGGCGCAGATCGCCGACGCCGCGCGCGACATCGCCATCATGATGGCGCCCAACATGAGCGTGGGCGTCAACGTCACGCTCAGGCTGCTGGAGATGGCGGCCAAGGCGCTGGCCACTGGCTACGACATCGAAATCGTCGAGACGCACCACCGCCACAAGGTGGACGCGCCTTCGGGCACCGCGCTGAAGATGGGCGAGGTGATCGCCCAGGCGCTGGGCCGCGACCTCAAGGACTGCGCGGTGTACGCGCGCGAGGGCATCACCGGCGAGCGCGACCCCTCCACCATCGGCTTCGCCGCGCTGCGTGGAGGCGACATCGTGGGCGATCACACCGTGCTGTTCGCCGGCACCGGCGAGCGCCTGGAGATCACGCACCGCGCCGGCAGCCGCGCCACCTATGCGCAGGGCAGCCTGCGCGCCGTGCGCTTCCTGGCCGGCAAGCCCAGCGGGCTGTTCGATATGTTCGACGTGCTGGGCCTCAAGTGAGCGGACCGAGCGCAGCGCGCGCCGGAACGCGCCGATGAATCTCTGGCAACTGTTCGAGCGGGGCGACCTGCTCACCCAGCTGGTCGCCATGCTGCTGCTGGCCATGTCGGTGGCCAGTTGGGTCGTCATCCTGTGGAAGGCCTGGCTGCTGCAGCGCGCCGGCGGCGACGTGGCGCGCTGCGTGGCCGCGTTCTGGCGCGCCGGCTCGCTCGAGGACGCCCAGCGCCAGGT
>NZ_JACCWG010000421.1 GCF_013697775.1 Ramlibacter sp. | reverse complement strand
GCCACCGGCTCCGCTGCCGCCTGCGCCGCCTCCGGTCGTCGTGCCGGCGCCGGTGCCGGTGCCGATCACCGTGGTGCCGGCACCTCCGTCTCCCATCGCGGAAACCGGCGAGGAGTACGTCGTGCCTGCGTTCACCTCGGTCGCCGTGGCGCCCGTGCTGCTGCGTGTTCCGGCGCTCGTGACGGTGGTCGAAGCGCCCGTGCCGATGCAACTGGTGTCGCTGCAGCAGGAAGTGCCTGCCGCACCGGCGCCCGTGGTGGAGGCGCAGCCCGTGCAGGCGCCGATGCCCGTGCTGCAGCCCAAGCCGTTTCGCAACTAGCAAATGGCCCCGGAAGCCCGTGCTGTAGCGAACAGACCGGCTGCTGCTGCTGAACTACTCTGGGGCGCTTCCTTCAACTTCACCGGACAACAACCATGACCCAATTCGCTCGCGTTTCCATCCTCGTCGCCGCTGTCGCCCTCACCACGCTGGCCGGCTGCGCCTCCACCCAAAAGCATGAGAGCACCGGCCAGTACATGGACGACACGGCCATCACCACCAAGGTGAAGGCCGCGATCTTCAACGAGCCCATGCTCAAGTCGGCCGAGATCAACGTGGAAACCTTCAAGGGCCGCGTCCAGCTGAGCGGCTTCGTCAGCAGCCGCGACAACATCGACCGCGCCGTCGCGGTGGCCCAGGGCGTGAGCGGCGTCACCTCGGTGGCCAACGACATGCGCGTGAAGTAAGGCGGGCACCAGATGCTGCGCGTCTTCGCCGCGCATCATCTCGGCTTTGCGGCTGAGGTTTGTCGGCGCAAAGAGGAAATGTGATTTTTGCAGCACACCTTTCAGGCAAACGTTGGGCTGCGTTGTCGGGTTGGCGCTCCATCGAGGAGCCAGCGCGCATGCCCCCACGATCCAGCACTGAACGCAACGCCACGGCCCTTGAGCTGCTGGCTGCGCTCGCGCTGGCCTGGACACGCTGCTGATCAGCCGCACGGAAGTGACGCACTGCCTGTACCGCACCGCGGGCGGCGGCAGGCCCGCTCCCGAACTTGCGCAGCACTATGCCGTGCACAGGGAGGCCATTGCCGGGCTGAAGCGCGGCGCGCAACAAGCCTCCATGTCCGATCCAGATTAGGGGGCGGCCTCCGTATTGCTTGCAGAAAGCAAATGCGGGCGCGATGCATCCTTTACACGCCCGGTTCTTCGGGCGCTTGCGGCGGATCATCGTCCTCGCCGCGCTGCTCGGCGAGCGCGCGCAGGGCCTGGATGCGCTGCTCCAGCTGGTCGGCCGCGGCGCGCGCCTGCGCCGCGGGAACGGGGTCGCCGCCTTGCTCGGCCGCCTCTGCCACGCGGCGCAGCAGCATCTGCTTTTCCTGCAGCGCGCGCACGCTGGCCCACAGCTTCTCCTCGGCCTTCTCGACCTGCGCATTCGCCAGCGACATCGGCGAGTAGGCGTGGCCGGTATGACAGCGGTAGCGCAGCAGCTTGTCGTCCTTGAGTTCCCACAGCCCGCCGCCGCAGTCGGGGCAGGTGAGGCCGGAGGGTGTGCCAAGGGCGCCGAGGTGTTCCATGCCGTCGCTTCCAAGATTGATCAGGGCTTCGCGCAGCACCTGCTGCGGGATCTCCGCAGCGCGCGGCGCGAACTCGCGCACCAGCCGCTCCAGCAGGCCGGGCAGCTGCTCCAGGCTCACGCAGTGGTCGACCCGCACGCGCCGCAAGGCGCTGCGCGGCATCGACGCCGCCTCGGCCGTGCGCGGGTCCTGCACCACGGCGATGCCGCCGCATTGCTTGACGGCGTCGAGCCCGGCGCTGCCGTCGTCCATCTGGCCGGTCAGCACCACCCCGATGACGTTGCCGCGCAGGGTGGCCGCGGCGGTGCGGAACAGCGGATCGGCCGCCGGCCGCACGTGGTTCTCCTTGGCCGCGCGGCTGAGCCGCAGGTGGTTGCCGTCCACCAGCAGGTGGTGGTCCGGCGGCGCCACGTACAAGGTGCCGGCCGCAGGTGCTGCCCGTCGGTGGCGTGCATCGCCGGATTGCGGCCTTTCAGGCGCAGCAGGTTGGGAAGAATGCTGGGGTGGGGCCCGACGTGCAGCACGATGCACACGGGCGCGGGAAAGGGCGCGCTCAGGTGCTTGGCGACCTGCAGCAAGGCGGCCACCCCGCCGGTGGATGCGGCGATCACCACCAGGGGCGGGGCAGCGCGGCCGCTGTCGGGCGGCTGGGTGAGGTCCATGGCTCCCATTCTTCGCCGGCCGGGCAGCGCACGGCTGAGTATGCGGCGGCTGACGTGTGTGCTCTGGCGCCTCCAGCGTGTGTCAGCAGGCTTCCTACGCAGCGTGAACCTGCCCGACCCTGCACATCGCCGACATGGAGCCGTACTCGCTGGAGGGACACAGCTGCCCGCGGTACGCTTTGTGCTGGAGGTGCGCATGGGCTGGTTCGCGCAACACGGCATCGGCTCGGTGCGCGCATCGCGGGGCCCATGTTCATCCCGTCCCACGCAGGCTGAGTCCTACAGTGCACTCCCTCCACCAGTGGCATGCGGCGCGTGCAGATCGGTGCTAGTCTGAGCCGCCAACAGCCCAACGGAACGAACATCCATGGAAGTCGACATCTACCGACGTGCCGAAGCAGGCGACAAGTTCTCCTACCTGATCGTGCCCCAGGGGAAACCCATTCCCGAAGAAGCCACCAACACCGACTGGGCCTTGCGCCAACAGGCCGTGCACATCGACGAGACCGCGGAGCACCTGCATCCGTACGAGGTGGACCGCCCGCGCGAGCAGATCCAGGAAAAGGGCTATGCCATCACCGGCGTGAACAACCAGGTGCCGGCCAACCAAGCCGGAGCCTGATGTCCACCCCGCTGCCGGTCGTGGGCATCGGCGCCTCGGCCGGCGGGGTGGAGGCCATGCGCAACCTGTTCGCGCACCTGCCGCGGGATTTTCCGGCGGCGCTGCTGGTGGTGCTGCACCTGCCGCCGCATTCGCCCAGCCAGCTGCACCGCATCCTGGCCGACGCGTCCACGCTGGAGGTTTCCATCGGCAAGGACGGCGAGCACCTGCAGCCCGGCCACGCCTACGTGGCCACGCCGGACCGGCACTTGCTGCAGGACGGCAACAACCGGATCCGCCTGAGCCGCGGCCCGAAGGAATGCCGGGTGCGGCCCGCGGTGGACGTGCTGTTTCGCTCGCTGGCCGTGTCCTGCGGCGCCAATGCGGCCGGCGTGGTGTTAAGCGGCAACCTCGACGACGGCACCGCCGGGCTGTGGTCGCTGAAGGAACACGGCGGCCGGACCTTCGTGCAGGACCCCGCCGAAGCCATGTACGACGGCATGCCGCAGAGCGCGATCGCGCACGTGGCGGTGGACCACGTCGACACCGCCGAGGGGCTGGCCGGCGCCTTGACCGCCTGGGCACGAGACACCGCCGGAGCGCCGCCGGGCGCGCCGGCTCCCATGGAGCCGCATGAAGTGGAAAGCCGCATTGCGAACGAAGCCAACGCCATGCAGGCCGGCGTGCTGGGCCTGGGCCGGCCCTCCAAGTACAGCTGCCCTGACTGCCACGGCGTGCTGATGCAGATCGAGGAAGGGCCGCTGGTGCGCTTTCGCTGCCACACCGGCCACGCCTTCTCGATGCAGACGCTGCTGGCCGAAGTGGACACCGCGATCGACAAAGGCCTGTGGGCCACGCTGCGCGCCATCGAGGAGCGGCAGCTGCTGCTGCGCCACATGGCGCAGGTCGCGCGCCAGCGCGGCTCGGAAGTGCGAGCCGTGGCCTGCGAGGAACGCGCGTCGCGCCTGGACAACCCGGTGGAACTGGTGCGCCGCATGGTGCTCGATCCCTTGATCTTCAGCCACGACGTCGACGGCGGCGGCTGACGCCGCCGAGCCGCCGGCTCAGTGCCGCGGCACCAGCCCCGCGCATTTCTGGCGCAGGGCGGCGGCGTCGCGCTGGTGCTGCTCGAAAGTCTGCGCCACGCTGTGGCGCAGCTGGTTGCGCGACGCCGCCACGCGCAGCCGGTTGGTCAGCTCGTAGCGGCTGATCAGCAGCTGCACCCAGTGCACCAGCACCTGCGGCAAAGAGGACGCATACAGCTGCATCCGGTCGAATTGCGCGGCCAGCTCGGTGTAGATTTCCATGTCGCTGCAGCTGCGTCGCAAACGGCCGAGATCGAGTTCGTATTGCTCGAGCGCGGCCATCAGCTGAAAAGCAATGACGCCCTGTTCATGTACGTGCGATGGAAACATGGCGCCATGGTGACCACAGCCGTGGCGTCGCCACGTAGGACGTGGGTGGCGGAGCGTGAACTCAATACGCCAGCGTGAAACGCGCCCTGCCATGCATGGGCTGAGCGAGCTCGTCGAGCATGGCCACGGCGTAATCCTCCACCGAAATGGCGCTCTTGCCGTTCGCGTCCACCAGCAGCTGGTCGCCGCCCAGGCGGAACACGCCGGTGCGCTGGCCGGGGGAAATCATGGCGGCCGGCGACAGCATGGTCCAGTCGATGTCCGGCGTGTCGCGCAGCAGGTTCAGCGCGTCGCGCGCGCCTTCAGCCGAGGCCTTCCACTGCGCCGGAAAGTCCGGGCCGTCCACCACCTGCTTGCCGGGCGCGACCTCCAGGCTGCCGGCGCCGCCGACCACCAGCAGGCGCGGCACGCCGGAGGTGCGCACCGCGGCGAGGATGCCGCGCATGCCCTGCATGTAGTAGCCGCGCACGTCGTCCTGCGCGTGGCCGCTGAAGGCGCTGAGCACCGCGTCGTGGCCGCGCAGCAGCTGCGCCAGGCCGTCCGCATCGAGCACGTCTGCCCGGCGCGCGGTGAGGTTCGGGGCGGCGGGAATGCGTTCGGGCCGGCCGACGAGTGCGGTGACCGCGTGGCCGCGCGCGAGCGCTTCCGCGCGCAGGGCCGAGCCGATGTAGCCGCTGGCGCCGAGGAGGGCGATGTTCATGGAGAAGTCCTTGCCGATGAGATTGCGATGCCGCATCTTCGGCGCTTCGCATCGTTTGAAAAAGGCGTGCAATCTAAAATGATTGTTATCGAAAGCCTAACAATGAACGGACCCGCATGCGCCCACCGCTGGACGACCTGAACGCGCTGCGCACCTTCGTGGCGGTGGCCGAGGCCGGCAGCTTCACCGCGGCGGCCGAACGCCTGGGCGCGGCCAAGGCGCAGGTGAGCCTGCAGGTCAGCCGCTTCGAGGCGGCGCTGGGCGAGCGCCTGTTCCACCGCACCACGCGCCGCGTGAGCCTGACGGGCGCCGGCCAGAAGCTGCTGGACGACGCCGCGCCGCTGCTGCAGGCGCTGGCTGGTGCGGTCGAAGGCGTGCGCACCGGCAGCGAGCTGGCAGGGCGGCTGCGCATCGGCGCCACGCTGGACCACACGGCGCAGTCGCTCGCCGGCGCGGTGGCGGACTTCGCGGTGCTGCACCCGCGGCTGCAGATCGAGCTGCGCTCCAGCGACCGCGTGGCCGACATGGTGACCGAGGGCATCGACGTGTCGTTCCGCATGGGCTGGCTGCGCGACTCCAGCCAGCGCGCCACCAGCCTGGGCACGTTCGAGCAGGGCCTGGTCGCGTCGCCGCGCTACCTGAAGCTGCGCGGCACGCCCGCGCATCCGTCGGAGCTGGCGGACCACGAATGGCTGGCGCTCACGCTGCTGGCATCGCCGCTGACCTGGACCTTCCAGCCGCCTTCGGGCGAGCCGGTGACGGTGCGCATGCGCGCGCGGCTGCGCACCGATTCGTCGGCCGCGCTGCGCGCCCTGCTCGCCCGGGGTGCCGGCATCTCGGTGCTGAACCTGCAGCAGGCGCAGGACGAGCTCGCCTCGGGCGCGCTGCTGCGGGTGCTGGCGCGCTGGAAGCTGCCGCAAGGCGGCGTGCATGCGGTGTTTCCGCCGGGGCGCTTGCGCTCGCCCGCGGCGGCGGCATTCGTGGAGTTCCTGCGCGGCCGGCTTGCCTGAGCGACGGCTTCAGCCCTGCGCGATGAAGTCCGCCGCCTGCTGCGTGACGCCGGCGTCGCGCAGGATGCGCGTG
Organism: Ramlibacter sp.; assembly: GCF_013697775.1. Lineage (GTDB taxonomy): Bacteria > Pseudomonadota > Gammaproteobacteria > Burkholderiales > Burkholderiaceae_C > Ramlibacter. The sequence continues at coordinate 15,549 of NZ_JACCWG010000421.1, read as the reverse complement.
TGGCCAAGCTTGTCGGTGACGACGATGCGCGCGCCGGGCCACACGGCGGCCAGGCGCTCGGACTCCTCCACCGGGCTTTCGCGGTCGCCGCGGTCCTGGAGCACCAGCAGGCGCGTGGCGCCGAAGCCGGGAGCCAGCTTCAGCGGCTCGATGTCGTCGAAGCGCAGGCCCAGCCAGCGCTCGGCATGCGCGCGCGCCTTGTCGGTCAGGCGGCGCGAGATCTGCAGGATCTGCTGCGAATGGCCCCACACGGTGTCGTAGCTGCAGATCGGGCTGACCAGCACGGCGCGCTCGCAGGACATGCCCTGCTGCAGCGCATAGGCGAAGGCGGCGGCGCCCAGCGAATGCGCGATCACGGCATGGAACGGCCCCAGCTCCCGGTGCAGCTGCAGCATGGTTTTCTGAAAGTGCGCCACCGAGGACAGCTTGCCCTCCGATGCGCCGTGCGCCGGCAGGTCCACCGCGATGACTTCGCAGCCCTGCGCCACCAGCGGTTCGACGAAGGCGGTCATCTGCGCGGCGTCGCCGCCCCAGCCGTGGACCAGCAGCACGCGGCGGCCGCCGGTGCCCCAGCGGTAGCGCCGCACGCTGGCGCCGTCCACTGTGAAGTTCTCCGCCTTGCCGGCCCGCAGGGCCGCCTTGGCCGCGTCGCTGCCGCGCGGGCGCTGCGGCGTGAACAGCAGCTTGTGCATGGTGCCGAGCGCGGCGCCCGGCGCCACCGTGCTCATGAGCGTGAGCCCGCGCCCGACGATGGAGGCGACCCAGTTGCCCTTGAGCTTGGAGGCCTTGCGCGGCGCTGCGGCGACTGCAGCCGCGTTGGTGTTGTCTTGCATGGGGCGCCCTGGTGGAGGAGGAAGGATCAGTGGAATGCGGCCCAGGCGATCGACACGGAGAACATGGCGATGGCGAAGGCGGCCACGCGCTGCACTTTCACCGGGCTGATCAATTTGCCGCTGGCGAGCGCCGCGCCGAACTTGATCCAGATGAAGCCGATGGGCAGCAGCAGGCAGACGAACAGGGCGATAGCAGGCAGGTAGATGCGCGGCGTGTCGAAGGCATGCGCCGGAAAGATCGCCGAGGCGAACAGCAGCCCCTTGGGATTGAGCAGCGTCGCGAAGAACAGCGCCTTCGGCCCGATCGCCTTCGGCCGGGCATCCGCCGCCATGGAACGGGTGGCCAGCCACAGCTTGAGCGCGATGTAGGCCAGGTAGCAGCTCGCGCCCAGGCGCACCAGCGTTCCCAGCCACGGATAGTGCTGCTGCGCGGTCGTGAGGAACAGGCCCCAGCCGGTGATCGCGATCAGATAGCCGGCCAGCTCGAAACCCAGCAGCGGGGCGGCGCCGCGCGCGCCCCGCTCCAGCCCCGCGGCCGCCAGCAGGGTGTTGGTCGGCCCCGGCGTCAGCAGGATCACGACCACACTGAGCACGAACATGCCGACGTTGAATTCAAGCATCACTGCGCCACGGCCAGCGGGATCACCTTCTTGGCCGGCACGCCGGTGATCCGGTCGATGCTCTGCTGGAACACCGCGAGCAGGCCTTCCTCCAGGCCCAGCACGTGTGTCTTGTTGCCGCCGTAGGCCAGGTTGCGCTGGCACTTCTCGGCGATGCCGAAGTCCTCGTTGCCGAACACCCAGTCGATGTTGGCGAAGCGCTTGGCCAGGATTTCCTGGTTGGCCTCGCCCTCGAATTCCTCGGGGCGGTACAGCATTTCGTGCGTCCACAAGGTCTTGTCCGGCGCGATCGGGTGGAAGGTGTTGATCGAGACCAGGTTGGTGTGCACGATGAACAGGGTGCTGGGGAACAGCGTGTACAGCATCGAGGCGTAGTTGAGGATGTTCCACTTCGACGGATCGACCTCGCGCGCCTTGGGCAGGCTGACCAGCCCGGCGGTGGTGCGGATGTGCGGGCCGTGCAGCGTGTGCGCGTTCACCGCGTCGCGGTAGTACTCCAGCAGCGTGTTCTTGTGCATGGTCGGCACGTGGTAGCGGTCCAGGTAGGTCTTGAACAGCAGCTTCCAGTTGGCGTCCTTGACCACCTGCGTCTTGCGGTGCCGCGCCAGCCCGCCGATGTTGAAGTGCTCCAGGTCGGTGGAGATCGCCTCGCCCAGGTAGGCCGGCACGTCCATCTTGGCGCCCGGGGTGGGATGGACCCACACCATGCCGAAATGCTCGGCCACCGGCAGCTCGTGCAGGCCGAAGTCCTTGCACTCCATGCCGGGGAAGTTGAACGGCCGCGTCATGGCGCGCAGCGACCCGTCGAGGTTGTAGGTCCAGCCGTGGTAGGGGCAGATGAAGGCGGCGAGCTTCTCTTCCTTGCCGGAGACGATGGGCGCGCCGCGGTGGCGGCACACGTTGAGGAAGGCGCGGAGCAGGCCCTCCTTGTCGCGCACCACCACGTAGGGGAAGCGGTCCCACGGGCTCAGGATGTACGAGCCCGGCTCGCGCACCTGGGATGCGTGGCCGGCCACCAGCGGGTAGTCGCGAAACAGCGTGTCCATCTCGCGGTCGAACACGCCCTGGTCCAGATAGCGGCTCACCGGCACTTCGACCGGCTCGGAGATGATCGGCGCGTCGCGGCCGGTCTCGAGCGCGGCCAGCACGGTGTTCAGAAGTTCGACTTGTGTTTCGTGTTTCATGATGCTCTTGCGTGTGTGTCAGTCGATGGGCGATTGTCCCTGAGCCAGTCGGCGACCAGTCCACGGACTTTCGGAGATGCCGCGATCTCGAAATGGCTCACGTCCGTGTCCAGCATTTCCAGGCGTGCGCCGGGCCAGTTGGCGTGGATCTCGCGCGCGTGCTCCGGCGGCACGAAGTCGTCGTTGCTGCCGTGCAGGACCAGCCCGGGCACGCCGAGGGTCTTGACGATCTCGGCGGGCGAGCAGTCGTTCCACAGCGTCTCGCCGAAGCGGCGCTCCAGCTGCTTGGCCACGCCCTCGGCGACTTCCGGGCGCAGCTTTTGCAGCTGCGCGAACTTGTCCACCAGGAAACGATAGTTCGACGGCGAGGCGATCGACACCACCGTTTGCGCGTTGAATGCCTCGCCCCAGGCCGACAGCGCCCACACGCTGCCCAGCGAATGGCAGACGATGGCCTTCAGCGGCCCGACACGCGCGGCGATCTTGTGGATCACCTCGCGCGCCTCGACCTGGTTGGTGCCGGTGCCCGGCGCCTCGCCGTGCGCCGGCATGTCGAACAGCACCACGCGGAATCCCTGCTCCACCAGGTCGCGGGCGACCGGCATCAGGCTGCCCAGGTTGCTGTGCAGCCCGTGCGCCAGCAGCACCGTGGGGCCTTCGCCGCGCGTGTAGTAGGCGTAGCCGTGGCTGCCGCGCTGCACCGTGTCCTTCTGGCAGCCGGCCAGGAACTCCTGGGTTGCGGCGTCGTGCGGGATCCTGAAGATCGCGTAGTACTTCAGGACCGCGCCCGCGATCTCTCTGGCATCGTTCATTCGCTGCGCCTCAGTTGTCGCCCATCAGCGCCTTGAGGTACTCGCCCGCCTTGGCCGGCAGCTGGTACTCGCCGCCCTCGCGCTCGATCTTTTCGTACAGGCGTTCCACGCGCTCGTAGTGCGCGTCCAGGTTCTGGTCGAGCAGGTGATACTTGCTGCGGTTGTACACGCCGAACTGCAGGTCGGTGATCAGGTCGAACGGGTCGGCCTTCAGGTTGCGGTTGCCGAACACCGTGTACAGGAACTCGCCCATGTCGGCATAGCCCAGCGCCATCGCCAGGAACTCGATGGCCGCTCCCTTGCGCTTGCGCTGGTGCTCGCGGTCGGCCGGGTCGACGATGAAGTCCAGGCCGCTGGTCATTCCCGGCGGGTAGGTCACCTTGGAGAAGCAGCGGAAGTCGATGGTCAGCCGGTCTTCCTCGGAGATCGCCAGCGAGTTGTCGCCGTGCGCGCGGTAGTTGTTGAAGAACAGCGCCTCGCCGACCTGGCACGCGTGGTAGTAGCCGGGTGAGGGCGTGTTCTCGTAGCGCTTGGACCAGTACATGGCCATCAGGAAGTCGCGCACGGTGGGCAGGTCCAGCTCGGACAGCTTGCCCTCGGTGAACAGGTACAGCGCCTTGTCGCAGGCTGCCTTCTCCTCGGGCGTGACCTCGCGCTTCATGATCTCCAGGTAGGCGTACTGCACGCTCGGCGCCTCGACCTCGGCGTCCTCGAACAGCACGAACGGCTGGCGCGTGAGCGGCGTGGGCGTGAGCGCCGTGTGGAAGCTCATGTAGTGCTTGGGAAAGCCCATGCCCTTGCGCACCAGCGAGGGGATCTGCAGCGCGATGCCGCTGGCCGAGTGCGTGCCGTACGGCTTCTTGCTCTTGGGCACCACGAAGGCGTTGACCACCGTGGTGTCGACCTCCGGGAAGTATTCCTTCACCACGTCCTGGTTCATGTCGTAGAAGCGCTTGGACGAGGGCACGAACAGCACGCTGTTCTCGAACATGGTGGACACCGGCGAGTAGGTGCCGATGGAGGTGTCCGAGAACGTGCCGGCCACCACCGCCTGCATGCGCAGCTCGCGGCGCAGCGTGTCGGCCAGGTCCTTGGCCATGTTCATGCGCACCACCTTGGTCGGGCGCGGCTCCGGCTTGAAGCAGGCCGGCTGCAGCACGCGGTTGGGCGGCAGGCGCGCGGCCACGGCCGCGGGGTCGGCCTGGTAGCGGTCCAGCACCGGCATGAGGTGCCTGGCGTGCTTGCCCGCGGCCTCGTGCAGCAGGCTGCCCGTGGGCGTGAGTTGCGTGGTGACGGTGCGGTCTTCCTGGACTTCGATCATGGTTGCGATCCTTCCTTGTGCTTGTTCAGTTTCTTGTTTCGATGGCGCGTCATGCCGCTTCGGCGACGCGGGACTCGGCCTGCGCGCCCGCGGCGGCGATGTGCTCCAGGTACGGCTGCACCGATTGCGCACTCACCGCCGGGGCCGGATAGGCACTGCCGCCGAACACGTCGCGCCCGACCGGGAAGCCCTCCAGCATCAGCTCGAAGTCCTTTTGCGTCATGTCGCCGATCACCGCCGCGATGCGCGCCAGCGCGCCCTTGGCGTTGGCGGCCGCATGCTGCATCGCCTTGCCGCGCCATTCCATGAAGCCCACCGTCTGCACCGCGGCGCCGCCAGCGCGCAGCGTCTCGACGAAGCCGTTGAAGCTGGGCGCGTTGCCGTCGAAGAAGTCCCAGTCGCGCCCGATGCGGTCGAAGTCGCGCGTCATCACCTGGGCAATCGACTTGCTGAGGTAATCCACCGGCAGCACGCCGCCCATGCCGGCGTCGGCCGACGGGAAGGCGCCCATCTCCACGCAACCGGAGACCAGGTTGTGCAGGAAGTCGCCCGCGTCGCGGCGGAACCGGCCGGCCGACGATGCGCCCACGAACGGCAGGCGGTAGATCGAGGCCAGCGCGCCGCGCCAGCGCGCCGCGATCACCATCTGTTCGGCCATGAACTTCGAGGTGCCGTAGCCGAACTCGCGGTCGTCCTTGGGGATGTCGTAGCCGTGGTACTTGGGCAGCGTGGCGGCGGTGGAGATCAGGTGGAACGCCTTGCCCTTGCCACGCGACGCCAGCCGCAGCGCCTCGTGCGTGCCCACCACGTTCGGGCCGATGTAGTTGTCCAGCGGCTGCATCCAGTCCACCAGCGCGCCGCTGTGGCAGATCGCGTCCACCTGGTCGGCCAGCGTGTCGAACTCGGCCTCGGCCATGCCGAACATCGGCTGCGAGAGGTCGCCCACCACGGGCGTCACCAGCTTGGCGTAGTCGGCGTTCCACAGGCCGTAGCCCTCCAGCGATGCCACCAGCCGCGCGCGGCCCTGCTCGGCGTCGTCGGCCCGCACCAGGCCGTGCACCGCGATGCCGGACTTCAGCAGCTCGGCGGCCAGGTAGGCGCCGACGAAGCCGGTGGCGCCGGTGACGAACACCGCTTGCGGCTTGGACAGCCGCGACGGGGCGTTGTCGAACTTCAGGTCCGCGGCCAATTGGCCCTTGCGGATGCCCTTGTCCTCGGCGCGCTTGGGCGACGCGTCCTTGGCGGCGACCGCGTCTTCCGACGGCGCCGGTGCGATCAGGCCCGCTTCCGACACCTTGCCGAACAGGAACTGGCCCAGCGAACGCAGGTTCGGATGGTCGAACGCGATCTTGGCGGGCAGCGCCAGGCCGGTCATGTCGGATAGCTGGTTGCGCAGCAGCACCGCGGTCAGCGAGTCGATGCCGATGTCCTGCAGCGGCAGGCCGACGTCCACGTCCTCGGGCGACGAGAACTCCAGCGCCTTGGCCACTTCGGCGCGCACCATCTCGATGACGACCGCCTCGTGCTGCTCGGCCGGCGTGGTGCTCAGCACCTTGCGCAGGTTGGAGCCGCCGGCGCCGCTGGCGGCGTCCTGGGTGCGTGCCGCGGCCGAGCTCTTGAACAGCGCGCGGAACAGCGCCGGCGGCTCGCCGTGCTCCTCCATCGTGCGCTGCAGGCGGCCCAGGTCGATGGCCGCGACCACCGATAGCGCGCCGCCCTTCATCACGGCCGCTTCGAACAGTTCGGTGCCTTCGGTGGGCGACAGCGCGTCCATGCCCTGGCGGCTGAAGCGCGCCTTGTCGGCGTCGCTCAGCTTGGAGGCCATGCCGGCGCCGTCCCATGCGCCCCAGGCGATCGAGGTGGCGGGTAGGCCGCGCGAGCGGCGGTGGTAGGCCAGCGCGTCCAGGAACGCGTTGGCCGCGGCGTAGTTGCCCTGGCCCGGCGTGCCGGTCACGCCCGAGATCGAGGAGAACAGGACGAAGAAGTCCAGCGCCATGTCCTGCGTCATCTTGTGCAGGTTCCAGCCGCCGTCCACCTTGGGCGCGAGCACCCGGTCCATGCGCTCGGGCGTCAGGCCGCTCAGCATGCCGTCGTCCAGCACGCCGGCCGCGTGCACCACGCCGCGCAGCGGTCGCTCGGCCGAGAAGCCGTTCATCACGGCCTGCAGGCTCTTGGCATCCGCCGCGTCGCAGGCCGCGACCGTGGCGCGCACGCCCAGGTCGGCCAGCTCGGCGACGATCTCCTGCGCCTCGGGGGCTTCCATGCCGCGCCGGGAGGTCAGCACCAGGTCCTTCACGCCGTGCTGCGTCGCCAACCACTTGGCGAGGTAGCGGCCCAGGCCGCCGACGCCGCCGGTGATCAGCACCGCGCCGTCCGGATTCACCAGGCCGCGCTGCTGCGCCGGCACCAGCACCACCTTGCCGATGTGGCGGGCCTGCGCGATGAAGCGCAGCGCATCGGAGGTCTGGTTCATCGGGAAGGTGCGGATCGGCAGCGGCTTGAGCTTGCCCTCGGCGAACAGGCCGGCCAGCGTGTCCATCATCTGGTGGATGCGTTCCACGCCCGCTTCCGGCAGGTTGTAGACGCGGTAGGTCACGCCCGGATGGTGCTGGTCCACCCACGACTGCTCGCGCAGGTCCAGCTTGCCCATTTCCAGGAAGCGGCCGCCCGGGCGCAGCATGGCCAGGCTGGTGTCCACGAATTCACGGGCCAGCGAGTTCAGCACCACGTCGAAGCCGCGGCCGGGGGCCGTCTTGGCGAACACGTCGACGAAGTCCAGGCTGCGCGAGGTGCCGATGTGGTCGTCCGCCAGGCCGGCCTGGCGCAGCGCGTCCCACTTGGGTTCGCTGGCCGTGCCGTACACCTCGCAGCCCTGCAGCCGTGCCAGTTGCACCGCCGCCATGCCGACGCCGCCGGCCGCGGCATGCACCAGCACCCGCTCGCCGGCCTTGATCTTGCCCAGGTCGTGCAGGCCGTACCACGCCGTCAGGAACGTCATGGGAACGGTGGCAGCTTCCTCGAAGCTGATGTTGTCGGGCTTGCGCACCACCTGGCGGCCGTCGACCACGACGCTGGAGCCGAAGGTGCCGCGCGCCAGGCCGAATACCGGGTCGCCCACCTTCACGTGCTTCACGTTCGGGCCGGCTTCGGTCACCACGCCGGCGAACTCCAGGCCCAGGCCCGGGATCTCCACCATGCCCAGCGCGTTCAGCACGTCCAGGAAGTTGACGCCGGTGGCCTTGATGTCGGCGCGGATTTCGCCGGCGGCAAGCGCCTCGTTGGCGATCATCTTGACCGACAGCGGCAGGTCCAGGCGGCCCTTGGTGGCGATCTCCAGGCGCCAGGCGCCTTCGGCCGGCACCACCAGGGCGGCGCCAGCGCCGGCCTTGGACAGCCGCGCGGCCACCAGCTGGCCGCGGCGCACCGCGACTTCGGGTTCGTTTTGCAGCGCCAGCGCGCCAGCGATGCCTTCGATGTCGGCCGCATCCTCGCCGATGTCGATGATGCGCAGGTTCAGCTCCGGATGCTCGGTGCGCGCGGCGCGCATCAGGCCCCACAGCGCACCGCAACCCAGATTGGAGACCTTGTCGTCGCCGCTGGTGCCGACGGCGCCGCGGGTGACCCACGCCACCTGCGGCTGGAAGCCGGTGGAGCCGAGCTCCTGCAGCTGCGCCAGCGCGACGGAGGCGATCCTGTGCGCGTCGGCGACGACGCTGCCGTCGGCGTCCCACAGGCAAACCACGCCGTCCAGCCCCTCGGCTTCCTTCGGCTCGGAGATCTCCAGGATCTGCACGCCGGCGTCGGTCAGGCGGGTGCGAACGTCCTCGGCCCAGCCCACGTTGCCCTGCGTCATGAAGCCCCAGGTCTTGGGTTCATCGGCGCTCGGCGCTTCCACGTGGTTCCACGACACCTCGAAGTGGTAGCGGTCCACGCCGGCGGAAGCCAGCTTGCGCAGCGCGGCGCGGTCGATGCGGCGCGCGTGCAGGCGGTCCAGGCGGCCGGCGCTCTTGCCCTGCGTGTCGTACAGGTCGAGCGTGGCCCAGAACTCGCCGTCGCCCATTTCGAACTCGGCCACGCGGACCCACAGCTCGGACTGGCCTTCCTTCCAGATCGACAGGCGCTCGGCCTCGAACGGCACGAACACGTCGTCGCTGACGGCGTCGCGGATGCGCTGCGTGAGCAGCAGCGAGTGCATGGCCGAGTCCAGCAGCGCCGGATGCAGGCCGAAGCGGCTGGCCGACGAGGTCGCGGATTCCGGCAGCGAGGCCTTGGTCCAGACGACGTCGTCCACGTGATACGCCTGGCGGATGCCCTGGAAGGTCGGGCCGTAGCCGTAGCCCAGTTCGGCCAGGTCCTTGTACAGCGTGGCCACGTCGATCGGCTCGGCGCCAGATGGCGGCACGGTGACGGAGTCGGTCTCGGCCTGCAGCGCCGGCACCAGCTTGCCTTCGGCGTGCAGCTGCCATTCACCGTCGCCTGCACCGTCGCCATCCTCGGACTCGGGCGAGCTGTAGACGCGCACCGGGCGGGCGCCGTCGGACAGCGCGCCGACGGTGACCTGCAGGCGCGCGGACACGCCGGCAGCCAGCACCAGCGGCGCCATGATCATCACTTCCGACGCGTCCCAGGCGCCCTTCAGGCAGGCCTTGCCGGCCGCGCGCATGGCTTCGAAGAAGGCGGTGCCGGGCATCAGCACGGCGTCCATCACCTGGTGCTCCTGCACCCACACCGGCTCGTCGGCGGCCACCACGGTGGTGAACATCGTCATGTCGGTGCCGGCGACCTGCACGCCGCCGCCCAGCAGCTGGTGGTTGGCGTCGGTCAGGCCGGCGCCAACTTCGCGCTTGGGCATCGGTTCCAGCCAGTAGCGCTCGCGCTGGAAGGCGTAGGTCGGCAGCGCGACGCGCTCGGCGCCGAACGGCTCGAAGTAGCTGTGCCAGTCGACCGGCACGCCCAGCACGTGGATGTCGGCCAGGCTCTTCTGGATGTTGGCGGCTTCGTCCTTGTCCTTCACGATCGAAGGAACCCAGGAGACCGGGCCGTCGTCGGCCAGGCAGGCCGCGCCCATGCCGGACAGCACCGGCTGCGGGCCCAGTTCCAGGAAGGTGTTGGCACCCTGTTCGTACAGCGTGCGCATGCCGGTGTTGAAGCGCACGGCTTCGCGCACCTGCTGCACCCAGTAGTCGGCCTTGGTCAGCTCGTCGGGCTTGGCCAGCTGGCCGGTCAGCGTGCTGACCAGCGGGATGCGCGGCGCGGCGTAGCGCACCGAGGCGGCGACGGTGCGGAACTGCGCCAGCATCGGCTCCATAAGCTGCGAGTGGAAGGCGTGCGACACCGTCAGCTGCTTGGCCTTGCGGTCCTGCTTGGCGAAGTGCGCCACCACCTGTTCCACGGCTTCGAGTTCGCCGGACACCACGGTCTGCGTCGGCGTGTTGAGGCCGGCCAGCGACATGCGCGCGCCCAGGCCCAGCGCCTTGATGGCGTCCTGCGCTTCAACGCCGCTGGCTTCCAGCGAGGCCATGCCGCCGCCCGCGGGCAGCGCCTGCATCAGGCGGCCGCGCGCGGCCACCAGCCGGCAGGCGTCGCCCAGTTCGAACACGCCGGCCACGTGGGCCGCCGCGATCTCGCCGATGCTGTGGCCCAGCACCAGGTCGGGCTTGACGCCCCAGCTGTCCCACAGGCGCCACAGCGCCACTTCCAGCGCGAACAGCGCGGGCTGGGTGAAGTCGGTGCGGTTCAGAAGCGCCGCTTCCTTGCTGCCCGGCTCGGACCACATCACGTCGAGCAGCGGGCGCTCGAGTTCGCCGAAGCGCGCCACGATCTCGTCGAGCGCCTGCTTGAACACCGGGTAGGTGCGGTACAGGTCGCGGCCCATGCCGGGCAGCTGGCTGCCCTGGCCGGTGAACAGCATCGCCAGGCGGCTTTCGTCGGCGCGGTCTTCCGGCGTGCGCGTGGCGCCGGCCGGGGTTTCGCCGGTGCGCGCGAACGAGGCCAGCGCGTCCAGCAGGTCGCCCTTGCTCTTGGCGAACATCACGATGCGCTTGCGGAAGTGCGTGCGCGTGGCCGCCAGCGAATGCGACACGTCCAGCAGGCGGTCCTCGATGTTCATGCCCATGTGCACGTGCAGCTTGTCGGCCTGCGCGCGCAGCGCCGTCGCGGTGGAGCCGGACAGCACGAACGGGAAGGTGGCGGGCACGGCACCCGACACCGCGGGCTTGCGCTGCGGAACCAGCGGCGACTCCTCCACGATGCAGTGGGCGTTGGTGCCGCCGATGCCGAACGAGCTGACGCCGGCGCGGCGCGGGCGATTGCCCGGCACCCACGATTGCTCCTGGGTCACCAGTTCCATCTGCGTGGCCTTCCAGTCCACCGAGGGGCTGGGTTCGGTCACGTGCAGCGTGCGCGGCAGGCGGTTGTGGTGCATGGCCAGCACCACCTTGATGACGCCGGCCAGGCCGGCGGCGGCTTGGGTGTGGCCCAGGTTGGACTTGACCGAGCCGACGAAGAGCGGCGTCTCGCCCGAGCGGCTGCCGCCGAACACGGCCGCCAGGCCGTTGGCCTCGATCGGGTCGCCCAGGCGGGTGCCGGTGCCGTGCGCTTCCAGGTAGTCGATATCGCCCGGCTTCAGGTTGGACATGGACAAGGCCTCGCGGATCACGCGCTGCTGCGCCGGGCCGCTGGGCGTGGTCAGGCTTGCGCTGTGGCCGGCGTGGTTGACGGCGGTACCGCGCAGGATGGCCAGGATCGGGTCGCCGTCGCGCTGGGCGTCGGACAGGCGCTTGAGCACCACCACGGCGGCGCCCTCGCTCCAGCCGGTGCCGTCGGTGTCGGCGGAGAACGACTTGCAGCGGCCGTCCGGCGACATGCCGCGCAGCCGGCTGAATTCCACGTGCAGGTCGGGCGACAGCATCAGCGTGATGCCGCCGGCCACCGCCATGTCGCACTCGCCGCGGCGCAGCGCGTTGCAGGCCAGGTGGGTGGTGACCAGCGAGGACGAGCAGGCGGTGTCCACCGTCATGCTCGGGCCTTCCAGGCCGAACACGTACGACACGCGGCCGGCCATGGTGGCGCCGGCCGAGCCGGTGCCGACGTAGCCGTCCAGGTCGTTCAGGCCACCGGCCAGCGCCAGGCCGTACTCGTGGTACCCCTTGCCGATGCCGACGAACACGCCGGTGGGCGTGCCGCGCAGCTGGTCCATGGAGTAGCCGGCGCGCTCGAAGGCTTCCCAGGTGACTTCCAGCATCATGCGCTGGGCCGGGTCGAGCGCGCGCGCTTCCCGCGGCGACACGCCGAAGAAGCCGGCGTCGAACAGGTCGATCGGGGCGACGAAGCCGCCTTTCTTGCAGTAGGACTTGCCGCGCGCGTCCGGGTCGGCGTCGTACAGCGCGTCCGCGTCCCAGCGGTCCTTGGGCACGTCGATGATGCCGTCGCCGCCGCGGTCCAGCAGCTGCCAGAAGTCCTCGGGGCTGTTCACGTTGCCGGGAAGGCGGCAGTTCATCGCCACGATGGCGACGTCGTCGTCGGCCGCGGTGGCGCGGCGCTTGGACGGATTGTGCTGCGCCGCTTTCTTGGCGCCCGACAGGTGGGCCGCCAGTTCCTTGATGGTGAAGAACTCGTACAGCGTGGCGGTGCCGATCGGGCGGTTCAGCAGCTTTTGCAGTTCCGCCTGCACGCGCACCACGCGCAGCGAGTTGCCGCCGATGCGAAAGAAGCTGTCGTTCACGCCGATGCGGTCGTGGCCCAGCACCTCGGCCCAGATGGCCAGGATCTGCTGCTCCAGCTCGTTGGTGGGCAGCACGGCCGGCTCGCGCATGACCTCGGTCGGCTCGGGCAGCGCCTTGCGGTCGATCTTGCCGTTGGGCGTGAGCGGGAACGTGTCCAGCTCGACGAAGAAGGCCGGCACCATGTAGCTGGGCAGGCGCTCCTCCACCCAGGGGCGCAGCACGCGGCCAAGCGCGGGCTTGTTCGGCACGCCGGCGGCGGGCACGTTGGCCCACTGCATCAGTTCCTGGCGCGTGACGGATTTCTTCGCCGGCTGCCACGACAGGTCGGGCTGCTCGCCGGCCTTCCAGAACACGGCGTCCATGGCCCAGATGTCGCGCGAGCGCGCGGGCAGCATGGCCATGGCGTAGCCGGCTTCGGCTGCGGTGCGCTTCAGGTCGCGCGGGTCGATCCACTCGGCGGGCGCGAAGCTGGCGTCCACGATGCCGGACACACGCTTGTGCACGTCGCCCAGGCGGCCGTTCGGGATGTTGGCCACGGCCAGCTGTTTCGCCTTGCCGTCCAGCAGCTTGGCCAGCACGTCCAGGTCCAGGCCTTCCTTGCGCCAGTCCTGCGCGGCGGCCTTGGCCTTCTTCGCCTTCGGCGCGTCGCCGACGTGGATGGTCACGTCGTAGCGGTAGCGCGTCATTTCGTTGGAGTAGTCGCCGTTGCGCAGCGCGATGTCCACCCGCGCGATCTGCGGCAGCAGGGCCGGCAGGTTGGCGAAGAACTCGGGCGCGACCACCAGCTCGCGTTCGGCGTGGCGCGCGTGCTCCACGCGGCGGCGCAGCTCGTCGCGGGCCATGCCTTCGGGCGCCTGGTATTCGACGATGTCGGCGTGGAACACGTCCAGCATGGACAGGTCGCGCACGTCGCCGATGAAGATGCGGCCGTCGGTCACGACCTTGGAGGCCCACTCCAGCACCGACATCAGGTAGTTGGCGCTCGGGAAGTATTGGGCCACCGAGTTGACGATCACGGTGTCGAAGGCGCCGGCGGCGACCTCGGGCAGCTTGTTGGCCGGACGGTGCTCGCAGGTCACCTGCGGCAGCGCCTGCAGGTGGCGCTGGGTGAGTTCCACCGCCTGCTTGGAGGCGTCGATGGCGTGGTAGGCGGTGGCGTGCGGCGCCAGGCCGAACAGCATCAGGCCGCTGCCCGAGCCCACCTCGAAGACGCGCTTGGGCGCGTACGACAGGATGCGCTCGACGGTGCTCTTTTGCCAGTCGCGCATCTCGTCCTTGGAGAAGGGCTGGCTGTCGTAGCTGTTGGTCCAGCCCGAGATGTTGAAGGTCGGGTCGTCGGCGTTGGTTTCGTACGCGCGGTCCCACACCTCGCGCCACTCGGTGACGGCGGTGTTTTCCGTCTGCGCGTCCTGCGCCGGGGCGGCGGTGTCGTCGCGCAGGCAGTAGGCCACCAGCTGGTCGTTGCGGCCGACCACGACAGTGCGCGCGACCTCCGGATGGCTGGTGATCGCCGCCTCGATGTCGCCCAGTTCGATGCGAAAGCCCCGCAGCTTGATCTGGCCGTCGTTGCGGCCAAGCACCGACAGCCGGCCCGCTTCCTTGAAGCAGGCCAGGTCGCCGGTGCGGTACAGCACGCCCGGATGGAACGGGTTCTTCACGAACACCGAGGCGGTCTGCTCGGCGTCGCCGTGGTAGCCGCGGGCCACGCCGGCGCCGCCGATGCACAGCTCGCCAGCGAAGCCGGCGGGCACCGGCGACAGGTTGGCGTCCAGCACGTAGAGCTGGGTGTTGGCGATGGGCGCGCCGATGATGATGTCCTCGCCCGGCTGCACCTTCCATGCGCTGGACCAGACCGTGGTTTCGGTCGGGCCGTACATGTTCCAGACTTCCTGGCCGCAGCCGAGCAGCTGGTCGGCCAGTTGCGGCGGCAGCGCCTCGCCGCCGCACAGGATCTTGCGCAGCGCGGGCTCGCCCTTCCAGCCGGACTGCAGCAGCAGCTGCCAGGTGGCGGGCGTGGCCTGCATCATGGTGATGCCGTGGCGCAGCATCAGGCCGAGCAGGGCGCCGCCGTCGATGGTTTCGTCCGGCTGCGCGATGGCCACGGTGGCGCCGGTGACCAGCGGCAGGAAGATTTCCAGCGCCGCGATGTCGAACGAGATGGTGGTGATGGCCAGCAGGCGGTCCGACTCGGTGCAGCCCGGCTTGTCCTGCATGGATGCCAGGAAGTTGGCCAGCGCGCCGTGCGTGACTTCCACGCCCTTGGGCCGGCCGGTGGAGCCGGAGGTGAAGATGACGTAGGCCAGGTCGTCGGGGCTGGCGGTCTCGTTCAGGTCGCCCGAGCCGGCGTCGGCCGTGCGCGCGTCGTCGATGCACAGGCAGCGCTCGGACCAGGCGCGCAGCGCCGCGCCGGGGGTGCCGTGGGGCGTGATCAGCAGCGCCGGCCTGGCGCCTTCCAGCATGCGGTGGATGCGCTCGGGCGGAAAGGTCGGATCGACCGGCACGTAGGCGGCGCCGGCCTTCATCACGGCCAGCAGGGCAACCACGAGGTCGGCCGAGCGGTCCAGGCACACGCCCACCAGGTCGCCGCGCTTGACGCCCTTGCCCTGCAGCAGGCGCGCCATGCGGTTGGCGTCGGCGTTGAGCTGCTCGTAGCTGAGCGCGTCGTCGCCGCACAGCAGCGCGGTCTTGCCGCCGTGCTGGCGCACGGCGCGCTCGAACAGCTGGTGCACGATGCCGCCCAGCGCGCCGTCGTTGCGGGTGGCGTTGAAGGCTTCGATGAGCGCCGCGCGTTCCTGTTCGGACACGGCCGGCACGGCCTGCAGCGGCTGCGCCATGGAAGCGGGCAGGCGCGCGCACCAGTCGGCGAACTGCGCCGCCAGGCGGGCCACGTCGGCGCGCGCGATCTTCTTCGGGTTGAAGTGGAAGGCAATGCCGCCGCCGGCCGACTGGATCACCAGTTCGAGCGCGGGGCGGTCCTCGCCGGTGAAGCTGGACGCGTCCCAGGACACCATCACGTCGGGCGTGAACTCGCCGCGCGCGAAGCGCGCCGCCAGGC
>NZ_JACCWG010000391.1 GCF_013697775.1 Ramlibacter sp. | reverse complement strand
GTCACGGCCTGGCCGCGAGCTCGCGCAGGTCGCGCTGGTAGGCGCGCAGCCGCCGCACGGCCTGTTCGCGCTGCGCGGGCGTGGTGGCCTGGTGCATGGCCGAGAAGGTGCGGCAGCCCTCCTGCCGGAAGGCGTCCTGGTAGGCGCGGTAGGCCGGGTCGGGCGACTGCAGGGTGCGTTGCAGGTAGCCGTGCAGCAGCGCGCGCGCCTCGTCGGGCGCGGCCGGCTTACCGGCGATGGCGCGCAGCGTCTGCACCAGGTCCTGCTGGCGCCGCTGGCGCTCGGCCAGCACGCGCCTGGGGTCCCACGCCGAGGCGTCCATCGCGCGCCGAAGCACCTCGCGCTGCGCCGTGTCCAGCCGCCCGTAGATCATCTCGATGCGGTCGAGCAGCTGCTCGTAGCGCTTGTCGCGCTGCTCTTCCGGCGGCAGGTCGATCCACTCCTTCTGCCAGGCCATGTTCTTGTCCTGGTACTTGCGCTGCAGGTGGCGCAGCTGGCGCGGCGTGAGGGTAGCGGCGATCGGCACGATCTCCGGTTCGGCCTGCTCCAGCGCGGCCCACACGCGCGCATACGCCTCGTCCACGACGGCGCAGGCCTGCTGCGGCGCGATCGCCTCGGGCGCGAGGCGCTCCATGCGCTCCAGCATCTCGGCCAGCCGCGGCAGCTCGGTCGCGCGGTGCCAGGCGTGCAGCCGCGCCAGGCTGGCCTTGGCCTGCGACGCCTGCTCGCCGCCGAAATCGAAATAACCGTCGAGCCACCAATAACCCATGTCGGGCAGTGTTTTGTAGCCAAGCTTGATGGCGCTGCAGCCGGCAAGCCCCACGGCCAGCACCAGCACACCGATAATTCGCGAGAGAAATGACTGCATGAGTACAGAAAAGGATAAGCGATGACAGCTGTGGACGTGGTGGTCATGGCCGCCGGCAAGGGCACGCGCATGAAAAGCCGCCTGCCCAAGGTACTGCACCGGCTCGGTGGCAAGCCGTTGATCGGGCATGTGGTCGACACCGCATGGCAGCTGCAGGCGCGCGGCCTGGTGGTGATCACCGGCCACGGCGCGGCCGAAGTGGAATCCGCCGTTGCCCACATGGCAACAGCCGCGCAGCAGGCCGCGCCCGCGTTCGTGCGCCAGGAGCCGCAGCTAGGCACCGGCCACGCGGTGCAGCAGGCCGTGCCGGCGCTGCCCGACGACGGCGTGGCGCTGATCCTCAACGGCGACGTGCCGCTGGTGCAGCCGCAGACCCTGCAGCGTTTGCTTGAACGCTGCGACGGCAAGCGCCTGGCGCTGCTGAGCGTGACGATGCCCGACCCCACCGGCTACGGCCGCATCGTGCGCACCGGCGACGCGGTGCAGTCCATCGTGGAGCACAAGGACGCGAGCGAGGCGCAGCGCGCCATCCGCGAGGTCTACACCGGCTTCATGGCCGTTCCCTCGGCGCTGCTCAAGCGCTGGCTGGCGCGCCTCACCAACGACAACGCGCAAGGCGAGTACTACCTCACCGACATCGTGAAGCTTGCCGTTGCCGACGGCGAGGAAGTGGTCGCGCTGGCCATCGACGACCAGGTGCAGGTGGACGGCGTCAACAGCCCGGTGCAACTGGCCGAGCTGGAGCGCGCCTACCAGCTGCGCCGCGCCCGCGCGCTGATGGAGCAGGGCGTGCGCATCGCCGACCCGGCGCGCTTCGACGTGCGTGGCGAACTCGCGTGCGCGGGCGACGTGGAGATCGACGTCAACTGCGTGTTCGAAGGCCGCGTGTCGCTGGGCGAAGGCGTGCGCATCGGCGCGAATTGCGTGATCGCCAACGCGCGCATCGCGGCCGGCGCGGTGATCCATCCGTTCACCCACATCGACGGCGAGAGCGCCGGCGTGGAGGTGGGCGAGGGCGCGCTGGTCGGCCCGTTCGCGCGGCTGCGGCCGGGCGCGCAGCTGGGTGCCGAAGTGCACATCGGCAACTTCGTCGAAGTGAAGAACTCCACCCTGGCGCGCGGCGCCAAGGCCAACCACCTGGCGTATCTCGGCGACGCCACGGTGGGCGAGCGCGTCAACTACGGCGCGGGCAGCATCACCGCCAACTACGACGGCGCCAACAAGCACCGCACCGTGATCGAGGCCGACGTGCACGTGGGCAGCAACAGCGTGCTGGTGGCGCCGGTGACGCTCGGCGCCGGCGGCACGGTGGGGGCGGGATCGGTCATCACCAAGGACACGCAGCCGGGCGCGCTGTCGGTGGCGCGCGGCAGGCAGGCCGGAATCGCCGACTGGCAGCGTCCGAAGAAGAAACCGAAGTAAGCCGCAGCTAGGCGACAGGGCGCACCGGAATGGCCGGTGCGAACTTGGCGCGCTTGATGCTGAAGAAGGCCTTGACGTTGCGCACGTTGGCGTCGCCGGTGAACAACCGCTGCGCCAGCGCCAGGTAGCCCGGCATGTCCGGCACGTGCACGATGAGCACGAAGTCCGGCCCGGGCGAGACGCGGTAGCACTGCTGCACCGCCGCGTCGGCCACCACCTTGGCCTCGAACGCCTCCTGCTCGGCCTGGCCCTGCCGGTCGAGCGTGATCTCCACCACAGCCTCCAGGCCATGCCCCAGCACCGCCGCCACCCGCGCGGGGTCCAGCACGGCGATCTGCCGCTGGATCAGCCCCGTTTCGTGCAGCCGCCGCACGCGCCGCAGGCAGGTGGGCGGGGAGATGTGGATCTTCTTCGCCAAGTCCTGGTTGCTGAGCGCCGCATCGGCCTGCAGCAATTCCAGCAGGCTGAGGTCCACGGCATCCAGTGAAATCGAGTCGTTTGAATCCGCCATGGATGAAATTTAAATTCTCGAAATGAGTTGCTTGATTGATTATTTCATCAGAAGCTAAATTTAGAACACTGATTTCTTTTGCACTTGCCTACAGTCTTGCGAAAGTAAGCAAGGAGTTTCTTATGTGCGGCATCGTCGGCGCGGTCTCTACCCGCAACATCGTCCCGGTCCTGGTGCAGGGCCTGCAACGGCTGGAGTACCGCGGGTACGACTCCTGCGGCGTGGCCGTCTATGACGACGGCCTGAAGCGGGCGCGCAGCACCTCGCGCGTGGCCGAACTCGGCACGCAGGTGGAAACCGACCATATCGAAGGCACGACCGGCATCGCCCACACGCGCTGGGCCACGCACGGCGCGCCGGCGGTGCACAACGCGCACCCGCACTTCAGCCATGGCCCCGGCCCGGCGGCGGCGAAGGCGCCGGGGCGCATTGCGCTGGTGCATAACGGCATCATCGAGAACCACGAGGAGCTGCGCGCCGCGCTCCAGGCCAAGGGCTACGTCTTCTCCAGCCAGACCGACACCGAAGTCATCTGCCACCTGATCGACAGCGTGTACGACGGCGACCTGTTCGAGGCGGCGAAGGCGGCGGTGTCGCAGCTGCACGGCGCCTACGCCATCGCGGTGTTCTGCAAGGACGAGCCGCACCGCGTGGTGGGCGCGCGCGCCGGCTCGCCGCTGGTGCTGGGCGTGGGCAAGGACGGCGAGAGCTTTCTGGCCAGCGACGCCATGGCCCTGGCCGGCGTGACCGACCAGATCGTCTACCTGGAAGAGGGCGACGTGGTCGACATGCAGCTGGGCAAGTACTGGATCGCCGACAAGCAGCACAAGGCGGTGGCGCGCCCGGTGAAGACGGTGCAGGTGCACAGCGGCGCGGCGGAACTGGGCCCCTACCGCCACTACATGCAAAAGGAAATCTTCGAGCAGCCGCGCGCCATCGCCGACACGCTGGAAGGCGTGCAGAGCATCGTGCCCGAGCTGTTCGGCGACGCTGCCTACAGAACGTTCCAGGAGATCGACAACGTGCTGATCCTGGCCTGCGGCACCAGCTACTACAGCGGCTGCGCGGCCAAGTACTGGCTGGAGAGCATCGCCAAGGTGCCCACGCAGGTGGAGATCGCCAGCGAATACCGCTACCGCGACAGCGTGCCGAACCCGCGCACGCTGGTGGTGACCATCAGCCAGTCCGGCGAAACGGCCGACACGCTCGCCGCGCTGAAGCACGCCAAGTCGATGGGCATGGAGCACACGCTGACGGTGTGCAACGTGGCCACGTCGGCGATGGTGCGCGAATGCAAGCTGGCCTACCTCACGCGCGCCGGCGTGGAAATCGGCGTGGCCTCCACCAAGGCCTTCACCACGCAGCTGGCCGGCCTGTTCCTGCTGACGCTGGCACTGGCGCAAAGCAAGGGCCGCCTGAGCGACGAGCAGGAAGCCGCGCACTTGAAAGCCATGCGCCATCTCCCGGCCGCGCTGTCGGCGGTGCTGGCGCTGGAGCCGCAGATCATCAGCTGGGCCGAGGACTTTGCGAGCAAGGACCATGCGCTGTTCCTGGGCCGCGGCCTGCACTACCCGATCGCGCTCGAAGGCGCGCTGAAGCTCAAGGAAATCAGCTACATCCACGCCGAGGCGTACCCGGCCGGCGAGCTCAAGCACGGCCCGCTGGCGCTGGTGACGGGCGACATGCCGGTGGTGACGGTGGCGCCGAACGACGCGCTCTTGGAAAAGCTGAAAAGCAACATGCAAGAGGTGCGCGCGCGCGGCGGCGTGTTGTACGTGCTGGCCGATGCTGACTCGCGCATCGGCAGCGGCGAAGGCCTGAACGTGATCCGCATGCCGGAACACTACGGCGCGCTGAGCCCGCTGCTGCACGTGGTGCCGCTGCAGCTGCTGGCGTACCACACGGCCGTGGCGCGGGGGACGGACGTGGACAAGCCGCGGAACCTGGCGAAGAGCGTGACGGTGGAGTGAGGAGGAAAAGGGCGCCGAACGCCGTCAGGCGACGGCGCCCGCAGTCGCGATCCGGGTCCGGTGCCTGTGGATCGCATACCCCATCACCATCATCGCCAGCGGCACGACCAGCAGCTTGCCGAATCCGACGATCAAAAAGCTGCACGACACGAATGCCAGCGCCGTGACCAGCATGCCCCACGGCGTCACGTTGCGCTTCGCGTAGCAAAGAATGGCCGCCACGTACAGGACGATGAAGTTCTGGTTGCCGATCGCCAGGCCGGTGGTCAGCGGCAGCCAGTCGCTGTGGATGAACGCGGTCAGCACCAGGTACACCGCCAGCATGCTGAGCAGGCTCACGCGGGGAATGCTGTCCTTCGACAGCCTGCCCAATTGCGCCGGCAGGATGCGGCTGCGGCCCGCCGCGTACATCAGGCGGCTGGCGGCGAACACCCAGGAGTTCACGTTGGCCACAACGATCAGCACGATCAGCAGGTAGGCCACCGGGGAGAAGACGCTGCCGCCCACCAGCGCCAGCATGCCCGTCACGCCGCTGATGTTCAGGCCGGCGTCGTGCGCGCCGGCCGCGATGAGGGCCAGCATGGCGTAGACCGCGCTGACCGACACGAAGGCGATGGCGAAGATCCATCGGATGGCCCGCGCGCCGCCGGTCGTTTCCTCGCTGCCGAAGCTCAGGTTCTCCCAGCCCAGGAAAGCCCAGAACAGCACGGCGCACACCGCCCACAGCTGGTGGACGGACACTTCGTCCAAGTGCGAGGCGCTGTCCCGGTAGGCCTGCAGTCCCCGGCCGAGCACGCCGTGGTTGTTGGCGACGATGAAGGCAATCAGCGCCAGCAGCGCGAACACCGAGGCCTTGTTGATCCAAGCCGCCGGCTTGATGCCCAGGTAGTTCAGCACCGTGGAGGCGACCAGGATGGCGCCGGCAATGAGCAGGCTTCCCGACTGCGGCATCGCCTGCTGCAGCAGCGGAATCTTCTGGATGTACGCCGCCCCCATGTAGGTGCCCACCGGAATGCACAGCATGAAGGTCAGCGCCAGCACGAAGGTCACGGCTGTTTCCGCCCATTTGCCCACGGCCAGGCCCGCATAAGTGGCCACGCCTCCGGCGTTCTGCACGTCGAGCGACAGCGTCAGGAACACCACCACCAGCGGCACCGAGATCAGCATGATGAGCGGCCACGCGAGCGCGGCGGCCCGGGCGCCACCGGCCTCGATGGCAAGGCCGGGGAGCCCCAGCAGGCCCGAGCCGATCAGGGAGCAGATTGCAAGAACGACACCTTCCGAGATGGAAATGCGCCTGGCGAGCTGGTTCATCCCGTGGTGGTGTCCCTGTTCATTTCTGCACTTGCCCCTGCACGGTGAGGTAGCGGTCTTCGTATTCGACGGCGCGCAGGCCCTTCAGGCCGGCTTTCTCCATGTCCGCCGCCACTTCGTCCACGGTATAGGAGCTCAGCAGCGAAGTGAAGTAGTGCGACTTCACGCCGTCGGACTCATGGCCGATGTTGCGCTCCATCACCTCGCGCGCCGCCTGCTCGTCGGGCGGGCGCCGGAAATCCCGCACGAACACATGCGCGCCATTGCGCGCGATGCGCCGGATTTCCCGCCAGAACTGGACCGCGTCCTCGATGTGGTGCAGCACGGTGTTGCTCATGATCACGTGGAATTCGTCGTCGGGCAGCCCGCTGCCGCGCACGTTGCCCAGCACCCAGTTGATCTGCCGCTGTTGCGGCGGGATGCGCTTGACCGCGCTGGCCGACGCCATGGACAGCATCGTGGGCGACATGTCCACGCCGTACAGGTACCAGCTCGGCGCATGGCTGCGCACCCGGATCAGAACGTCGCCCGGGCCGCAGCCGATGTCCAGGGCCCGCAGGCCGATGCCGGCCGCGGTTTCGACGATCAGGCGCGCGAGCTTTTCGTGGGGAATGCTGTAGTCCGCGCCTGCATAGGAGGTCTCTTCCTCCTCCGTCATCTTTTCCGGTTCCGGGGTCCGTTGCATCGTCGTCGTCATGGGATGTACTCCTTTGCTGGCCGTTGTCGGAACAGCCTAGCAGCCAGGCGCCGCAGTGCACGCTGCGGAATTGAAGGACTGGGATTGCGTATTTGCACGCCGCCATGCCATAAGACGGCCTGGCGGTAAATCCCATGACAGACAACCCCGAGGAGCGAAAGATGGCCTTGCGCCAACGCGTGATCCACCTGCTGGCCGCGGCCGGTTTCGCCTGCGCCGCCGCGCAGGCCGGTGCCGGCGAACTGGTGGCCGATGCCGCGCCCAGCGCCGCGCTCGGCCGGCCGGTGAAGTTCATGATCTACCTGCCGGACGGCTACAAGGAAGCCACCGCCGGTTTCCCCGTCACCTACCTGCTGCACGGCGCCGGCGGCGACGAGACCGACTACAGATTCAAGGGCGGCATCCTGGAGACGATGGACGCGATGATCGCAGCGCGGCACGCTGCGGCCGGGCGTCGTCGTCATGCCGACCACGTCGCCTTCGGGCTGGTGGGTGGACGGCGCGGCGGAGAAGGCCGAGACCGCGGTCATGAAGGACCTGCTCGGGTACGTGGAAGGCAAGTACCGCGTGTCCAAGGAGCGTGCCGGCCGCGCGGTGGCCGGCCATTCCATGGGCGCGTACGGCGCGCTGAACCTCGCGCTGCGCCATCCGGCGATGTTCTGCGCCGCGTCCATTGTCAGCCCCGCCATCTACGACCCGCTGCCGCCGGAAACCTCGGCCTCGCGCAAGGCGCCGCCGTTCGTGCGCGACGGGAAGTTCGATCCCGAACTGTGGAAGGCGCTGAACTATCCGCCCAACCTGGAGCGCTACAAGGCCCAGCCGCTGCGCGTGCCGATGTGGATCGCCTCGGGAGACCACGACTTCCTGGGCATCGCGGTGATGGCCGCCAACCTGTACTGGAAGGTGCTGGCCGTGCAGCCCAAGCTGGCCGAGTTTCGCGTGATGGACGGCGACCACGACTGGATGTTCTTTCGCGACGCGCTGCCCGACGGCCTGCTGTACATCGACAGGATGTGCGCGCGCGCGGGCTGATCAGGCGAACGGCTCCTGCCTGGCTTCATCCAGGATCCACTGCATGAACTCGCCGAGCCGGGAGCTCACGGGCCTGCCCCTGGGGCGCACCAGGTAGTAGCCGGCGCCGGGGTCCACGGCGGTCTTGAAGGGTTGCACCAGTTGCCCGGTACGCAGGTCTTCCTGGACCAGCCCTTCGAAGAACAACCCCACGCCGTGGCCGTCCAGCACGGCCCGGCGCAGCGCGTGCGAGTCGTCGATCTGCACCGCCGTGAACGCGCCGTTCACGCCCGCTGCGGCGAACCAGGCCCGCCAGTGCGCGGCGTCGAATTCGTAGAAGAGCCGGTGCTTCAGCAGCGCCGCCGGCCGCGGCCGGGCCGCCAGCCGCGCACGGTAGTCGGCGCTGCAGACCGGGGTGAGCGTGCCGGCCAGCAGCAGCACCGATTCCGCCCCGCTCCAGCGGCCATGGCCCCAGCTGATGCCGGCGTCCACGTCGTCCTGCGGAAAGTCCGCCGGCTGGTAGGCATGGCGCAGCTGCAGGTCCAGTGCCGGGTGCCGGCTCCATAGCCGCCCCAGGCGCGGCGTGAGCCACTTCGCCGAAAAGTAGGGCGCCACGCTCACCGTCAGCGCGCCGGTGTCGCCGGCGTGGCGCACCTGCCGCACCGCGCCGGCCAAGCCGTCGAAGTGCGTCGCGCAGCCGTCCAGCAGGGTCCGGCCCGCGGCGGTGAGTTCGATGCGCCGGTGCAGCCGCTCGACCAGCTGCGTGCCCAGGTCCTGCTCCAGGTGCCGCACGTGGTGGCTCAGCGCCGACTGCGTCACGTGCAGATGCTCCGCCGCGCGCTTGAAACTTTGGTGGCGCGCCACGGCCACGAAGGCGCGCAGCTGCGCGAGAAGGGCTAGGTGAAGCTCCATCGCGGGCATCCTACGGTTTAGCCAGGCTCATGTCAAAAGCAGACAAGTCGCTTGAGTGAAGCGGCAACCGTACCGAAACTCCCGCCAGGCCAGTCCCATTGGCTTGAAAGCAATTCACATGCACGCAGCGATCCGAAGCCATCCCAAGGCGGCATTCGAAATCAGCAAGGGCGCGCGCCGGGTGCTCACCCTGAGCGAGGCCGACGTCGAGCGCCATCTCGACCTGGGCGAACTGCTCGATGGCCTGGAGGAGGGCTTTCGCGGCCTTGAACGCGGCGAGGTGCAGGCGCCGTCGCGGCCCGAGATCACGGTGCCGGGCAAAGGCTTCTCGCTGGCCATGCCGGCCTGGCGCCCGGGCTCGCCCATCGCCGTGAAGATCGTCAACGTGTTCGACGCCAATCTCGCGTTCGACGTGCCGAACCACCTGGCGATGATCCTGCTGTTCGCGCAGGACACCGGCGCCACGCTGTGCGTGATGGACGGCACCTACATCACCGGCGTGCGCACGGCCGCCTCCGCCGTGCTGTCGGCCCGCATGCTGGCGCGCCAGGACGCGCGCGTGGCCACCATCGTCGGCGCCGGCGTGCAGGCGCGCGAGCACCTGCGCCTGCTGCCGCTGGTCCGCGGCTTCGACCACATCAACGTGTGCTCGCTGCACATGCAAGAGGCCGAGCGCCTGGCCGCCCGCCATCCGCTCGCGCGGGCCGTGCGCGACGTGGAGGCCGCGGTGCGCGAGTCCGACGTCGTCTGCCTGGCGACGCACAGCGCCGAGCCGGTGATCCAGCCGCACTGGATCAAGCCGGGCACGCACGTGTCGTCCGTGGGCTACCACCCGCCGCGCGGCGAACTGCCGGTTGCGCTTGCGCGCGGGCAGCGGCTGTTCGTGGAGACGCTGGACGCCTTCGCGCCTACGCCGGTCGGCTGCGCCGAACTGGCCGGGCTGCCGAGGGACAAGGGGACGACGCTCGGCGCGGTGGCGCTGGGCCGGGCGCCCGGCCGCACCAGCGACGCGGAGATCACCGTCTACAAGGCCATGGGCATCGCCATGGAAGACATGGTCGCCGCGACGCTGGCCTACGAGCGTGCCCTTGCACAGGGCGGCGGCGGGTCGATGGACTGGTGAGCGGCGCGTTCCGGTTCTACGCCGCGGCCGCGCCCTGGGTGGCGATGAACTGGTACGGCCCGCCATCCTGGATCAGCAGGAACTGGCAGGGCGCGCCGGAGCGGTTGCGCACCGTGTGCGTTTCGCCCTTCGGAACCAGGTGCCTGCCGGGCGCGCGCACGGTCGTGCACGCCGCCTGCGGCCCATGGAACACGTCGAATTCGCCGACCAGCCCGACGAACAGGTCGTCCGTGTCGGGATGCAGATGCCAGGGCACGCTTTCGCCGGGCAGCAGCGTCATGTCCAGCACGCGCAAGGTCGGGTTCTCCGCCAGCACGGTGGTGTTGCTGATGCGGTAGGCGCTGTCCCAGGGACGGGTGGCTTGCGGCGCGGGCTCGGTCATGCATCTTCTCCAGTGGTGAAGCCGTCGGAGAGATCGTACCTCCGGCGTATCATCCCCCCATGAGCGACATCGCCACGCCTGTCCGCCGTTCGCGGTCCCTGCCCGCCGACGTGGTGCAGTCCCTGTCGGACCGCATCCGCGACGGCAGCCTTGCGCACGGCGCCAAACTGCCCAAGGAAGCCGACCTGATGGCCCAGTTCGGCGTCAGCCGCACGGTGGTGCGCGAGGCCATGTCGCGGCTGCAGGCGGCGGGCATGGTGGACGTGCGGCACGGCATCGGCGCCTTCGTGGTGGGCATCGGCGACGCCAGCACCTTCCGCATCGCGCCGGACCAGCTCGCCACCTTGCAGGACGTGGTCGCCGTGCTGGAACTGCGTATCGCCGTCGAATGCGAAAGCGCGGGGCTGGCGGCGGCGCGCCGCACCGAGAGCAACCTGCGCGCCATGCGTTCGGCGCTCGACGCCTTCACCGCCGCGGTGGAGGCGGGGCGCGACGCCGTCGGGCCGGACTTCCAGTTCCACCTGGAGATCGCCCGCGCCACCCAGAACGACCATTTCGCCGACATCATGGGCACGCTCGGCGGCACCATGATCCCGCGTGCGCGGCTGGAGCCGGTGGCCGAGCTCACCCCGGCGCGCCGCGAGTACCTGGCCGTCATCCACGCCGAGCACGAGAGCATCCTGGGCGCCATCGCCCGGCAGGACCTGGACGGCGCCCGCGCCGCCATGCGCACCCACCTGGGCAACAGCCGCGAGCGCCGCCGCCGGGCCATGCTGGCGACCTGAACGGCCAATCAGGGGAATCCCGTAGTTTGCGGTGATTGGAAAGAGATACGATGTCTTATCTCAATCGGATCGCCACACCACCATGACTCCCCAAGACCTGCGGAAAGCGCTTTCCTCCGGGCTGCTGTCCTTTCCGCTGACCGACTTCGACGCCGAGCTGCGCTTCGACCCCAAGGGCTACGCCGCCCGGCTGGAGTGGCTCAAGCCCTATGGCGCGAGCGTGCTGTTCGCGGCCGGCGGCACGGGCGAGTTCTTCTCGCTGGAGCCGCGCGAGTACGGCGAGGTGCTGAAGGTGGCGGTGCAGACCTGCAAGACCGACGTCCCGATCGTCGGCGGCGCCGGCGGCGGCACCACGCTGGCCATCCAGTACGCGCAGGAGGCCGAGCGCCATGGGGCGGCCGGCATCCTGCTGCTGCCGCACTACCTGACCGAGGCCTCGCAGGAGGGCCTGGTGTCCCATGTGGAAACGGTGTGCAAGAGCGTGCGCATCGGCGTCATCGTCTACAACCGCGGCGCCTGCAAGCTCAACGCCGCCTCGCTGCAGGTGCTGGCCGACCGCTGCCCGAACCTGATCGGCTTCAAGGACGGCCTGGGCGACATCGAGCGCATCGTGCAGATCCGCCAGAAGCTGGGCGAGCGCTTCGTCTACATCGGCGGCATGCCCACGCACGAGGTGTATGCCAACGCGTACAAGGCGCTGGGCGTGCCCACCTATTCGTCCGCGGTGTTCAACTTCATCCCGAAGACCGCCATCGACTTCTACAACGCCTACGCCAATGGCGACCAGGCCACCGTCAGCCGGCTGATCGACGACTTCTTCCTGCCCTACCTGGAGATCCGCAACAAGGGCGAGGGCTACGCGGTCAGCATCGTGAAGGCCGGCGCGCGCATCGTCGACAAGAGCGCCGGCCCGGTGCGCCCGCCGCTGTCGGACCTGAAGCCGGCGGAGGTCGAGCAGCTGCGCGCGCTGATCGAGCGCCTGGGGCCGCAGTAAGACGAACAAGGACAGGAGACACACGATGAACAAGGCTCTTTGCGCGCTCGCCCTGGGCGCGGCCGTGTCGTCCGGCGCGTTCGCCGCCTGGCCCGCCAAGCCGATCACGTTGGTGGTGCCGTTCCCGCCCGGCGGCTCCACCGACCTGATCGCGCGCACGCTGTCCAACAAGCTGCCGGACAAGCTTGGCGTGTCGGTGATCGTGGACAACAAGCCGGGCGCCACCGGCACCATCGGCACCGCCGGCGTGGCGCGCGCGCCGGCCGACGGCCACACGCTGCTGGTGTCGTCGCTCGGCCCGTTCGTGATCGCGCCGCACCTGATCAAGGTGAACTACGACGCGCTGCGCGACCTGGACCCGATCACGGTGGCGGTGCAGGCGCCCAACGTGCTGGTGGTGCCCGCCGCCTCGCCGCACAAGACGCTGGCCGAGGTGATCGCGTACACCAAAGCCAATCCGCGCAAGATGTCGTTCGCGTCGTCGGGCAATGGCTCCAGCGACCACCTGACGGCCGAACTGTTCTGGCAGCAGACCGGCACCAGCGGCGTGCACGTGCCGTACAAGGGCGGCGGCCCGGTGATGACGGACCTGCTTGGCAACCAGGTGGATTCGTCCTTCATGAACATCAACACCGCCATGCCGCAGATCCAGGCCGGCAAGCTGCGCACCCTGGCCATCACGTCGGCCAAGCGCTCGCCGCTGCTGCCCAACGTGCCCACGCTGGAGGAAAGCGGCATCAAGGATGCCAACGTGTATTCGTGGCAAGCCATCGCGGCGCCCAGGGGCCTGCCGGCGGACGTGAAGGCCAGGCTGCACAAAGCCATCGTGGACAGCCTGAACGACCCGGCCGTGAAGCCCAAGCTGCTGGAACTCGGCTTCGAGATGGTGCTGAACACGCCCGAGCAGTTCGCCTCCTACCAGGCTGCCGAATACGTGCGCTGGGCCAAGCTGATCTCCAGCCGCAAGATCACCGCCGACTGAAGCCGCCGATGTCCGCTGCTCCCGTCGTCCAGAGCATGCGCGTGGTCCCGGTGGCGGGCCGCGACGGCATGCTGCTCAATCTCTCGGGCGCGCATGCGCCCTTCTTCACGCGCAACATCGTCATCGTCACGGACAGCGCCGGCCACACCGGCCTGGGCGAGGTGCCGGGCGGCGAGAAGATCCGCACCACACTGGAAGACGCGCGCGCGCTGGTGGAAGGCCGTTCCATCTTCGCGCTGCAGGCCATCCTGGGCGAGATGCGTACGCGTTTCGCCGACCGCGATGCCGGCGGGCGCGGCCTGCAGACGTTCGATGCGCGCACCACCATCCACGCGGTGACGGCGGTGGAGTCGGCGCTGCTGGATCTGCAGGGCCAATTCCTGGGCATGCCGGTGGCGGCGCTGCTCGGCGAAGGGCAGCAGCGCGACGCGGTGCAGATGCTGGGCTACCTGTTCTTCGTCGGCGGCCGCGGCAAGACCGACCTGCCGTATGCGAGCGAACCCGACGCCGGCGACGACTGGCTGCGCCTGCGCCACGAGGAAGCGCTGACGCCCGAAGCCGTGGTGCGCCTGGCCGAGGCCGCGCAGGCGCGCTACGGCTTCCAGGACTTCAAGCTCAAGGGCGGCGTGCTGCGCGGCGAAGAGGAAGTGGATGCGGTGCGTGCGCTGCACGAACGCTTTCCCGAGGCGCGCATCACGCTCGACCCCAACGGCGGCTGGCTCTTGAAAGACGCCATCCGCCTGCTGCGCGACCTGCATGGCGTCATGGCCTATGCGGAAGACCCCTGCGGCGCGGAAGAAGGCTTCTCCGGCCGCGAGGTGATGGCGGAATTTCGCCGCGCCACGGGCCTGCCGACCGCCACCAACATGGTCGCCACCGATTGGCGGCAGATGGCGCATGCGCTGGCGCTGCAGTCGGTCGACATTCCGCTGGCCGATCCGCATTTCTGGACCATGGCCGGCTCGGTGCGCGTGGCGCAGACCTGCCGCGACTGGGGCCTGACCTGGGGCTCGCACTCCAACAACCATTTCGACATTTCGCTGGCCATGTTCACCCACGTCGGCGCCGCCGCGCCCGGCAAGGTGACGGCCATGGACACGCACTGGATCTGGCAGGACGGCCAGCGTTTGACGAAGGAGCCGCTGAAGATCGAAGGCGGCTTCATCCGCGTGCCGGACAAGCCGGGCCTGGGCATCGAAATCGACATGGCGCAGGTGGACAAGGCCCACGCGCTGTACCTGCAGCACGGCCTGGGCGCGCGCGACGACGCCACCGCCATGCAGTTCCTCATCCCCGGCTGGACCTTCGACCCCAAGCGTCCCTGCCTGGTGCGCTGATTTCCGTGAACGACGACATCCCATGCTCGACCAGCCCGCATCGCCCCTGACCTTCAACCGCCTGCTGCTCACCGGCGCCGCCGGCGGGCTGGGCCGTGAACTGCGCGCGCGCCTCAAGCGCTATTGCACGGCCTTGCGTTTGTCCGACATCGCCGACCTCGGCCCGGCGGGCGCGGGCGAGGAATGCGTGCAGCTGGACCTGGCCGATGCCGCCGGCGTGCTGCAGCTGATGCAGGGCGTGGACGCCGTGGTGCACATGGGCGGCATCTCTACCGAGCAGCCGTGGGCGCCGATCCTGGCGGCCAACATCGTCGGCATCTACAACCTGTACGAAGCGGCGCGCAAGAACGGCGTCAAGCGCGTCATCTTCGCCAGCTCCAACCACGTGATGGGCTTCTACCGGCAAGACCAGGTGGTCGATGCCGATTCGCCGCCGCGGCCCGACGGCCTGTACGGCCTGTCCAAGGCCTTCGGCGAGGACGTCGCGCGCCTGTATTGGGACCGCTACGGCATCGAGACCGTGGTGGTGCGCATCGGCTCGTCATTCCCCGAGCCGCGCGACCGCCGCATGCTGGCCACCTGGCTGTCCTACGACGACCTGGAGCGGCTGGTGGTCGCCGGCCTCACGGCGCCGGTGGTGGGCTGGTCGGTGGTCTACGGCATCTCCGACAACCGCACGGCCTGGTACGACAACACCAAGGCACGCCACATCGGCTACCGCGCGCAGGACAGCTCGGACGTGCACCGCGACGCCGTGGAAGCGCGCCAGCCGAAGATCGACCTGGCCGATCCCGCCGCCATCTACCAGGGCGGCGCCTTCGTGCGCACGGGTCCGTTCGAATGAGCGCCACCACGTCGACGCCGGCCGTCGAGGTCGTCTGCGCCCTGCGCGACAAGGTCGGCGAAAGCCCGCTGTGGTCGGCGAGCGAGCAGGCGCTGTACTGGGTGGACATCGAAGGCCGCGCCGTGCGCTGCCACGATTGGGCGACGCGCGGCACGCGGTCCTGGGACCTGCCCGAGCGCGTGGCCTGCATCGCGCTGCGCGACGGCGGCGGCCTCGTCGCCGGCATGGACACCGGCATCTTCGCGCTCGACCTGCCGCCGCAAGGCCCTGGCAGCGCCCGGCTGCTGCAGCCCGTGCGGCACGCGCGCGAGGGCATGCGCTTCAACGACGGCCGCCTGGATCGCCAGGGCCGTTTCTGGGCCACGACGATGGTGCGCGACATGGCGCTGGCCGCGGCCGACGGCGTGCTGCTGCGCTACGACGCGCAGGGCCTGTCCGCGCCGCTGGTGGACGGGCTCGTCACCGGCAACGGCCTGGCCTTCAGCCCGGACGGCCGCACCCTGTATTTGTCGGACTCGCATCCCGACGTGCAGCGCATCTGGCGCTTCGACCTGGGCGACGACGGCGTGCCGCGCAACCGCACCGATTTCGCCGACATGCGGCCGCTGCCCGGCCGGCCCGACGGCGCGGCCGTGGACGCCGACGGCTGCTACTGGATCTGCGGCAACGACGGCGGCATGGTGCACCGCTTCACGCCCGACGGCCGGCTCGATCGCTCGCTGGCGCTGCCGGTGAGCAAGCCCTCGATGTGCAGCTTCGGCGGCCCGGACCTCGACTGGCTGTTCGTCACCTCGATCCCACCGGCACGGCCCGCAACCGGCTACGACGCGTCGCTCGACGGCGCCGTGCTGGCGCTGCGGCCCGGCGTGCGCGGCATCGCCGAAACCGTTTTTCGTTCCCAAGCACCGACACAACACAAGGAGACAGCATGACGACCTTCAAGCACCTGGCCCTGGCCGCCGCCGCGCTGCTGGCGATTGCCGCCGCACCGGCCCGCGCCGCGGATTTCCGCTCGGCGGACATCCACAACGCCGACGACTACCCCACGGTGGTCGCGGTCAAGCACATGAGCGAGCTGCTGGACAAGGCGAGCAAGGGCAAGCACAAGATCAAGGTCTTCAACAAGGGCGCGCTGGGCACCGAAAAGGAAACCATCGACCAGGTGAAGATCGGCGCGCTGGACTTCACGCGGGTGAACATCTCCCCGCTCAACAGCATCTGCGCGCCCACCATGGTGCCGACCATGCCGTTCCTGTTCCGCTCCACCGACCACATGCGCAAGGTGCTGGACGGCCCGGTGGGCGAAGAGATCTTGAAGAGCTGCGAATCCGCCGGGCTGATCGGCCTGGCGTTCTACGACAGCGGCGCGCGCTCCATCTATGCCAAGAAGCCGATCAAGACCGTGGCCGACGCCAAGGGCCTGAAGATCCGCGTGCAGCAGTCCGACCTGTGGGTCGCGCTGGTGAGCGCCATGGGTGCCAACCCCACGCCGATGCCGTTCGGCGAGGTCTACACCGGCCTGAAGACCGGCCTGATCGACGCCGCGGAAAACAACATCCCGTCGTTCGACACCGCCAAGCACGTCGAGGCGGTGAAGTATTTCTCCAAGACCGAGCACTCGATGGCGCCGGAGATGCTGCTGATGTCCAAGCTGGTCTGGGACAAGCTGCCCAAGGCCGAACAGGACATGATCCGCACGGCCGCCAAGGCATCGGTAGCCGTGGAGCGGGCCAAGTGGGACGAGCAGGAAAGCAAGTCCTTGGCCGCCGTGAAGGCCGCGGGCGCGCAGATCGTGGACGTGGACAAGAGCTCGTTCCAGGCGGTGATGGCGCCGGTGTACGAGAAGTTCATCACCACGCCCGACTTGAAGCGCATGGTCAAGGCCGTGCAGGACACCAAGTAAGCGCCTGGGCGGATCCATCATGCTGACCCGCTTCTGCGCCGCCGTCTCCAAGCTGTGCCTGGTGCTGGCGGTGATCCTGCTGATCGCCGTGGTGCTGTGCGTGCAGTGGCAGGTGATCGGCCGCTACATCTTCAACGACACGCCCACCTGGGCCGAGAACCTGGCCCTGCTGCTGGTGCTGTTCGTCACCGCCTTCGGCCTGGCCGTGGGCGTGCGCGACGCCGGGCACATCGGCCTGGAATCGCTGGTGTCGCTGCTGCCCGATGCCTGGCGGCATCGCATCGAGGTGCTGATCCACCTGCTGGTAGGCAGCTTCGGCGTCATGATGGTCTACGGCGGCTGGGTCTGGGCATCGGCCAAGTGGGGCGAGAAGAAGGCCATGCTGCCGGTGCCAGACGGCATCGACTACGTGCCGGTGCTGATCGCCGGCGTGCTGATCGTGCTGTTCTCGTTCGAGCACGTGGTGGCGCTGCTGCGCGGCACCGAAGTGGAGCCGGCATGGAACTGACAATCCTGGCCGCGAGCTTCACCGTGCTGCTGCTGCTGGGGGTGCCGGTGGCCTTCGCCATCGGCCTGTCCTCGGTGGCCACCATCGTCGCCGCGGGCCTGCCGATCGCGGTGGTGTTCCAGAAGATGGTGGGCGGCATGCAGGTGTTCTCGTTCCTGGCCATCCCGTTCTTCGTGTTCGCCGGCGAGCTCATGCTGTACGGCGGCATCGCCGACCGCATCGTGCGCTTCGCCAACAGCCTGGTGGGCCATGTGCGCGGCGGCCTCGGCATGAGCAACGTGCTGGGCTGCACCATCTTCGGCGGCATTGCCGGCTCGCCGATGGCCGACGTCTCGGCCATTGGCTCGGTGATGATCCCGCTGATGAAGAAGGAGGGCTACGACACCGACTACGCGGTGAACGTGACCACCCACGCGGCGCTGGTCGGCGCCATCATGCCGACCTCGCACAACATGATCATCTTCACCCTGGCCACGGCGGGCATCGCCTCGGTCAGCGTGCTGGGGCTGATCCTGGCGGGGCTGGTGCCGGCGGTGATCCTCACCCTGTGCAACCTGGGCGCCGCCTACTGGGTGGCGGTGCGGCGCGGCTACCCGGTGCACGGCCCGTTCCCCGGCTGGGCCATGGTGCTGACGGCGTTCCTGGCGGCGCTGCCGGGGCTGTTCGTGGTGGTCATCATCCTGGGCGGCATTTTGTCGGGCGCGTTCACGGCCACCGAGTCGGCTTCCATCGCCGTGGCGTGGGCGTTGCTGATCACGGTGTTCGTCTACCGGTCCTTGAGCTGGACCAATTTCCTGAAGGCCTGCGCCAAGGCCTGCAAGACCACCGGCGTGGTGCTTCTTTTGATCGGCATTTCCAGCGCGTTCGGCTACTTCATGGCGCTGTACGAAGTGCCGCAGCGCACCGGCGAGCTGATGAAGATGGTGAGCTCCAGCCCGTGGGTGATCTTCCTGATGATCAACGTGCTGCTGTTCGTGCTGGGAACTTTCCTGGACATGGCGGCCACCATCCTGATCTGCACGCCGATCTTCCTGCCCATCGCCATGCAGTTCGGCATGGATCCGCTGCAGTTCGGCATCGTCATGCTGATCAACTGCGCGCTGGGCCTGAACACGCCGCCGGTCGGCACGGTGCAGTTCGTCGGCTGCGCCATCGGCGGCATCTCGGTCGGGCAGGTGATGCGCACCATCGCGCCGTTCTACGGTGCGCTCGGCCTGGCCCTGCTGGCCGTGACCTACGTGCCGGCGTTCTCGCTGTGGCTGCCGGGGTTGTTGAAGTAACCTGAATCGTCCATGCCCGCTGCCCATCCCCCGCTCACCATCCGCATGCACGACGCGGACAACGTGGCCATCGTCGCCAACGACGGCGGGCTGTCGGCCGGTACGGCGCTGGACAGCGGCCTGGTGTTGCGCGACACGGTGCCGCAGGGCCACAAGGTGGCGCTGCGCGCCATCGCGGCGGGCGAGGCGGTGCTGCGCTACAACGTGCCGGTGGGCTACGCGAAGCAGCCGATCGCCGCCGGCAGCTGGGTGCACGAGCGGCTGCTGGAGATTCCCGCCGCGCGCGAGCTGCAGGACCTGCCGATGGCCACGCGCCCCGCGCCGCAGTGGGAGCCGCTGCAGGGCCACACCTTCGAGGGCTACGTGAATTCTGACGGGTCGGTTGGCACGCGCAACCTGCTGGCCATCACCACCACGGTGCAGTGCGTGGCCGGCGTGGTGGACATTGCCGCCAAACGCATCCGCGAGGAGCTGCTGCCGCGTTACCCCAACGTGGACGGCGTGGTGGCACTGGAACACGGCTATGGCTGCGGCGTGGCCATCGACGCGCCTGGGGCAGAGATTCCCGTCCGCACCTTGCGCAACATCAGCCTGAACCCGAACTTCGGCGGCGAGGTGATGGTGGTGAGCCTGGGCTGCGAGAAGCTGCAACCTGAGCGCATGCTGCCGCCCGGCACCATCCCGCTGCGCGACGAACGCAATGCGGGAAGCGGGGCAGGCGGGGCACTCGACGTGCTCCGCCTGCAGGACGACGAACACGTCGGCTTCCTGTCCATGGTCGACCACATCGTGGCGCGCGCGACATCGTGCGCGAGCTCGCCTGGTACGACCAGTACCTGGAGCGCGGCCGCGCGGACCGCACCGCGAACACGACGCCGGGCAACAAGGCCGGCGGGCTGTCGAACATCGCGGAGAAGGCGATGGGCTCGATCGTCAAGAGCGGCAGCGCCGCCATCGCCAGCGTGCTGCCGCCCGGCGAGAAGGTGAAGCCCGGCCAGAAAGGCCTGGTCTTCGCCGCCACGCCGGCCAGCGACTTCATCTGCGGCACGCTGCAGCTGGCGGCCGGCATGAACCTGCACGTGTTCACGACCGGCCGCGGCACGCCTTACGGCCTGGCGGCTTGCCCGGTGGTGAAGGTGGCGACGCGCAGCGACCTGGCGCGCCGCTGGCACGACCTGATGGACGTGAACGCCGGGCGCATCGCCGACGGCGACATGACGATCGAGGGGGCGGGCTGGGAACTGTTCCGGTTGCTGCTGGAGACGGCGAGCGGCAAGCGGACCTGGGCCGAGCGCTGGAAGCTGGAGAATGCGCTGGTGTTGTTCAACCCCGCACCCGTCACGTGAACGTTCTCGCCATCTCCGGCAGCCTGCGCGCCGCGTCCATCAACTCCGCTTTCTGCCGCGTCGCGGCGCGCCTCGCCCCGCCGCCGCTGCAAGTTACGGTGTTCGGGGGCCTGGGCGAACTGCCGCTGTTCAATCCCGACCTGGAGGCCGACCCGCCTGCACCCGTGCAGGCATTCCGTGCCCAGGTCGCCCAAGCCCAGGCCCTGCTCATCGCCAGCCCGGAGTACGCGCACGGCATCTCGGGCGTGCTGAAGAACGCGCTGGACTGGCTGGTCAGCTTCGAGCCGACGGTGGGCAAGCCCATCGCGCTGGTCAACACCTCGCCGCGCGCGCACCATGCGGACGACGCGCTGCGCGAGGTGCTGCGCACGATGTCGGCCGACATCGTGGACCAAGCCTCGATTCCGATCCAGCTGCTCGGTGCATGCACCACCGAAGAAAAAATGGCCGCGTCGCCCGACGTGTGCGGCGCGATTCGCGGGGTGCTGGAAGTCATTGCCGCGCACCTTGAAGGTGGAGCCGCCGCAGGGCCTCGTTTCCTGCTGAGCTAGTGCTACGCTGCTTCAGCAGGGATGAGTCATTCGGTTGCGTTCGTAACGTTTTCTCGCCGAATGCTGGCTTTTACGTTGACAGCGATGACGTATGTGAAATACGCTCATCCCTATGCTCGCTTCCCCGGAGCCCCCTGCCACGCCAGTTCCCGCGCAGGATGCGGCTGAAGCCGCGCGCTATGCGCTGCTGCGTCGCCTGGCACCCTCGATGCGCCACCACCTGGTGGTCAATCTCCAGCCTATCGGCATGATCTACGAGGTCATGGACCGGAGGCTGCGTGCCCCCGTGCCCGACCTCGCCAACGTGCATGAGAGCGCGCACAAGATCAACGGCTTCGCGCGGGCGGCGCTCGACTCCTGCCTGGACGTGGTGAGCTGGCTGGCGCCCGAAGACGGCGTGACCTGCACGGTGGAGGAGGGCGTGCGCGAATGCACCGGCCTGCTGGCCACCAGCCTGGGGTTTCGCGGCTACGTGCTGCGCAACAGGGTGGAAAGCCTGCCGGGGCGGGTGCGCCGCGCGGCCATCCGCAACCTGCTCACCGCCATGCTGATCCAGGCCACCGACACGCTGCAGCCGCCGGCCGAACTGGTGCTCAGCGGTGAGGCGCGGCCCGACGGTGCGCACCTGGCTCTGCAGGTGCAGCCGGGCGTGGGAGAGGGCGGCTTCGTCGCTGAGTCGGGTTACCGCCTGCTGGAGTGGAGCGACGTGCAGGCGCTGGCCGATGCCGAACAGGTGCAGCTGGCGCGCGACGACGCCACAGGCAGCGTGGGCCTCCTGCTGCCATGGACGGCGCCCGACGCCTGACGCGCAGCGTCCGGCAGGTCTGCCGCCGCGGGCCCTATTTCCGCTCGAAACCCAGTTTTTTCATTGCCGCCGCCAGGCCGGCGCGGCTGCCTTCGTAGTCGGCCCAGGGATCGTTGCCGTCGTCCAGCCGATCGTGCACCGACTGCACCGTCCAGTGCGCGCCGCCCTTGAGCTTGGCCAGTTCGTCCCAGCGCACCGGCACCGAGATGCCCAGGCCCGGGCGGGCCCGTGCTGACCAGGCGCATGCGGTGGTGGCGCCGTAGCCGTTGCGCAGGTAGTCGATGAAGATGCGGCCAATGCGGTTCTTCGGCCCGCTCTTGGCGACGAAGCGGTCCGGCAGCGTGCGCGAGAGATGCAGCACGATGGCTTCGGAGAAATCCTTCACCGTGTCCCAGTCGAAGTTCTTGCGCAGCGGCACCACCAGGTGCAGGCCCTTGCCGCCGCTGGTCTTCAGGAACACCGGCAGCTCCAGTTCCTCCAGCATCGCGCGCACCAGCTGCGCCGCTTCCTGGATCTGTGGCCAGGTGACGCCTTCGCCCGGGTCGATGTCGAAGGTCATGCGGTCCGGCTTGCCGATAGTGGGCATCACGCCGTTCCAGGTGTGGAACTCGACCACGTTCATCTGCGCCGCCGACAGCAGGCCTTCGGGGCTGGCGATCTCCAGCATGGCCGGATGGCCAGGGAAGACGGCCGGGTCGAGCTGCGCCACGCCGGCCATCTTGTAGCGCTCAAGATGCTTCTGGAAGAACAGCTGCCCGCTGATGCCGTCCGGTGCGCGCACCATTGCCATCGGCCTGCGCTTGAGGTGCGGCATCATCAGCGGCGCCACCAGCGCGTAATAGCGCACCAGCGCGATCTTGGTGATGCCGCTTTCGGCGTCGATCACGCGCTGCGGGTTGCTGATGCGCAGGGTGTTGGGAAGGGCGACCGTGGCCGCTTCACCCGTTCGGGCCGACACTTTCCCCGTTGAGGCGGACGCCTTCTCCGTTCGGGCTGAGCCTGTCGAAGCCTTTGCGGGCCCTTCGACAAGCTCAGGGCGAACGGATTCAGGGGGCACGGGTTTCTCGGGGCCAACGGCCGTGGCTTCCTCGCGCCCGATCGCCTGCGGCGGCTTGTCGGTACGCAACCCATGGAACACCGAATGGCGGATGCGGTTGTCACGCGTCCATTCGCCGAACGCCACCTCGCAGATCAGCTCCGGCTTCACCCAGTGCGCCTTCTTCGGAATCTGCGAGCCGGCGGCGAAGGGGCTGCGCTGCGCACCCAGCCCATCGAGCTTCGCGCGCAATTCGCGCAGCGTCTGCTGGTTGAAGCCAGTACCGACGTTGCCGGCGTACTGCAGGTTGCCTTCCTTGTCGTGCACGCCCAGCAGCAGCGAGCCGATGCCCAGGCGCGAACCCTGCGGGTCGGTGTAGCCGCCGATCACGAACTCCTGGCGTCGTCCGCACTTCAGTTTGATCCAGTCGGACGAGCGCTTGTTGCTGTAGCCCGAGTTGCGCCGCTTGGCGATCACGCCTTCCAGGCCCAGGTGGCAGGCCGAGGCCAGCACCTGTTCGGGAGGGGCGTCGAACACGCCGCTGAAGCGCACCTTGTCCTGCGGCTTGCGCGCGACGATGCGCTGCAGCACCTCGCGCCGCGCCTCCAGGGCGCAGCCGCGCAGGTCGTGGCCGGCGCAGTAGGGCAGGTCGAACAGGTAGTAGACGATGTCGGCGGTGCGCGTGCTGTCGAACGCGCTCTGCAGCGCCTGGAAGTCGGCCGGCACTTTGTCGCCGGGCATGATGATCTCGCCGTCGTACCAGCCGTCGGGCAGCTCCATGGCCTGCAGCGAACGCACCAGCTCGGGCATGCGGCCGGTCCAGTCGTTGCCGTTGCGCGTGATGAGCTGGATATTGCCGCCCTCGGCACGCGCCAGCATGCGGTAGCCGTCGAACTTGATTTCGTAGATCCAGTGTTCCGGATCGCCGGGCGGCGTGTCGACCAGGGTCGCGAGCTGCGGCTGGAATGCCTCGGGCAGGGCGGCCTCGCGCGCGCCGGGCGGCGGGCCTGACGCGACCGGCTTCGCGGGCGACGCGCCTGCGTCGGATGCGGCAGGCCGGTCTTCCAGCTCCTTCACGCTGTCCGCGCGTTCATCCACCACGCTGTACTCGGCGCTGGGACGCACGAAGCTGTCGCGTTCCTTGATCAGCAGCCACGGATCTTCGCGCTTGCCGTCGCCGCGGCCCTTCATGCGCACCAGCGTCCAGTGGCCATGCAGCTTGTGGCCGCGCATTTCGAATTTCAGCTTGCCGTCGCGCAAGCCCTGGCGCGGATCGCCCAATGGGATCCAGACGCCCTTGTCCCAGATGATCACCTTGCCCGCGCCGTAATTGCCGGGCGGGATGGTGCCTTCGAAACGGTTGTACGCAATGGGATGGTCCTCGGTGGGCATCGCCATGCGCTTGTCGGCCGGATCGAAGCTCGGGCCCTTGGGAACGGCCCAGCTCTTCATCACGCCATCGAGTTCCAGCCGGAAGTCGTAGTGCAGCCGCGTGGCCCAGTGCTTCTGGATCACGAAGGCGCGTTCCTGCTCGTTCGCCACGCCGCCCTCGGCGGGCTCTGGCGTGGCCTCGAAATTGCGCTTCTCTTTGTATGTCTTCAGTGACCCGCGTTCGTCTGCCACCTGACGGTCCTCACACAAGGGGACGAGGCCGGGCAAGCCCGGCCTCGTGATGCCTCGGTTACGCGTTGCCGAGCTGGTTGCGCATCTGCTTGATCTGGTCGTGGTTGCGCTCCACGGCCTGCAGCTGGCGCTCCACCACCTGGCGCACGTTGTCGGGCAACGGCTTCTGGGCCGCCTTGCGGTAGCGCGCCTTGGCGTTGTCCTCGCCGCGCTCGGCTTCTTCCAGCACCGCCTTGTCGTCGTAGCTGGTGAGCGTGGTCTTCACCGCCACCCAGCCGCGGTGCATGGCACCCATGGCGCTGCCGCCGTCTTCGGTGGTGCCGCCCAGCTGGCTGATCAGGCTGTTGAGTTCCTGCGCGCCGCTGCGGCAGCCGTCGGCGCGCTGCAGAAACAGCGACTTCAGGTCCGCGCGTTCGGCCTGCTCGGCACAGGCGCGGAAACCGTATTCGCCATCCTTGCTGCACTCCACCAGGTCCTGCAGCACGTCGACCACGTCGTCCCGGTCGCCGCTGTTGTCCCCGGCGGCCTGCATCGCGCCGACCGCCGCGGCTGCACCGGTGGTGCCGGTCCCGCCCATGCCGCTCGTGCTCCCCGTGCCCAGGGTGCTGTCGCGCACGTTCATGTCGCCGCGCAGCGTGTTGCCGGCATCGCTGGCCAGGGGCATGTTGCTGCCGCCGGGGCTGGTGCCGGCATTCGCGCCGGTGTTGGTGGGTGCCAGGTCGCCGTTGAAGTTGTCGTCGTAATCGCGCACCTGCACGTCCACGCGGTCCCAGGCAGCGCGCGCGGCGGGGCTCGCGTCGTTCCAGTTCAAGGTGGAGTTGCCGCGGGTGCTCTCCCACTCGGAGGCCAGGCGCGGCTCCACGGTGGTCCACTCGTCGGGGGACTGCGTGCGGCCGTTCACGCCCAGGCGGTAGGCCGGGCCGTAGTCGTCGAAGCTGCGGCCGTTCTGGTAGTACGGCTCCTTGGTGTAGTTCTCTCGCCAGTGCGTTTCCTCGGCGGTGGGGTTCACCGCTTCGGCCGCGGCCTTGCCGGCCAGCCCGCCGACCACGGCGCCGATCACGCCGCCGATGGCCATGCCGACCGGCCCGGCGATCGCGCCCGCAGCGGCACCCGCCATGGCGCCGCCCGCGGCGCCGACGCCGGTACCCACCGGATGCGCACCCGGCTCGTCGGTGATGGGGTCGCGATTCAGGTCGCGTTCTTCACGTTCTTCAGCTGCCATGTCTGTTCTCCTAAACGAAAGCGTTGCGGGAATTCCTTCTTTCATCTTCGGGCGCACCGTCGTGCCAGCCGTCAGCCAAAGCGCGATACAGCCTGTAGGAAAAAGCGCTTGGCAGCGCGACCGCGATGGCGCGGCAGTACGCACAGCCGAACGCTGTGCCGTCCTACAGGGCCGACGCTGCAGCTGTAGCAATCTGATCCGGCAAGCCAATGCCATACGCGTTGCTCAACCCATGAAGTACTCATTGCGCAAGACTCCCTCGCATCTGCATCTCGCCTACAAATACGGCGAACAGGGTGGCGGCGTGCTGGGCCGCAACTTGACCCTGGAAGTGGAGAGCAACCTGCTCACGCTGGACATCGACCTCTCTGCCAACCTGCGCGCGCGAAACAAGAATTCGCCCTGGTTCGTGGCGGCCAATCACCTCGTGAAGAGCCGCCACAAGCTCAAGTCGCTGCAGTGCCCGGACAACCTGGTGCGCGCGCGGCTGATCCGCACCTGGGAGCAGATCGCGAATCCGCGGCTGCGCCTGCGGCTCGACCTGGGCGAGGCGGGTTGGTTCATGTACGAGGTGTCGCCGCATTCGCTGTTCATGGGCGGTGTCCAGCTCGACGTGCGCGACTTCATGGAAGAGCAGGCCGAGATGCAGCACCGCGTGCTCGCCTCCACAACAGACCAACGGCATCACGTATGACGCACACACAGCAAGGCCGCGGCGGGTTCGCTGGTGGCATGGGGCTTTCCGTCCTGAAGGCCGCCGCGGCGTGCCTGATGGGGTTGGCCAGCATGCATGCGCTGGCCGACGACGATGCCGGCTCGCTGCGGCAGAAATACGGCGACCTGCGCACCGAGCTGCGCAACAACGCCTTCAACCGCCCGCTCTACATGGAGTCGGCGCAGGGCGACGGGTCGCTGCAGGGCGATGTGTACGCCGTGCTGGACCATCCCTTCAGCAAGGTGAGCCAAAGCATGAAGGAGCCGGCGCGCTGGTGCGACATCATGATGCTGCCGTTCAGCACGAAGTCATGCCGCGCCGGCCAGGGCGCCAACGCGTCGCGGCTTGAAGTGCGCATCGGCCGCAAGGCGGACCAGCCGGTCGAGCAGGCCTACAAGCTCAACTTCGACTACCGCAACGTCGCCGCCTCGTCCGATTACTTCGACAGCCGCCTGAACGCGCCGAGCGGCCCGCTCGGCACGCGCGACTACCGCATCAACATGACGGCGATTCCCATCGACGGCAACCGCACCTTCATGCACCTGAGCTACGCGTACGGCTACGGCAGCGCCGGCCAGTTCGCGATGCAGGCCTACCTCGCCACGGTCGGCGCGAAGAAGGTGGGCTTCTCCAGCACCGGCCGCGATGCCAACGGCCAGCCGCAGTACGTGAACGGCGTGCGCGGCGCGATCGAGCGCAACGCCATGCGCTACTACCTGGCCATCGACGCCTACCTGGAGGCGCTGGACGCGCCGCCCGCCCAGCAGGTGGACAAGCGCATCCAGGCCTGGATCAACGGCGTGGAGCGCTATCCGCGCCAGCTGCACGAAATGGAGCCGGGCGCATACGTCGCGATGAAGCGGCAGGAATACCAGCAGCAGACGGCGGCGCTGCAGTAAGCCTCAGGCCGCGGCCGGTGCGCCCGCGTGTTGCGCCCGCATC
This sequence comes from Ramlibacter sp., assembly GCF_013697775.1. Classification (GTDB taxonomy): domain Bacteria; phylum Pseudomonadota; class Gammaproteobacteria; order Burkholderiales; family Burkholderiaceae_C; genus Ramlibacter. Next base: position 1,095 of record NZ_JACCWG010000391.1, on the reverse strand, counting down.
AGCTTCACCACCGCGGCGGCTTCCTGGTCGCCCCAGCCGGCCTGCGACGCCTTGCGGAACAGCTCCGCCGCCAGCATCGGCAGGCCTGCATGGATGCCGGCGCCGCGTGCGTGCTGCGCGATGCGCTCGGTCGCATCCACCGAGATGCGCAGCGGGCTTTCGCTGGCCTTGAAATCGCCCGACGCGATGACCTTGGCCTCGTGGTGCAGGAACGGCCCGAAGGTGGCGGAAATGTTGGACACCAGCGCGCCCAGCCGCTCCACCGGCAGGCCTTCGGCTTCCGCCACGCACGCGCCCTGCAGCAGCCCCAGGATGGCGCCGTACACATAGGACAGCGTCGCCAGGTCCATCGCCGATGCCAGGCTGGCGCGCGTGCCCAGGTCCTCGATGTTGCCGCCGAAGACGTCCAGTGCCGGCTTGGCGGCGTCGAAAGCCGCCCGGCTGCCCGACACGATGATCGGGGTGTCGGGCAGGCCCATCTGGGCGGGCGCGGCCTGGATCGCACCACACAGGAAGTTCGCGCCGTGCTGCGTGGCCCAGGCCTCGAAGTCCAGCGCATCCTGCGGCGAGCCGGTGCTCAGCTGCACGATGGTCTTTCCCGCCAGGTGGCGCTGCACCTCGGGCGCGCCGAGCATGTCGCGCGCGGCGGCGGAGTCGCTCACGCTGGCCACCACCACGCTGCCCGCCGCGACCGCGGCAGCCGCATCGGGCGCCACGTGCGCGCCCTGCGCCTGCAGCGCCGCCGCCTTTTCCGGCGTGCGGTTGAACACCGTCACGCGGTGCCCCGCGCGCAACAGCAGCCGCGCCAGCGTGCTGCCCATCATTCCCAAGCCCATGACCGTGATGTCCATCGATTCACCTTTCTTCCAGCAGGCCGACTTCCGGCTTCCCAGCGAAGCCGCGACCGGTGTTTCGATAATCGGCACAAGCGCCGCGCCCGTCGCGCACGATGGGACGCGCCTGCGCACGATCCGGCGAAAGGGCCACCGCATGCATGTTCTCGACACGACGGCCGCCGCCGGCGCCCCGGCGCTGCAGGTCCAGCGCCTGCGCCACGGCCCCGGCGCGGTGGACCTGGGCCCGGCCGATGCGCAC
>NZ_JACCWG010000387.1 GCF_013697775.1 Ramlibacter sp. | reverse complement strand
CGCTATCGCCCAGCATCCGCGGGCGCGTGGCGGAAACCGTGCATGCACTGCGCGCGCAGCAGCAGCCGGCCGACGGTGCGCCGGATGCCACGCGCATCCGCCTGCACCTGCTGCCCAACGCCATCGCGCTGGCGCGCGCGCATTGGCTGGTGGGCACCGGCTGGGGCGGCTATCCGGCCGCGTACCGCGAAGTGGCGCGCGCCGAAACCGGGCCTGTCCCTGCACCGGCGGACGCGCCCTGGCTGCACACCGACAACCCGCACAACGAGTACCTGATGCAGCTGGGCGCGGGCGGCTTGCCGGCGCTGCTGCTGTTCGTTGCATGGCTGGCGCTGCCGCTGGCGCGCGTGCGTGCGCGGCAACACCGCGGCGACCCATGGGCCGGCGTGCTGGCCTGCCTGGCGCTGGCCTTTGCGCTGGGCTGCCTGTTCAACTCGCTGCTGCTGGACTTCACCGAAGGCCACCTGTACGCCGGCACCCTGGCCTGGCTGCTGGCGCGGCGCGAGCGGACCGCCTGAGCCATGCGGTCGGTGCTGGTGGTGGTCACCCGGCAGATCGGCGACGTGCTGCTGACGACGCCGCTGGTGCGCGAAGCGCGGCGGCTGTGGCCCGATGCGCAGATCGACGTGCTGGGACTGGAAGGCACGCTGGGCATGCTGCGCGGCAACCCGGACATCCGCGTGCTGATTCCCATGCCGCAGCGGCCGAAGCCGGCCGATGTCCTGGGTTTCACGCGCCACCTGTGGCGGCGCTATGACCTGGCGCTCGTGGCAGATACCGGCGACCGCGCGCATTTGATCGGCTGGATTGCGGCGAGGCAGCGCGCCGGCGTACTACCCGCGGAGAACGGCAGCAACTGGTGGAAGCGCCGGCTGCTCACGCACGCCGTGACAGCAGGCGGTGACCTGGGCGAGGTCCACATCGTCGAGGAAAAGCTGAAGCTGCTCGCGCCCTGGCAGGCAGCGGCCGGCGGCGCGGTGCAGCAGCCGGTGATCGCGCCGAAAGCCGAACTGGTCCCCGAGGAACTGCGCCAGCGGCTCAAGCCCGGCTACGTGGTGATGCACACCCCGTCGATGTGGCCGTACAAGCAGTGGCCGGTGGCACATTTCCGCACGCTTGCGGCACTGCTCGTAGACGCTGGACGCCAAGTCGTGCTCACCGGCGGCCCGGGCGCAAGCGACCGCGAAACGGTTGCGATGATGGAGGGTGCCGCGCCCGAAGATCTGCTGGTCGACGCCGGCCTGCTGAACTTCAACCAGTTGGCCGGCCTGCTGCAATCGGCCGCGCTCTACATCGGCCCCGACACGTCGGTGTCGCACCTCGCCGCCGCCTGCGGCGCGCCCGTGCTGGCGATCTTCGGCCCCACCAATCCACAGCGTTGGGCGCCATGGCCCTCCACCATCGGCGAACAGCCTGTGCGCTTCGTTCGCCGTGCCGCAACGCAGACGGTGGGCAACGTGACGCTGATGCAAGCCGAACTGCCCTGTGTTCCCTGCGGCAAGGCGGGTTGCGAGGATCACCGCTTGAGTCGGACCGATTGCTTGCCGATGATCACGCCTCAGCGTGTGGCATTGCGGGCGTTGGAGCTTTTAGGTTCCGCTCGGAGGTAGCGCGTACGTCGCGTCAGGCGGCGCCCGGCATGGGCTCATACTGCGGCGGTCGGCGCTGCGCGCCGACTTCGCTGTGCTGATCGGGCTGGGACCGGCGCGGAGGAACTCACTGCGCGCTCGCTAAAGCGACCGCTCCGTTCAGACAGCCTCCGCGAGTCAGTTCACGAAGCGCGCTGCGCGCGCCCGGCCCCAGCCCGATCAGCACAGCCACCGCAGAAATCGCCCACGCCGGGCACCGCCTGCCGCGACAGCCAACAGTGTTGGTATGCGAACAGTCGCGCGCCAACATTGCATCTGCAAAGCCGCACACGGGCGGGCCGTGGCGCGCAGTTGGACAGGGCGCCTGAGGCGGTTGGACGGACGGCAGCGCGGGGGAACTCTCTGCATAAAAATTGGGGTCAGATTCCAGTTTCGCGGGCCAGTTCTACAGGCCGCAGATGCGTCGCTATGCGACGCAGCGAAATTGGACTCTGACCCCAATTTTTATTCCCGGCGGAACTCACTTCGCGTTTGCAAAGCAAACGCTGCGTTCAGACAGCCGCCGTGAG
>NZ_JACCWG010000375.1 GCF_013697775.1 Ramlibacter sp. | reverse complement strand
AAGCTCCTGCTGCGTCTGCCCATCCAGCTCAATCGACTTGGCGACCCGCATGGCATCACACCCCCTTGGCCATCGGAGTATGCCTTCGAGCGAAAGTTCAACTAATTCGCGCGCACTACACTAGGAGCAACAACCGCGCTTGTGGAAGCAACAGCGATTGGCCAAATCCAAAGGAATCGAACTTGCTTTCTCTCCATTGAAAGAGAGTACTCATTCCCCCGTTCGTCGAAGAGCCTTGTGCGCCCAATGTCATCAGGCTCAATAGCGTCAACTGCCGACTCAAAGGAGTTATAGGCAGAAACGTCTACGCCATCTTCAATGACAAAGTAACGCATGCTTGATCAAAATCGATGGCACATGTTGGTATCAGTGGACTTCGTCTCCCAAGGTCGGTGGCGCCCTATACCTTGCCCTGGAATCGTGCTGCCTTGGCCATCTGTTCCCCGTCTATGATAGTGAGGCCAACGCCCAAGATCATGCCCCGTACGATTACCCCAAGGGGCGGCGCGGAAGTCATCGCCGAACTTATATTCACGGCCGGTAATAATGTCTCTCAATAGAGGCCCTGCCACTCTCGTAACCCCTGAATAGCCTGCTGCTGCTCCTGCAGCCGCTGTAGCCATCCCCGCTGCTGCTGCGGCATTACCGGGCGCGCCAAACGTGGCGGCCTCTGCCAAAGTCGTATCGCGTCGAGCCCCACCAATCGTAGACATGATCAGCATCCCTTCAGGATCGATAAAAGAAACTGGATTACCTTCGACATATAGGTAGACGTCATAGCTGTAGTTCACCCGGCTGCCGCTCGGGTACGTGATGGACGTCAGCTTGTCCATGGCCGTGCCGCTGTCGCCCCAGCCGTACCCCACCGTGAAGGTCTTGGTGCCGATGGTGACCGTCTTGCCCGTCAAGCGCCCCAGCGCATCGTGCGTGTAGACGGTCTGGCCCGACTCGTCCGTCATCTTCGTCAGCTCGCCCTTCTGCTTGGCCACGCCGCTCGGCCCGCCGTCGTATTCGAAGGCTGTCGCCGTGCCGGTCGGGTAGCTGATGTTGGTCAGCCGGTCCAGGTTGTCGTAGGTGTAGCTGGTCTGCTTGCCGCGGGCGTCGGTGCTGCTCAGCACGTTGCCGTTGGTATCGTAGGTGAAGGTGGTGGTGTTCGTGTCCGGGCTGCTCTGGGTGGTGACGTTGCCCAGCCCGTTGGGGGTGTAGCTGGTGACCAGGTTCCTCGGGTCGGCCACGCTGGTGAGCCCGTCAGCCAGGTTCCAGCCCAGCTGCGTCACCGTGGGCGCGCTCGATCCCGTGTTGGGCGGCTGCTGGGTCTGGATGGCCCGGCCCAGGCTGTCGTAGTAGTAATACGTGGCCAGCCCGTTGGGGTCCACCACGGTGTTGACGCGGCCCATGGCGTCGTAGCCGTATTGCCAGGCCATGCCGCTGCGGGCGTTGATGGTCAGGCTGACCGCACCGGCACTGCTGGCCGTGTTGTTGGCGTCGCCGGCGTAGGCGGCCGTGATGCTGTGGCTGCCTTGTGCCAGGTTGTTCAGCCCCAGCGTGGCCGCCCCGCCCGTGACCGCCGCCGTGCCGATGACGGTGGCGCCATCGCTGAAGGTGACGGTGCCGGAGGGGGCGTAGCTGCCGTTCACCCGCGCCATCAGCGTGACGTTCTGGCCCTGCGAGGCCGGGCTGGGCGTTGCCGTCAGCGCCAAGGTGGTGCTTGCCTGTGTGACACTTTGGCTGAGCGCGCTGGAGGTGCTGGCCGCGTTGCCGACATTGCCGGTGTAGACCGCCGTCAGGCTGTGGCTGCCTGCGGGCAGTGCCACCGCGTAGCTGGCCGCGCCGCTGCCCAGCATGCGGGTGGCCAGCGTGGCGGATCCATCCTTGAAGGTGATTGTGCCGGTCGGGCTGCTGCCCGTGACCGTCGCCGTCAAGGTGATGTTCTGGCCTGCTGCCGCGGGGTTGGCGCTGGAGCTCAGGGCGGTGGTGCTGGCCGGCTGCGCCTGCGCGGCCAGCATCGGCAGCAGCAGTGCGGCCATGAGGATGCCGCGCAGCACCCACAGCATGCGGCGCGCTGCCGCTACCGCCTTCGTTTTGTCTTGCTTCATCCCCTGCTCCCCGTTTTCTTTGTTGATTGCGTTCACTTGGGCGCTCCCACCGCTTGCTGCAGGCGGTTCAGCGCATCGAACGAGCGCGCCACTGTGCGCTGCAGCGTGCCTGTCGGGTCGCGCACTTCTTCGGCAATCCGGTTGCCCGCGTTGTCCAGCGTGTACGCCACCGCATTGCCCCGCGCGTCCGCCGCGCCCACCAGCCGGTGCGCCGCGTCGTAGCTGTAGCTCAGAGTCGTGCCGTCGGGCTGGCTCACCTGCGTGAGCTGGCCCGCGTCGTCGTAGGTGTAGGTCGTGGTGCGGGCACTTCCGCCAGGCGCCGTCGTCGCCACCGTGTTCACCCAGCCCCGGGGCGTGTAAGTGATGTCCGTGACAACCCCCTTGGCATCGGTCATCTGCCGCACCCGGCCTGCGGGGTCGTAGGCGTTGAAGGTCGTCACGTGGCCCGCAGCGTTGGTCATCGTCTGCAGATCGCCTGGGCTGCGGCCCAGGTCCGCCGCCCCAGGAGCGGCATGCGAGAACTCCTGCGCTGGCGGTGTGAAGTTCGCGACATATCGGGCCACGCCGCGTGTTATCCGCAGGTCGTCGATGTACCCGTTGTACGCCCGCCCCCCGTTTCCGAACGTCAGGTCGTTGCCCACGACCAGCGCCCGGTCCGTTCCAGTGAACGCAAGCGGACTCGTTGCCGTGGCCACCTGCGTTCCGTTGTCGAACAGGCGGTGAACGTTGCCATTGCGCGTCCAGGCAATGTGATGCCACGCACCGTTGCGGTGCCCGGTCCCGCTTGCCGACATGAAGGGCGACGACACGTTGTAGTCGCCCCAGTACACGGTGAGCGGACCGCCGGAATCGCCGTTGAGCTGCAACGCGAAACCTCCGGCATAGGGCGACCGCCCCCAGTCGCGCGACAGCAGGGTCGCATTCGACGTCGATTGGGTGGTGCTGATCCACAGCTCGATGGTGAAATCTTCCGATTCCAGGTCCAGGTCCGGCGACGCCGGGACCGTCAGGTAATCGCCCACACCATCGAAGGCAATCGCAGCCCCGCCGAACTTGCTTTGGGTGGCGCTGGTCTGCGCGTCCCCGGAGCGGTTGATGCTGCGGTGCGCGGGCGCGTCGTCTGTGATAGGCGCCGAATTTCCCTGCCCGTTGCCGTGCAGCAGCAGGGTGACCGCACCGATGTAGGGGTCGGGACTGCCGCCGTTGAATGCACGGTCCGTGTAGTAAGCGTAGCTGGTCGTCCGGCCGGCCGGATTGGTCGTGGTGAGCATGCGGCCGGAGGCGTCGTACGTGAACGAGGTCGTCCGCGCCGGGACCGAGCTGTCCACCGCACCACTGGCGAGCAGCGCCTGCTCGATCTGCTTGCATACGCGGGGCAAGGACTTGCCGTTCTGCATCGCCGGCGCCGGCGTGCAGGTGGCAGTCGTGTTGCTGTTCAACGGATCGGGCTGGCCCTGGTAGACGGTTGTCTCCTTGCGCAACGGCTGCGTCACTTCCGCAGGCAATGCCCAATCCGGATGCCAGGTGGTGGTTATTTTGCGGGCGCCCGCCGGCAGCGTCGCGCCCATGCTCAGCACGGTGGCGCAGGAAGCCTGGTTGCCGAGCCCCTCGACGCGCACGGTCTGGCGGTTGCTGGCGTCGTACGCGTAGCAGGTTCTTGCACCGGTGAAGTCGTCCCTGGACAGCACATTGCCCGCGCTGTCGTACGTGAGGCCGCTGGACGACGCACCGCAGCCGGAGCCGGCCGGCTGGCTTTTGGTGGCAAGCCGCGGGACGCCGGCGACCTTGACCGGCTCGAGTCCGAGCGTCTGGCCGTTCGGCTGCGTGACCGTGACGCCCGAGGCCAACTGCCAGCTGAGCGTGCGGAACAGCGTGTTTTGCTGCGCGTCGTAGTTCTCCGTCAGCACGCGCAGGGGGGCACTGCCGTAGCTCACGCTGTATTTGGCGACGCCGCCTGCGTACTCGGTGCTGATGGCGCGGCCCTGGCTGTCATAGGCGAAGGTGGCGTACCGGGTGCCGTTTTCATCGGTCTTGCCAGTGAGCGCCCACGGGAAGCTTGCGTTCTCGTACAGGAGCTGAAGCACCTTGGCGTCGGCCCAGGTAACGGAGGCCAGGTTGCCGGCCGCGTCGTAGGCCAGGGCAGCGGCGCGCCCGTCCGGACCCACGATCTGGGACACTCGGCCGTTTGCGTGGGTGAGCCGGATCGTTCGGCCGTCGCTGGCTTGCACCCACGCGAGCTTCCCACCCTGGTAGCTGAAGACCAGTTGCGTCCCGTCCGTTTTTGCGAGTGACCTCAGCATGCCTGCGGCATCGAAGGTTTCGACCACGCCGGATACGATGTCCGTGAACCGGAAGCCGCTTGGAATGGTGGCGAGCTTGTGCGGGTTGTCCGTCGCTGCGGTGAAGACGCCCGTGCCGTCGCCCTCGAAGATGAGGATCTTGCCGTCGCCGCGGGTGAGAAGTGCCTTGCGCACGTCCGGAGACAGCAACAATCTGCGGTGCAGGCTGGAAGTCCACAAGGCTCCGAAAGCCGACTGTTCCAGGAGCAAGGAGGGCGCGTCGACCTGGTCTGCGGGAACCTTGCCGGTCGAGTCGTAGGTGAGCGTCAGCCCGACGCCACCAAGCACGATACCGGTATCGACGGAGTCACGCTTCGCCCCCGTGGCGGCATCGATCGGATTGCCGAAGTCCGTCGGACCGCTCCCCGAAGGGCATCCGTTGCCCTTGTGGACTTCCGGCTGCTCGTTGACGGGCACGCACGTTTGCGCAGGCGTGCTGTAGACGCACATGTCGGTGTTGCCGTCAATGGTGGTGTTGGGCGGGCATTGCGGATTGACGGGAAGATTCGAGAAAACACCCGAGTACCCGTTTCCAGAGCCCGAGCAGTGCCACTGCGTCCCTTGCTTCATCGCGCTGGTGAATGTGTAGCCGCTGTTCGGTGTTTTCCTGGAACAGGCGATCTGCGGCGTCGGTCCGGTGGTTCCGCCCTCCACCTCCACCCAGTGCGTAGGCGATTCGCTGGTACGGGAGAACTGGGTGAACCCGCCCCCCTTTGCTCGCGTACCCCGGCTTGCAGGTCCAGGTTTCCGTTGCCGCGTCGTATGTGGAATTGCGGGGATAGCTCGGCGTGCATTGGCCGGTTGCGGGATCCACGCTCTTGCCGGCCTCGCACTCACCCGTTGTGAACACCTGGATGTTGCTGTAGTGGCCCACGTAGTGATCGCCATGGCCCGAGCAGTACATATTTCCGTTGACGACCATGTAGCCGTCGATCACGTAGTGCTCGGCGGTCGGGATGATCGGGTAAGCGACGCATGCCGACAGGGGGTCGGGATACAGGCCGCTACCGCCGTATACACCGTACTGCACGGCCGCATGCGCTGCGCCGGCCTGCAGCAGCAGGATCGGCACTGCTAGTGTGGTGCGCGCCTCTGTTCTGTACTTATCGTGAGATCGCAGCCAATGCAGCCTTGGCTCTGGTGACCTTGGCCAGGATGTCCGAAGCACTGGCTGTCCAGATGAATGGTTTGGGGTTGT
>NZ_JACCWG010000374.1 GCF_013697775.1 Ramlibacter sp. | reverse complement strand
GCGCAGAGCAGGTCCATGCGCCGCTCGGCGGCCAGCGCGGCGGCGATGCGCCGCTTGCCGCTGCCCGCGGCGCCGCGAAGGTGCAGGCGCAACGCCTCGCGCGGGCGCGCTGTGGCTTGCCGCACCGCGTGCAACGCGGCATCCGCGATCGCTTCCGGCTGTACCGGCTGCGGCCGGTCCAGCCGGCAGAAGGAAAGCAGGCTGTCGTCGAGCGCGGCGCGCGGCAGGAACAGCGCGACGATCTGCGCATCGAGCGCCACGCCGCGCGCCAGTGCCGAAGGCGGCATGCGCTCGGGCGCCTCGCAGTCCAGCAGGCGGCGCGCGAACAGCGAGCCGTTCAGCAGCGCGGGCAGTGCGTCGATCAGCGCGCCGCGGCGCAGCCCCAGCAAACGCAGCACGAACGGCAGCGAGGGTCGCTGCCCCTGTGCGTCGCCTTGCAGGTAGGCCAGCGTTGCCAGGTACGAAGGGTCGAGCGCGATAGCGAGCAGCACGCCGAGCACTGCTCGTTCGAGCGCGTCCAAGTGTTCCTGCGCCGCCAGCCATTCGCCAGCGGGCAGTGCGGACCAGGCCCGCGCCAGTTCGGCCACAGCGTCTTGCGCAAGCGGCTGCGCTGCAGCCTGGCGGTCGTGTTCGCGCAGGGCGTGCTTGAACAGCGTGTCCACGCGCGCGCACAGCCCGTCGATGCCGTGCGCCTGCGGCGGGGCGTCGGTGTCCGGCTGCGTTTCAACCATGGGCGGGTCCCGGCGCGTCGTCCGCGTGGTGGCCCAGCGCCTCGTGCACGGCATCGAAGCGCGCCATCGTCGTCTGCAAAAGATGCAGCAGCGCGCGCGCATAGCTCGGCGTCATGACGATGCGGATGCGGTCGGTCAGCTCCTGCTGGCCGTCGTAGGCCTGGGCGAAGCGCAGCAGGATTTCCTCGCGGCTGAACCCCGCCTCGAAGTAGTTGGCGTACTCGTAGGCCACGCCGGTGGTGGCGGGTGGAACAGTGGGTCCGGAGGCGGTGCCTGCTTGCATGACACCTTTGCATTGCACGCCGCGTGCCAGCGTCCGCCGAAATGAAAATACGTTGTGCGACAAGCACTTGCATTGCGTGGGCGTTGCCGCCGGCGGTCTGGTGTCACATCAAGTTGTGACAGCCGCGCGTGCGCAAATGCGGGTCTATCAGGGGCGATGCGCTGTCACATGCGGCGATGTGACAGCGCATGTGACAGTGCTACTGCCCGGGCGCCGGCGCGATGTGGAACTGCTTCATCTTGCGGTACAGCGTCATGCGCGACCAGTCCAACAGTTCGGCGGCCTTGCTGCGGTTCCATTCGCAGCGGTTCAATGCCTCCAGGATGCGCGCCGACTCTATCGCGTCGGAACGGCCCGCGCAGGAGACGCCTTCGGGCGGCAGCGGCAGGGCGGCGGTGTCCATTGGCAGGCCGGCGTCCTGCAGCGACAGGGCCTCCACCAGGTTGCGCACCTCGCGCGCGTTGCCGGGCCAGGCATACCGGCACAGGCGCGCCATGGCGGCGGCGGTGAGCCGCACCGGGGGCTGCTGCGCGGCACCCGGCAGGCCGCGCGAAAAATGTTCGAACAGCACCAGCACATCTTCCGGCCGCTCGCGCAGCGGCGGCAGCACCACGCGGGCCACGTTCAGCCGGTAGAACAGGTCGGCGCGGAAGCGGCCTTCGTGCATGGCCTGCTCCAGCCCGCAGTGCGTGGCGGCCACGGTGCGGAAATCGACCCGCCGGCTGCGCAGCGCGCCGATGGGAAACACCTCGTGCGTCTCCAGCACGCGCAGCAGCTTGGCCTGCGCATGCGGCGGCATGTCGCCGATCTCGTCGAGGAACAGCGTGCCGCCGTCGGCCAGCGCGATCTTGCCGGGATAGGCCGTGTTGGCGCCGGTGAAGGCGCCGCGCTCGAAGCCGAACAGCTCGCTGTCCAGCAGGCTGTCGGGCAGCGCCGCGCAGTTGATGGAGATGTAGGGGCCGCGGCGGCGCGGGCTCAGCTCGTGCACCGCGCGCGCGACGCACTCCTTGCCGGTGCCGGTTTCGCCGGTGATGAGAACGTTGCACGCCGACGCGGCGATGCGCGGCAGCTTCTCGCGCAGGGCCGCCAGGGCAGGGCTGTTGCCCACCAGCGATCTCAGTGCCGCGCAATCGGCGGCCGCGGCTTGCGCGGGTGCAACTTCGGTCATCGTCGTGCGCCCCCTGTGTCTTGTTCGCGGGAGAGCGGCACACGACTGTCATGCTGGCCGGTGCATGCGCCCGGTCCGACTGCTCCCATCCACCGGGCGGAGTCTAGGCACTCATTCGCGGCGGGACAATGACTTTAGTCACCAGTTCTGTGGAGAACAATGCGTGTTGGTAACCGGCCGCAACACGGGCGGCGCATGCAAGTGATCAGACCCGCGCGCGTCGGGCAGTGCGGTGAACTGCGAGCTGGGTAACGCGCGACATTAAGCAGACCGGTTGTCACTGCCTGGAACCGTGCGCGGCACTGCGCGTAGAGCCGGTCGAAGGTGGCAGCGAGAGGCGTTCACCTGGGCCGCTCCCCTCCATTCACCCGCCCGGCTCGCCCGCATGGGCGATGCACTCCATTTCGATATCGAATGGCCAGGGCCAGGGCCAGGACGCCACGGTGCAGAAGGTGCGGGCCGGCGGGCGCACACCGAAATGCTTTGCGTAGATCGCGTTCACCGTCTCGTAGTAGGCGGCGTTGGACACCAGCACCGTGACCTTCAGCACCCTGTCCAGCGATGAGCCGGCAGCCTCCAGGCAGGCCCGCAGGTGCTGCAGCACCAGTTCGGTCTGGCGGTCGATGGAGGCGATCTCCACTTTCCCGGTGGCCGGATCGATCGGCGGAATGCCGGAGACGAACACCAGGTCGCCCCAGCGCACCACCGGGGACAGGGGAACTCCTGCATTGGCAAGCGCTTGGCTCACCACGGGAACTTGCGGGTATGTCGCTTGCATGAGATTGCCTCGAAATGTGAATCAGAGAACGTTGCGGTCGGCGCCGAACACCGACCTGGGCCGCCACGCCATCAGCCGGTTCTCTGCCCAAGCCATCAAGCCGTTGAGCGCCAGCATGAATGCCATCATCACAGCCAGCATGGCCATGGTTCCAGTGGTGTTGTACGAGGTGCTGTACATGTTCAGGCGGTAGCCCAGCCCGGCGGAAGCGGCCAGGAATTCGCCGACGATCACGCCGATCAGCGCGAAGGGAAGGCTGAGCTTCAAGCCGGTGAAAATCCAGGACGACGCCGACGGCACCACCACCTTCAGGAACAGCTGGCGCTCGCTGGCGCCCTGGATGCGCGCCACGCTGAGCAGCCCCGCGTCGACACTGCGCACCCCGGCCAGCGTGTTGAAAAAAGTGATGAAGTAGACAAGCGAAGCCGCCAGCACGATCTTCGACATCAGGTCGATGCCGAACCAGATCACCAGCAGGGGCGCCAGCGCGATGCGCGGAATGCTGTTGACCGCCACGAAGAACGGCTCCAGGACCGCGCACAGCAGCTGCCAGCGGCCCAGGACCAGCCCGGTCAGCACGCCGGCCGCCGCGCCGCCCAAGAATCCCAGCATCAGTTCGGTGCAGGTGACGCGCACGTCGTTCCAAAAGCCGCGCGCCATCAGTTCGCCGCCCAGCACGGCCAGCACCTTGCCCGGGCTGCTGAAATAGAACGGGTCGAGGAAGCGGCAGCTGCCCAGTTCCCAGGCAAGCAGGAAAGCCCCCAGCAGCGCCGCCTGCGCGGCCCGAACGCCCAGCCGGATGCGCCGCTCGCGCTGCGCGGCCGAGAGCGGCTTGCGGGCGGCCGGCATCTCAGTCATCGGTCTGCTTTTCGAGCTTGTGCCAGATGCGGTCATAGATGCTGCGGAATTCGGCGTCGTCATGAATGTGCTGGATGTCCCTGGGGCGCGGCACGCTCACCTGCTCGATGTGGGTGACCCGGCCCGGCCGCCGGCCCATCAGCACCACGCGGTCGCCGAGTGCGACGGCCTCCGCCAGGTCGTGGGTGATGAAGATGACGGTGCTGCCGGTTTCCTGCCAGATGCGAAGCAGCAGGTCCTGCAGGGTGATGCGGGTTTGCGCATCCAGCGGGCCGAACGGCTCGTCCATGAGGATCACCTGCGGCTCGTAGATCAGCGTGCGCACGATGTTGCCGCGCTGGCGCATGCCGCCCGACAGCTCGTGCGGATACGCCGGCGCGAAGCCTTGCAGTCCCACGATCTCCAGCCATCGGTCGGCGCGGCGGTAGCGCTCGGCGCGCGGCACGCCGGCCAGTTCGAGCGGAAAGCAGACGTTGTCGCGCAGCGTGCGCCAGGCAAACAGGTTGTGCGACTGCGTGACGTAGCCGATGCGCCGGTCGATGCCGCGGATGCGCTCGCCGTCCAGCTCCATGTGGCCCTCGCTGGGTTCGATCAGGCCGGCGATCAGATTGAGCAGCGTGGACTTGCCGCAGCCGCTGGGCCCGACCACCGTGACGAACTCGCCTTTTTGCACTGTGAGGTGAACCCGGTCCAGCGCGATCACCGGGCCGGTGCGGCCTTCGAAATGCTTGGCGACGTCGATGATCGAGAGCATGCGCGGCCGATGCCTAGTGTAGTGCGCGCGAATTAGTTGAACTTTCGCTCGAAGGCATACTCCGATGGCCAAGGGGGTGTGATGCCATGCGGGTCGCCAAGTCGATTGAGCTGGATGGGCAGACGCAGCAGGAGCTT
>NZ_JACCWG010000373.1 GCF_013697775.1 Ramlibacter sp. | reverse complement strand
CTGCTGCGCCGGCCGGCCTCGCGCGAGGCGCGCCTGTCGCGCCGCGACCTGCCCTGGCTGGCGGGTGTCGCGTTCTTCGGTGCCCTGGTCGGGCCGGTCGCGCTGGCCTGGGGCCTGCAGCATGCCGGCGGCACGGGTGCCTCGCTCATGCTCACCATGGAAGCCGTGTTCACCGCTGTCCTGGCGCGCGCGCTGTATGGCGAAACCATGGACCGCCGCGTGTGGCTGGCCATGCTGGCGCTGCTGGCCGGCAACGCGCTCCTGGTGGCCGACCAGGCGCGCAGCGGCCCCGCGGGCGGCATGCCGGGCCTGGTGGCGGTGCTGGTGGCCACGGCAGCCTGGGGAACCGACAACGCGCTTTCCCGCGCGTTGGCTGATCGCGATCCCGGCCAGGTGGTGCTGGCCAAATCATCGCTCGGCGCGGGCTGCGCGCTGGCACTTGCGTTCGCGTTCGGCGAGCTGGCGCCGGCAACAGCGGCGGCCGTGGCCTTGCTTGGCATCGGCGCTGCCGGCTACGGGCTGAGCTTGCGCTTTTACCTGCTGGCGCAGCGGCGTTTTGGCGCCGCGCGCACCGGCTCGGTGTTCGCGTGCGCGCCGTTCCTCGGCGCGCTGGCGGCGCTGGCGCTGGGCGACCGTTCCGCTTCCTGGCTGATGGGCGCCGCGGGAGGCCTGATGGCCATCGGCGTCTGGGCCCATCTTGCCGAACGGCACGCCCACGGCCACCAGCACGAGGCGCTGGCGCACGAGCACGCGCATTCGCATGAAGACGGCCACCACGACCACGCGCACGACCAAATGCCGGCCGGCACGCACAGCCACCCGCACGTGCATGCAGCGGTTCGCCACGCCCATGCGCATGCGCCCGACCTGCATCACCAGCATCGGCACTGACGGCCGCGCTGGTTCAGCGCCCTGATCAGGACTTCAGCACCGGCAGGCGGAAGGAGAACTCCGAGCCCTTGCCCAGCCCGGGGCTCTTGGCCTGGACGGTGCCCGAGTGGAGTTCGACGATCTGGCGCACCAGCGGCAGGCCCAGGCCCACGCCGCCGGCGCGCATCTGCTCGCCTTCGGGCGCCTGCGTGAACAGGTCGAACAGCCGCGGCAGCACCGGCGGAAAGATGCCGATGCCGGTGTCGGTGATGCGGCAGACGATCTCGTCGCCTTCCTGGCTGGCCTTGATCCAGATGGAGCCGCCGTTGTGCGTGTACTTGATGGCGTTGGTCAGCAGGTTGAAGATCACCTGGTGGATGCGCGGCAGGTCCACTTCCACCGGCAGCGGCGACGGCGGCAGCACCGCTTCGAGCTGGATGGCCTTTTCGCCCGCCAGCACCTGCATGCCGGCCGCCGCGTCTTCCAGCACCGTGCGCAGATCCAGCGGCGTCGTCTCCAGCTGCACCTTGCCCAGCTCGAGCCGGGTGACGTCCATCAGGTCGTCGGCGAGCCGCCCCAACACCTGCAACTGGTTGCGCAGCTGGCCGACGGCGCGCTTGGCCCGCTCCTCTTCCACCAGCCGGTCGAGGATCAGCGCCACGTTGCTCAGCACCGCCAGCGGATTGCGGATCTCGTGGCCGAGGTTGCGCAGGAATTTGCGGGTTTCGTCCCGGGCGTTCGCCAGCGCCGACACCTCGTGTTCGAAACGCTCGGTGTGCGCCCGGTCGTCCGTCATGTCGCGCAGCACCTTGACGAAGCCGGTGACGGCACCGGCTTCGTCCCGCACGGCGGTGACGCTTCCGCTCACCCAGATGCGGGTGCCGTCCTTGCGCGCGTGCCAGCGCGAGTCCTCCGAATAGTGGTCTTCGGCCGCGATCTTGAGCTCGTAGTCGGGGTAGCCCTTTTGCCGGTCGTCGTGGGTGAAGATCAGCGCGATGTGCTGGCCGATGGCTTCGTCCGGCGTGTAGCCCAGGATGCTCTCGGCACCGGCAAGCCAGCCGGTGATCACGCCGGCGGTGTCGAGCACGATGAGGCCGTGGTCACGGGCTTGCTGCAGCCACAATTCGACAGTAGATAACATGCAAAGCCCGGTAGGAAAACAGCAATTCTCCCTTGAAACGGCCGTCGCAGCATTCGAACCGCCCGACCGGCATCCCTGCTGTTGGCGACGTGCCCTGGGGCACGCACTTCTGCCAGTTCTACAAGACCTCCGACGACCTGGCCGACACGCTGGTGCCGTTCTTCGAAGCGGGGTTGCGCAGCAACGAATCGTGCCTGTGGGTCACCGGCGACAAGCTGCAGCGGCCAGATGCAAATCGTGTCGATCAAGGACTGGTACACCGCGGGCGACGTCTTCAACGCGGATGCGGTCCTGCAGGGCTGGGTGGGCCGCGAAGCGGAATCCAAGCGCAAGGGCTTCTTCGGGCTGCGCCTGACCGGCGACACCTTCTGGGTGGACCGCTCCGGCTGGGACGACTTCATGGCCTACGAGGAGAAGGTCAACAGCACTTTCCGCCGCTACAACCTCGTCGCCCTGTGCACCTACTGCATGGAGAAATGCACCGCCGACGACGTTCTCGACGTCTGCTGCCACCACCAGTTCGCGCTGGCCCGGCGCCAGGGAGACTGGGAACTGCTGGAAAGCGCTTCGCTCAAGATCGCCAAGGAGCAGCTGCAGCGCCAGAACACCGACCTCGAGTCGCGCGTGGACGCGCGCACCCATGAGCTGAACCAGGCGCTGAAGGCACGCGACGAATTCCTGGCCATGCTGGGACACGAGCTGCGCAACCCGCTGGCGCCGATCCTCAACGCAGCCGAGCTCATCCGCTCGCGCACGCCGTCCGACTCCCCCCTGGCCGGCAGCGCGGCCGTGCTGGGACGCCAGGTCCGCCACATGACCCGGCTGGTCAACGACCTGCTGGACGTTGGCTGCGTCACGCAGGGCCAGCTGCGGCTGGAACTGAAGGCGGCATCGCTGGCCGACGTCATGGAACAGGCGCTGGAAATCTCCAGGCCCCTGATCGACCAGCGGGGCCATTCCCTGTCCGTCACGCTGCCCGGGCGCCACGTTGCCGTGGATGCCGATCCGGTCCGGCTCGCGCAGGTGTTCGACAACCTGCTGCACAACGCGGCCAAGTACACGCCCGATGGCGGCGCGGTCAGCATGGCGGCGGTGGTGTCGCAAGGCACGGTGGAAGTGACGGTGAGCGACAACGGCGCCGGGATTCCCGAAGCCATGCTGGCCTCCATCTTCGAGCTGTTCACGCAACTGCCCCGGTCGCTCGACCGCTCGGACGGCGGCCTGGGCATCGGGCTCACGCTGGCCAAGCACATCACCGAGATGCACAACGGCAAGGTGCAGGCCTGGAGCGACGGGCCGGGCAAAGGCTCGCGGTTCAAGGTCGTACTGCCGCTGGCCGGCCCCGCGCGCGGGCCGGACACCGACGCACCAGCTGCCGGCGCGGCAGCGGCATGCCGGCGCATCCTGATCGTCGACGACAACGAGGATGCCAACCGTTCGCTGGCGGAGCTGCTGCAGATGGCGGGGCACGAGGTGGCGATGGCGTTCGACGGGATGCAGGGCCTGGAGGCCGCCCGCGCCTTCATGCCCGACGTGATCCTGCTGGACATCGGGCTGCCCGGCATGGACGGCTACGAAGTCGCCCGGCAGCTGCGCGCCGACCCGCGGGGAGCATCCACACGGGTGGTGGCGCTGACCGGCTACGACCAGGGCTCGGACCTGAAGCAGGCCAAGGAAGCAGGGTTCGACGCGCACTTGCTCAAGCCCGCGCGGCTGGACGAAATCCTGCGCCTGCTGGCCGATGTCCCGGTGCGCTCGCTGCACTGAGTCTGCCGGTAAATCACGGTCAGGTGCCGGCCCTTTTCGCAGCGGCATTGAGAATGCCGCTGAGCTGCTGCTTGTCGACGGGCTTGACGAAGTGATGGTCGTACCCCGCTTCCAACGCACTCTGGACATCCTGCGGCTGGCCGTACCCGGTGACGGCGACAAGAACCGCGTCGGGCCACATGCGGCGCAGGCGCCTGGCCAGCTCGAAGCCGTCGAAATCGGGAAGCCCGATGTCCAGCAAGCACACCTGCGGCGCGAAATGCCCGGCCAGTGCCAGTGCCAGCGCCGCCTCGGCGTGGTGCTCCATGGCGACTTCATGACCCAGGGCCTGCAGCCACAGCGCCAGCAAGTGCGCCGCGTCCACGTTGTCGTCGACGACCAGTACGCGCAGCAGGCCGGCGGCCAACGGAACCCGCTCGTGCTGCTGCAGGATCGGCGAAGCCGTTCGAACGACGCGCGGCAGCACGACCGTGAATTTGCTTCCGTGGCCGGGGCCTTCACTCTCGGCGGTGACCCGCCCGCCATGCAGTTCCACCAGGCTGCGAACAAGCGCGAGACCGAGTCCAAGTCCGCCCTGTGAGCGGTCTGCCGTTCGCTCTGCCTGCGCAAACATCTGGAAAGCGCGCTGCAGCAGTTCGGCAGTCAGGCCGATCCCGTCGTCCTGGATGGACACCTCGACTTCCAAGTCCCGCAGGGCCATGCTGACGACGATATGCCCGCCCGGTGGGGTGTATTTCGCGGAGTTGGCCAGCAAGTTGCTGATCACCTGGACCAGGCGTTTCTGGTCACCCTCCACGACGGCGTCTCCCGGCGCGAGATCCAGGGTGACATGGTGCGAGCGGCTGTCGATTGCCGGCCGCGCCTGTTCGAGCGCATGGGCGACGACCCCCCTGAAGTCGAGCTCCTCCTTGACCAGCTCGACCAGGCCGCGCGTCACCCGCGAGACGTCGAGCAGATCGTCGATCAGCCCCGTCATGTGGCGCACCTGCCGGCGCAGGACCTCGACCGTGCGCTGCACCCCGGCCGCATCCAGCCTCGCCATGCCCAGCAGCTCCGTTGCGGAGGCGATGGGCGCCAGGGGATTCCTGAGTTCATGCGCGAGCATGGCCAAAAACTCGTCTTTGCGCCGGTCGGCGTGCTTGAGCTCCTTCTCCACGGAACGAACGTGGCTGATGTCCCTGACCACCACGACACCGCCGCCGGCGCTGCCATCGCGCGACTGGATGCTGGCGCCCGCGTGCTCAACCTCCCTGCGGCGCCCATCTTTGCCAATGAGCACGGCGGTCGCGGGAACGCCGGCGCCGTTGCCCGGAGCGGGCTCGACCTTCTCGCCTGCTTCACCATCGCGAAGCTCGACAACCTCGGGCAGCTGCCTGCCTTGGGCTTGTGCGGACTGCCACCCCGTGAGCTCTTCGGCCTTGGCATTCAAGTAGTCGATCTTGCCTTCGCTGTCGAACGAGATGACCGCGTCGCTGATCGCGCCCAGCGTCACCTGGCACCGCTCGCGCTCCCGGGACACCATCTCATGGAGCGCCTTGCGCTCGGTCACATCACGGGTGATCTTGCAGAACCCGGTCAGTTCACCGCTTTCGTTGGTGACCGCGATGATCTCGACCTGCGCCCAGAACGTGCTTCCGTCCTTTTTGCGGCGCCATCCCTCCTCCTGGAAGGTGCCTTGCTCAAGAGCGGCCTGGAGGTTGTGCTGCGGGTGCCCGCGTGCCTGGTCTTCTTGCGAGTACAGCATGCCGAAGTAGGCACCGATGGCATCTTCCTTCGCGTAACCTTTCATCGCCGCCGCGGCGGGATTCCAGGTGCGAATGAGCCCATGCGGGTCCATCAGAAAGATCGCATAGTCCTTGACCTTCTCGGACATAAGCGAGAAGCTGCGCGCGTGCTCGGCATCCGTCTGTTGTGCGTTGGCCATCAGTACCTCGCTTGCGGCACGAGCAACTCCTCTGCCGCGCTGTGGCCAATGATGCCTGCCGAAATCGATTCCGTGTTGCGCGGCGGCTCGGCAGTGAAGGATGCAATGTAAGGATCGATGTGTGGCGCCGCACGGCTGCGGTCAGTTCCGATCCTCTTCGTATTGCTCGGCGCCCTCGACCGGCCGCAGCCACGGCTCGCGGCGCTTGGCCCAGAGCTCGTAGCTCGGCACCAGCGGCGTGGGCGCTTGCGACAGGATGCCGAGCTTGATCTCAGCCTCCTGGTCGTCGATGGAGAACAGCCGCGAGCCGCAGCGCGGACAGAAGCTACGGCCCTGGAATTCGGAGGTATCGCCCGTATGCTCGAACTGATGCGCCGGCCACACGGCATAGAAGGTGAAGGCCGAACCGCTTTCCTTCCGGCAGTCGGTGCAGTGGCACAGGCCGGTACGCAGCGGCTCGCCGCGAACGGATACCCGCACCTGGCCGCAAAGGCATTGGCCTGAAAACGCGGTCTCCCCGCATGTGGTTTCGGTTGCTGCGGAAGACCTGGGCACCAAGGCTGGCGCGCTGGCCGAACACGGTCAAACGATCACTGATGCGCCGGACGGGTTGCTGACGCGGTCATGGGGATAGCCGCTGGCGCGGGGCCGTTGGGCGCCCCGCCCCATGCAGGGCACTCCTGGCTTACGAAAACACGCCCGCCTGGATGTCGTCCGAGAGATCGACGAACCAATCAAACTGTTGCGAACCTGAGAAATAGGTACGTGAGATCCTGCGGCCACTGCACGTCACCGTGATGAGGGCCTCCAGGTCCGCGAAATGCGCGGGCTGTTCAACCACCTGCACCGCGATCCGGAAATCGTCTGGCTCCAAGTGGGCTCGAATCAGCAAAGCCTCAATCAGCGCAAGGTTGCTGGACCCGAGGAACGCCGCATCCGCACCTCTCTTGATTGCCTGCGCCGGTTTTGGCGCAATGCCGCCTGGCTGGCGATTGCCGGCCAGCGGTGTTCCCGTCGTCCACGCGGAATACTGCGGACCGGCCCCCGGCAATTCCTGGGTCAAGGCGACATATCGCACCATGGCGCCGCTTTCTCCTGGACTCGCCATCGGGCAAGTTGGCTCTGGCAGCACTTTCATGGGGATCCCTTGGGTCGGTGAGCGTCCAGTTTGCGGGGGCGGGCGGGAGCGAAGGGGGAGCGGCTTTGCGAAGTCTCGCTCGAGGTGTCGACACCAGGCGCATCGCCTGCGCTCCCCTGCGCGTCCCGCGGCAGCCTCGCAGCGCTCTCGAGGTAAATGCCTTTCACGACCCCCTGCGGCGTCAGGACCTTCACGCGCCATGCCGATCGGCCGTCCAGGTCGGCTCGATCCACGGACAGCACACGACCGCCACCCTCCCGCTGCACGGCGGCCGCTGCTTCTTCACGGGTCACATCCGCGTGGACTGGAAGGGCCAGCGCCAGGAACAAACAAAGGACCGGAGGAAAAAGAGATTTCATGCTTGAGATGCTCCCGGCCGCGGGCTGCGGCGCCAATCAACGATCAGTCCCAGCGGCGGTCGCCGTAGAACTCTTCAACGTCATGGTGCCGGTGATGGCGTCTCCACTGCGCGCGCCTCCATTCGCGCTCTTCACGCAGCCTGCGGTCGTATTCATAGCCGTATCCGTACGCGGGGGCGGGAAGGACATAGGCAGGGGCTGGGCTGACCTGCACCCACCGGCCGTGCCCGTCGTAGTAGCCACGCGGCTGCACGTAGACTGGTTGCGGCTGCACATAGACCGGCTGCGGCTGCACATAGACCGGCTGGGAATTTCCCAGCTCTACGGAAAAAACGACGTCGGTGCGTGCCTGGGCCAGTGACGCGGTGCAGGCCAGGACGGTTGCAGCCAAGCCGACAATGACAATGCGTTTCATGAGCATCTCCTGGTTGGTGATGCCCCAGTCTGCGGGTGCAAGCGTGAACGAGACCTGAACGGCCTTCAGAGAATCCCGGCCGGTCGCGTCCGGGTTGGGGCTCGCGGCCCTTGCCTTCTCCGCGTGCCCGTCGGGCGGCGAGCGCGGGCGGCACGCGCGCCTCGTCGCGGCCTCCCGGTCCGCCGCGTAGGATTCACCTTTTCATTGCAAGTTTCTCCTGTCTCCCCCGGTCCTTGCCAACAGAGGCACACATGCAGCGTTTCACCATTTCCCTCGACGAAGACTTGGCCGGCGAATTTGATCGCCTGATCGCGGTGCGCGGATACGTCAATCGTTCCGAGGCCGTGCGCGACCTCATCCGCGAACGCCTGGGCAGTGCGCTGCTGGACGCGCGCAAGGCCAAATGGTGCGCGGCGACCGTGACCTTCGTCTACGACCGCAATGAGCACCCTGTCACGGCACGGGTCATGGACCTCCAGCACCAGCACCACGACCTGGTGGTCAGCAGCCTGCAAACCCGCCTGGACCACGACAACTGTCTGGAGACTGTGGTTCTGCGCGGCCCCACGGTTGGCGTGCAGGATTGCGCCAGTCAGCTGATCGCGCTGCGCGGCGTGCGGCATGGCCAGATCCATGTCCTCGCGCTTTCAGAAGGCCAACGCCACCACCATTCCCATGCCCCATCCAAGGCGCATACCCACCTCAAGCCGATGAATTGATCGGACGCCGGTGCGGATGCATGAATCCACCGGCCCGGCCGGCGCGTATGATAAATATCAAATACATCTTACGTCTCCAAGGAAACCCATGGCCGTGTTTCAGCTGAAGAAAAACCGACTCACCCCTGTCATGGCGGCCATCCTCGCCGGCGGCGCCTGCGCCCAGGCCGTACCCGCGGCCGACGAGGTGAAATCCCTGGCCCCCGTCACGATCCAGGGTTCGCGCAACAGCCAGCTGGGCATTGCCGACTCCGCCAACGGCGGCGTGGTGACGCAGCAGCAGCTGGAAGCGCGCACGGTCTACCGGCCCGGCGAAGTGCTGGAGGCCACACCCGGCCTGATCGTGAGCCAGCACAGCGGTGAGGGAAAGGCCAACCAGTTCTACCTGCGCGGCTTCAACCTGGACCACGGCACCGACCTGCGCACGACGGTGGACGGCATGCTGGTCAACCAGCGCAGCCATGCGCATGGCCAGGGCTGGACCGACCTTAATTTCCTGATTCCCGAACTGACCACGCTGCTGGAGTATCGAAAAGGCCCGTACTACGCGGCCGAGGGTGACTTCTCTTCGGCCGGCGCCGTCTCCGTGCGGTATGCGGACAAGCTGGAGCACGGCATCGCCAGTATCGGCCTGGGCCAGAAAGGCTATCGCCGCACGCTGCTGGCGGACTCGCCGGCATTGGCGGACGGCCGTTTGCTGTATGCCCTTGAGCTCTACCACAATGATGGCCCGTTCGTGCACCCGGATGACTACCGCAAGGTCAATGGCGTGCTGCGTTACAGCCGGGGCACCGAGGCCACCGGCTTCGACATCACGGCGATGGCCTATAGCGCCAAATGGAACTCGACCGACCAGATTGCCAAACGCGCGGTCACCGGCGGCCTGATCTCGAGGTTCGACGCCCTGGATCCTACCGATGGCGGGCTGTCGCGTCGCTACAGCCTGTCCGGCGCGTGGCGCGACACGACGGCCAGCGGCAGCACGAAGATCAATGCCTATGTCGTGCGCCAACAGCTGGACCTGTTCTCGAATTTCACCTACTTCCTGGACGATCCGGTCAACGGAGACCAGTTCAGCCAGCCCGACCGGCGCGTGACGACGGGCGTCAAGGCCTCCCACACCTGGCAGATGAAGGGCCTCGGCCAAGCTTCGGAAACCACCGTGGGCCTGCAGGCGGAAAACGACAACATTTTCAACAGCCTCAACAACACGGCGGGCCGGCGCCTCCTGTCCACCACGCGCAAGGACCACATCGTCGAGACGAGCCTGGGCGCCTATGTGGAAAACACGACATGGTGGAACGATTGGTTCCGCACTGTAGCTGGTGTGCGGGCCGACACTTACCGCTTCAAGGTCGGCAGCGACAACCCGGCCAACTCCGGCAAGGCCAAGGACACCATCGCCAGCCCGAAGCTCGCGCTGGTCTTCGGTCCCTGGGCAAAGACCGAGTACTACGTCAACGTGGGCTCGGGCTTTCACAGCAACGATGCGCGCGGCACGACCATCGCAATGGACCCGAAGACCGGGCTTTCTGCGGACAAAGTTCCGCCCCTGGTGCGCTCCAAAGGCGCCGAACTGGGCATTCGCACCGAGATCATCCCCGGCTTGCAGAGTTCGTTCTCGGTCTACCAGCTCAATTTCGATTCCGAGCTGGTGTTTGCGGGCGACGCGGGTACGACCGAGGCAGGGCGCCCGAGCCGGCGCGTGGGCTTCGAATTCTCCAACTACTACAAGCCCCTGCCTTGGCTGACTATCGACGCGGACCTGGCGTTCGCGCGGGCACGCTTTCGGGATGCGGACGCGGCGGGCCGGCGCATCCCCGGTGCCGTCGAAGGCGTGGCGTCCCTCGCGCTCGCCGTGGACAATCTGGGGCCGTATTTCGGCGCGCTGCAACTGCGCTACTTCGGTCCGCGACCGCTGACCGAAGACAACAGCGTTCGTTCGCGCGGCACCGCCACGTTGAACGGGCGTGTCGGCTACAAGATCAACAAGATGTCGCGCATCGAGCTGGAAGGATTCAACCTGACCAATCGCCGGGACTCGGCCATCGACTATTACTACGAATCGCGGCTGGCCTCGGAGGCGGCGTCGGTCAATGACGTTCACCTCCACCCCATCGAGCCGCGCTCCTTCCGGGTCACGTACACGATGAATTTCAACTGACTTCCCACGCCTGTTGAACACCTGGCAGGGGCGGCATAGGGCGGCCAGCGCGCCGCCGGCCGTCAGGATCAACGCTGCTGGCCGGTTCTGCTGCACGGTGCCGATCAGAGCAGAACCCGTCATCTCTACGTCCGCGCTCGCTCGCAGCACCTGCGGCGTATGGAGGGCGCTTACGATGGTCACATGCGGCGCATCAAGCTTTCCCCACGAACCTCCCCTTGGGAATGGCTCGCCGCGCTGTCCGCGCCACTGACAGCGACTGCTGCGAGCTTTTGGTTCGACGGCTCGATGTCAGTTGCCGGTCTGTCCATGTTCTACATGGCGGCCGTGACGCTCGCCGCGGCGCTCCCGCAGCCTGCCGCGGCCGGCTCGGCGCTTGCGTCGGTCCTGGCGCTGAACTTCTTCTTCGTCCCGCCCAGGCGCTCGCTTGCGGTTGGAGGTTCCGAGTATTGGTGGATCCTGCTGTCCCTCCTGGCGCTTTCGTTCGGCCTCAGCGCCGTATTGGGCTCACTGCGGCGCCGGCGTGAGGAAGCCGATGCTGCCCGTGCGCGCGCCTCCGATCTCCACGCGTTGGCGCAATCGATGGCTGACGTGGACGGGTTCGAGGGGATGGCCCTCGCCGCCGCATCCCGACTGGAGGTCGCGACGGGACGGCCATGCGCCATCTTCGCCAAGGACGAAACTGGTGGCTTGTCGTGGTTTGCGACGCAGGGGAGAGAGTTCCACGAGCGCGCCGCGGCTTGGGCGATTGAAAGCGGGCGCCCTCTCGGCGCCGGTTCGCTCGCCTGGCCGGAACTCCGGCTGTGGTGTGCGCCATTCTCCCGATTCGGCTCCGCTGGCGCGGTCCAGGTGCTGCTCGGCGACGGCGAACGCCCGGACTCGCAGACAACGGAGCATTGGCTATCGCTTGTGCGCCAAGCCGGACTCGCCCTCGAGCGAGAACGCGCGGCGGCCGCAGCCATGCGCTCCGAGCGCACAGCACAAGCAGAAGCGGCTCGCAATACGCTGCTCGCGTCGCTCTCGCACGACCTGCGCACGCCCCTTGCTGGAATCGTGGGCTCCGCGAGCGCGCTTCGCACGCAAGCAGCATCGCTGAGCGAAGCCCAGAAGGGCAAGCTGCTCGAAGCCATCGAGTACGAGGCGCGTGACCTCGCCGTCATGGCGGACAACGTGCTGCAGATCGCCAGGCTGTCGCAGCCAAGCTCAGAGCTCGCGAGCCAATGGGAGTCGATTGAAGACGTGTTGGGCGCCGCGGTGGCACGGGCCCGCAGGCGCTGGCCAACGGCAAGCATCCAACTCAAGGCACCGCCAGGGCTGCCGCCGCTGCGGGCCGAGGCCGGCCTGCTCGCGCAGGCACTGGCCAATCTGGTGGACAACGCAGCGCGGCACGGCGGCTCGCCGGCGAAGGTGGTGGTTCAAGCCGGACGCTCGCGGGAAGGAGTCTTCGTGGCAGTGCGCGACTTCGGCGCTGGCCTGCCCGAAGGGGACCCAACGGAGCTTTTCGCCAGGTGGAAGCGTGGCCAAGCGGGGCGAGCGGGCGGCTCGGGGCTTGGGCTCGCGATCTGCCAGCTCGCAGCCCAGGCGCACGGCGGCGCTGTTTCCGCCAAACGCTGTGACCCAGGCTCGGAGTTCCGCATAGATCTTCCGGTGCCGGCCGCTCCCGAGGACGCCTAGTGAGCAAACCCTCCATACTGGTGCTCGAGGACGAGGTGAGCATCGCCACGTTCGTCTGCGCGAGCCTCAGCGCTGCGGGCATGCTGCCCCGCGCCACTGGCCGCGCTGTCCACGCGCGCCGTGAACTGGCCACCGCACCGGCGGACCTGCTGATCGTCGATCTGGGCCTGCCCGACGAAGATGGCATCACGTTCATCACGGAGCTCCGCAAGACGAGTTCGGTGCCGGTCCTGGTGCTCTCGGCGCGCGCGCACGAGTCCCAAAAAATCGAGGCACTCGACGCCGGAGCCGACGACTACCTCGGCAAGCCCTTTGGCGTTGGCGAGCTGCTCGCCCGGGTTCGCGCGATGCTGAGGCGGGCTGCCGCGGCGCCGACCGCTCCCGCCAGGCTGCGCGTCGGCGAACTCGAATACGACCGCGCCTCGCGCGAACTGAAATTGCGGGGTGCCGCGGTCCATCTCACCAAGCGCGAACTGGCACTCTTCGACGCGCTCGCGCGCGCGCTCGGAAAGGTGCTCACCCACCGGCAACTGCTCGCCGAAGTCTGGGGCGCCGAACAAGTCGACCAGCTGCACTACCTGCGGGTCTATATGGGCCACCTGCGGTCGAAGGTCGAGGCGGACCCCGCCGAGCCCAGGTACCTTCTGACGGAGCTTGGCGTCGGCTATCGCCTCGCGGACGAGTGAGCGCACCAGCTGCCACTGAGCGAACAGCTGCCATTTTTATGCGTTTTTGACGCGCCCGGGAGGACAACAGCGGATCCGAACTTCTGGAGCACCGCATGTCCCAAGCCGCGACGCCTGCCGCGTCAATCTCCCCGACCGACTCGCCGTCTCACGGGCGAAGCGGTGCTGCCCTCGCCTTGGCGGCGTTGGGCGTGGTCTACGGCGACATCGGCACCAGCCCGCTCTACACCATCAAGACGATCTTCGACCCGGCTACCGGCGTTCCGTTGAATCCCGCGACGATCATGGGCGCGGTGTCGGTCGTGTTCTGGGCCTTGATGCTGGTCGTGACCCTCAAATACGTCGTGCTCATCACCCGGGCGGATAACCGCGGTGAAGGCGGCATCATGGCTCTGTTGGCGCTCGCCTCCCGAACGGTGGCCGACCGCCCGAAGCTGCGCGCGCGCCTGCTGCTGCTGGGCGCCTTCGGCGCGTGCCTGTTCTACGGCGACAGCGTGCTGACCCCCGCCATCTCCGTGCTCAGCGCAGTGGAGGGGCTCGAAGTGGCCACCCCGGCGCTCAAACCTTATGTCCTACCGATCGCGGTGGCGATCCTGGTGGGGCTCTTCGCCGCGCAAAGCCGTGGCACCGCGGCAATGGGCCGTTGGTTCGGGCCGGTGATTGTGCTTTGGTTCGGCACACTCGCAGCCGTCGGCGCCTGGCAGATCGTCCAAGCTCCGGAGATCGTCCAAGCGCTCGACCCGCGCCACGCGTGGCGCTTCCTCAGCGAACGCGGATGGGGGCTGTTCCTGGCCGTGGGCGCTGTGGTGCTGGCGATCACCGGCGCCGAGGCGCTTTACGCGGATATGGGCCACTTCGGCAAGCGTCCGATCCGTCTTGCGTGGAGCGTGGTGGTGCTGCCCGCGCTCGCCCTGAACTACGCGGGCCAGGGCGCGCTGCTGCTGCGCGAGCCGGCGGCGGTGGCGAACCCCTTTTATCTGAGCTTCCCGCCCTCCCTCTTGCTGCCGGCGGTCGCCTTGGCAGCCCTCGCGACGATCATCGCCTCGCAGGCAGTCATCTCAGGTGCCTACTCGCTCACCCAGCAAGCGATCCAGCTTGGCTTCTTGCCCCGCATGGCGATCGTCCACACCTCCGCGCACGAGCGCGGGCAGATCTACATTCCCGCGGTGAACTGGATCCTGCTGGCGTCCGTGGTCCTCGCCTGCTTCGCCTTCGGCAGTTCCTCGGCAATGGCGTCGGCCTACGGCATCGCCGTTACGGGGACGATGCTGGTGACGACCATCCTCACTTACTTCGTGGTTCGCAAGGGCTGGGGCTACCCGGCATGGATCGCCATTGGCGCCACCGCGTTCTTCGCGGCGTTGGACTGCTTGCTGTTGGTCTCGTCCTCCGTGAAGGTGCTCGACGGCGGCTGGTTTCCGCTGGCTGTAGCGGCCACGCTGCTAGGAGGCATGACGACATGGAAGGCCGGGCGCGAGGCGCTCTCGAAGGCTGCCAAGTCCGAGATGCCCCCGCTCGCGGATTTTGCCTCCGGTTTGCCCGCCGAAGGCGGCTTCGCGCGGGTGGATCGCACCGCCGTCTTCCTCTGCGCCGAGCGCGGGGTCGTGCCGCAGGCACTGCTCCACAACCTGAAGCACAACATGGTGCTGCATCAGCGCAACGTCGTCCTCACCGTCGTGTTCGAGGAGGTGCCCTCGGTCGCGCCTGCACGTCGCGTGCAGGTCGAGGACCTGGGCAACGGCTTTTGGCGCGCGGAACTGCGGTTCGGCTTCATGGAAAAGCCCAACGTCCCCGACGCTCTCGCGCTCGCCGCTGCGCTCGGCCTTTCGGTCGACCTGTTCTCCACATCTTTCTTCGTCAGTCGAGAGACGGTGGTGCCCAGGTCGTCGTCTGCAATGGCGCGCTGGCGGCAGAAGCTGTTCGCGGCCATGTCTCGCAATGCGGGGCGCTCAGTGGATTTCTTCGGCATTCCGCCCAACGCCGTCATTGAGCTGGGCGCACGCGTCCAGCTCTAACGCGGGTCTGTGGGTGGCGCGCCGCCCAGCATCGGATCGCGTGGAGTAGTCGCATCGGTTCAGGTTTCAAGGCATTTTGCGCTGTAGGCGAGCCGACCGTCCTTGCCTCCAATTTCAGCTGCGAGCTTGGACCAATGCGCAGCCACCGCTTGCTCAGCAGCGCGCACGACTGCCGCGCGCCTGCACAATGGCGTCAGAACAACAACCGGCCTCCCTCGGAGGTTCTGCCGTGCCCGAAAACAAGTCATCTCTGGCTGCTCTCACCTTGGGCGCCTTCGGCGTCGTCTACGGTGACATCGGCACCAGTGTCCTTTACGCCATCAAGGAAGTCTTCGGCTCGGGCCACGTCGCCTTCACCCCAAACAACGTCTACGGCATCCTGTCCATCTTCTTCTGGACCCTCACGGTCATCGTCTCGCTTAAATACGTGTCGCTAGTGCTGCGCGCCGATAACAACGGTGAAGGCGGCCTGGTGGCGATGCTCGCGTTGGCGTCGCAGGCGGTGAAGGACAAGCCCGCGCTGCGCTCGAAGCTGCTCCTGATCGGGATCTTCGGCACCTGCCTCTTCTATGGTGACGGCGTTATCACGCCCGCGATTTCAGTGCTCTCGGCAGTGGAAGGCATGGAGGTCGTCTCGCCGAAGTTCAAAGATTTCGTCATCCCGCTGACCCTCGCCATCCTCCTTGCCCTGTTTATGGTGCAAAAGCGCGGCACCGCCGGCATCGGCCGCTTCTTCGGGCCCATCACGCTGGTCTGGTTCTTTACCATCGCCGCACTGGGCATTCCGCACATTGCAAGCCACCCGGAGATCCTTGCCGCTCTCAGCCCTCACCACGCATTGCGCTTCATGTGGACCCAGCCGGGCACCAGCTTCGTCATACTGGGAGCAGTGGTCCTCTGCGTGACTGGGGCCGAAGCCTTATATGCCGACTTGGGTCACTTCGGGAAAAAGCCGATCCGCATCGCGTGGTTCTCGGTGGTGATGCCCGCGCTCACGATCAACTACTTCGGGCAGGGCGCGCTGCTGCTCTCGCGTCCTGAATCGGTGAAGAACCCCTTCTACATGATGGCGCCAGATTGGGCGGTGGTGCCTTTGGTGGTCATGGCGACGCTCGCTACCGTCATCGCCTCGCAGGCGTTGATCACCGGCGCGTTCAGCGTCACCAAGCAGGCGATACAGCTGGGTTACCTGCCGCGGCTTCAAATCCGGCACACCAGCGTGCGCGACACGGGCCAGATCTACATCCCCGCGGTGAACTGGGGCCTGTTCGTCGCGATCGTGATGGCGGTAGTGCTCTTCCGCACGTCCAGTAGCCTGGCGGCCGCATACGGTATCGCGGTGACGCTTGACATGCTGATCACCACCATCCTCACCTTCTTTGTCATTCGCTATGGGTGGGGCTATCCGCTCGCCCTCTGCATTGCCGCTACCGGCTCCTTTTTTGTGGTGGATCTCGCGTTTTTCAGCTCCAACCTATTGAAATTCACCGAAGGGGGCTGGTTCCCGCTCGCGATCGGGACTGCAATATTTGCCCTGATGACCACCTGGAAGACCGGTCGTGAGCTCCTGCGCGAGAAGGTGCGCTCCGGCTCCATGGAGCTCCGGGAATTTCTGGACTCCGTCTTCGCTGCTCCCCCGACGCGCGTGGACGGAACGGCGGTGTTCCTGGTGGCAGACGTGGACACAGTGCCGAACGCGCTGCTGCACAATTTAAAGCACAACAAGGTGCTGCACGAGGAGAACGTTTTCGTGACGGTGCGAGCGCGCGAAGTCCCC
This sequence comes from Ramlibacter sp., assembly GCF_013697775.1. Taxonomy (GTDB): domain Bacteria; phylum Pseudomonadota; class Gammaproteobacteria; order Burkholderiales; family Burkholderiaceae_C; genus Ramlibacter. The sequence continues at coordinate 4,878 of NZ_JACCWG010000373.1, read as the reverse complement.
TTCATTCCCACTGACCAGCGCATTCAGCTGACAGATTTAGGCAACGACTGTTGGCAGGTTGTGCTCAGCTACGGCTTCAAGAACGACCCTGACGTGCCCAAGGCGCTGCGCGGGCTTCGCGAGAAGGGCATTGAGCTTGACCCCATGGCCACCAGCTACTTCCTTTCGCGCGAGGTGGTGGTGCCAACCCTTGGTGGAGGCATGCGGCCTTGGCGGGAGAAGCTGTTTGCGCAGATGCATCACAACGCGAGCGGCGCCGCCGACTTCCTGCGGCTGCCAAGCAATTCAGTCGTGGAGCTCGGTTCGAAAATCGAGATCTGATGGCTTTTCAGAACCACCTGTCGCTGACCCGGAACTGCCGTAAGCGTAGGCTGATCACTCTCTTGACGAGAGCCTGTGCTCAGATGTCCACGACATGATGCAGCAGGGCGAAGCCGACGCGCCCCACGAGTCCGAAGACGGTGTGGACGTCTTGTGGTGCCTCGCGGCGAACCAGGCCGTAGCCTTTACCAGGATGTCGCGCTCCTGCTCGATTTGGTGCAGCTTGCGACGCAAGCGCGCCAGCTCCTCGCGTTCGGCCGTCGCCAGGCCTTCCTTGCCGGGCAAGGGCTTACCGCTGTCGCGCGCACTCTGCGCGACCCAATTACTGATGCTCTGCGCGCTCGGGCCGAACTCGCGCGACAGCTGCGCAGGCGTCCTGCCGGCGCGCGCCAGGGCGATGATCTGCTGACGAAATTCCGCCGGATACGGCGGCTTGGATTTGGGCATTCCGGACTCCACTGATGTGAGCAGTATGGCGTCCGTGGAAAGGGGTCAACTTCAGTGACTTGGCCAAGCGCCAGACGACGGTCGGCTATGACGACACCCAGACGACCGTGGCCGCCATGACGGGTGCCACCGCCGCGGCAGGCTTTCCTTCAAGTCCAGTTGGAGCTGCCAAGTGAATGCTTCGCCAGTGCTGGCATCGGCGCTCACCTGTCCCGCGTGCCGGCACGTCAAGGCTGAAACGATGCCCACCGATTCGTGCCAGTGGTTCTACGAGTGCGAGAGCTGTCACGTCGTCTTGAGACCGGAGCCTGGGGACTGCTGCGTCTACTGCTCGTATGGGAGCGTGCCTTGCCCGCCGGTGCAGACGTCCGGGGCCCGGGGTTGCTGCGGCTGACATCAGCCTCAACGGCAGGGCTCGGAATTGCCGCGACCAGATCCAGCGGGATGGGCGCCTAGGCTCGACCATTTCTTGTATATTCGAATACGAATCGTTCTCATTTTTGATACCAGCACGGACCCGCCATGTTCCAGACCCTGCTCATCTGTTTTCGCAAAGGCCTTGAAGGCTTTCTCGTCATTGCCAGCGCGACGCCGCACCTTCGGCGCACCTGGGCGCTGGAGCCGATCCCCGCTGTGCGCAGCCGCCTCGCTGTGGCCGTTACCGGCTATGCGATCCTCGGCATCGCTTCGCTCGGCGCCACCGAGGAGCTCGCCGAAGGTTGGATCGCACAGCTGATCTCGCTCGCCCTCGTTGTCGTACCCACCGCTTGGATCGCCTGAAACGGACCCCCCATGACCCACCGCGCTTCGGATCGCGACGCGAATCTCGTCGCGCCGGCCTTCGTGCGTGTTGCTCGTGCACTCGCCTGCGTTGCCTGCATCGCTGCTCTCGCCGCTTGCGGTGGCGCAGGAGGCGGTTCCGCCAATGCGCCGGCCGCCAGCTCGAACCTTGGCCCCGCTGCCCAGCTCGGCGAAAAAATCTTCCGCGACACCACGCTCTCGGCCTCCGGCAAGCTCGCGTGCATCAGCTGCCATGATCCCGCGAACGGCCACGCGTCGCCGTTCGACACGCCGGTCACGATGGGTGGGCCCAATCTCGATCAGCCCGGCACGCGCACGTCGCCGTCGCTGCGCTACCTGCGCTTCAACACGCCGTTCTCGTTCGCATCCGACGGCGCGCCCGCGGGCGGCTTCTTCTGGGATGGTCGCGCCAACACCCTGGCCGAACAGGCGCGCGCCCCCTTCCTCAATCCGTTCGAGATGGCGAACCCCGATGTTGCCGCCGTTGTCGCGAAGCTCGCCAGCGCGCCATATGCATCGCAATTCCGCGCCGTCTTCGGCGACGGCATCTTCTCCGATTCCGAAGCGGCGTTCGACCGCGCGCGCTTCGCGCTGGAGCGCTATCAGCGTGAAGATGCGGTGTTCGCGTCGTTCAACAGCAAGTACGACGCATTCATCGCCGGCCGCACTACGCTCGCGCCGCAGGAGCTCAACGGGTTCGCGCTTTTCAATCGCCCCGACAAAGGCAATTGCGCGGCCTGCCATCCGAGCGCCAAACCCGTGAACGCACCGGGCGCCCTGTTCACCGACTTCACCTACGACAACCTCGGTGTTCCCCGCAATCCCGCCATCCCCGCGAACGCCGACCCGGCCTACCGCGACGGCGGCCTCTGCGGAATGGGCCGGCCTGACCTTGCGGCGCGCAATGACCTGTGCGGCGCATTCAAGGTGCCGACCTTGCGCAACGTCGCGTTGCGCAAGCACTTCTTCCACAACGGGCGGCTCAAGACGCTCGAAGACGCGGTCACGTTCTACGTCAAGCGCGACACCAACCCCGAGATCTGGTACTCGACCGACGCGCTAGGCAACGTGACGCCCTACGACGACCTCGGCGAGCGGGAGCGCGGCAACGTCAACACCACGGAAGGACCCTACAACCGCAGGCGCGGCGAAGCGCCGGCGCTGACGGATGCCGAGATCCAGGATCTGGTCGCCTTCCTGCGCACATTGACCGACGGCTGGGCGCCGTAAACCGATTTCACAAAAAGCGGAAACTAAAATGAAAACTGGACACATCCTGCGCATCGCGCCGGTCGCCGCCGCGGCGATGGTAGCGAGCGCCGGCGCACTCGCCCAAACGCAGAGCGACACGGCTGCCGAGCTGCGCCAGCTGAGAGAAGAACTGCGGCAATTGCGTCCGATGCAGGAAGAAATCCAGCGGCTGCGCGGCGAACTCGATGCGGTCAAGCGCCAGCAGGCGGCGACGGCGAGCGCCGCGGTCGCCACCGCGGGCGCGCCTACCGCTGCGCCCGCGCAATCGGGCTGGGGCACATCGCCGCCGACCACCGCCTCGAATGGATCAATGACCGGGAGCGGCGTGAGCCTCTTTGGCTATGGCGAATTGAGCTATTCGCGTCCGCGCCGCGATTCGAGCGCGGCGACGGCCACCGCCGGTCGCGGCGTTCTGGGTTTCGCATACCGCTTCAACGAACGAACGCGCATGGCCGCCGAGCTCGAAGTCGAGAATGCCGTGGTGTCCGCCAGCGATCGCGGGGAAGTCGCTTTCGAGCAGCTCTACATCGAACGCGACCTCACCGATCGCATCGCGGCGAAAGCGGGCCTCTTTCTCCTGCCGATCGGGTTCCTGAACGAGACCCACGAACCGACGCGCTATTACGGCGTCAATCGCAACCAGGTCGAGACCGCGATCATCCCGACGACGTGGCGCGAGCTGGGCCTGGGCCTGCGCGGCGCGACGGAGGCCGGCCTACGGTGGGACACAGGTATCGTGACTGGCTTCGATCTCAACAAATGGGACGCGACGGCGGCTGACGGCCGCGAGTCGCCGCTCGGCGCCATTCACCAGGAAGGCCAGCTGGCGCGCGCGCGCAGCCTTGCGTTCTACGGGGCGCTCAACTACAACGGCATCCCCGGCGTGAACGTCGGCGGCACCCTCTACCACGGCGGCGCGGGCCACAAGCAGGCGGGCTTCGCGGGCGCCGACGCGCGCATCTCGCTGGCCGAAGCGCACGCGCGCTGGCAAGTCGGCCGCTGGGACTTGAGCGCCCTTGCCGCGCGCGGCCGCTTCACCGGTGTCAGCGCGCTCAATGCCACGTTCGCCGGCAATCCCACGCCGGTGCCGGACAGCTTCGGCGGCTGGTATGCGCAGGCGGCATATCGTGTGTGGCAGCAAGGCGATCTTTCACTGGTTCCCTTCGTGCGCTATGAGCGCCTGAACACGGCGCGCGGCTACTCCGGCCTGCCTGCCGGCCTGGCGCCCGCGATCGCTCCCGATATCCGCACCTGGACCGCGGGGGCGAATTTCTACCTGCATCCGCAGGTTGTGATCAAGGTTGACTACCAGAGCTTCGGGAACGATCACAACCAGGACCGCCTCAACCTGGGCGTGGGCTTCCACTTCTAGCAATGCGCCTGAACCGCCGACAATCATTGCAGCGCGCCACGGCCATCGGCGCGGCGGCGCTGTGGAACACCCGAGCGTTCTCGGCGGTCTACATGGACATCGAGCAAGCACGCGGTGCGCTGCTCCCCAACGCGGCCACCTTCCAACCTTGGTCCCTCGCACTCGATGCCACCGCGCTCGCGTCGATCGCCTCGGCGTCGCAGACGCGCGTACCCCAGGGCTTCTCGCCGGCAGGGTGGACCGGCCTGGATGCGCAAGGTCGCCGCGCCGGCTTCGTGCTGGCCGACCGCGTGATCGGCAAGTTCGAGTTAATCGATTACGCGGCCGGCTTCGGCATCGATGGCACGGTCACGCAAGTGGAAGTGCTGGCCTATCGCGAATCGCATGGCGCCGAGATTCGCAACGCCGCCTGGCGCAAGCAATTTCCCGGGCGCAAGGGCCCCGCGCAGCTGCGCTTCGGCGACGACATCCGCAACATCTCCGGCGCAACGCTGTCGTGCCAGCACGTGACCGAAGGCATGCAGCGCCTCGCGGCGATCGTGGCGCTGTTCGGAACGAGGACCTAGTGTAGTGCGCGCGAATTAGTTGAACTTTCGCTCGAAGGCATACTCCGATGGCCAAGGGGGTGTGATGCCATGCGGGTCGCCAAGTCGATTGAGCTGGATGGGCAGACGCAGCAGGAGCTT
>NZ_JACCWG010000372.1 GCF_013697775.1 Ramlibacter sp. | reverse complement strand
AAGCTCCTGCTGCGTCTGCCCATCCAGCTCAATCGACTTGGCGACCCGCATGGCATCACACCCCCTTGGCCATCGGAGTATGCCTTCGAGCGAAAGTTCAACTAATTCGCGCGCACTACACTAGGTCGCGCCTTCACGGGCGCGTGGATTGAAACCTTATGCCCACATGCAGGGAGTGCTTCGGCCGCCGTCGCGCCTTCACGGGCGCGTGGATTGAAACACCCGCAGCATGGAGCCGCCGACGCAGTTTCCCTGTCGCGCCTTCACGGGCGCGTGGATTGAAACAAGTACAGCTCCAAGAAGATCGCCCTGCCCATCGAGTCGCGCCTTCACGGGCGCGTGGATTGAAACTGGCAATTGACCGCCTCGGCCACCGCGTCGTGGAGTCGCGCCTTCAAGGGCGCGTGGATTGAAACTTCCGAGAAGCGGTCGAAGAATTCAACCTGCTGCTGTCGCGCCTTCACGGGCGCGTGGATTGAAACCACTCGGCGGCCTCCTGCTCGGCCTTCGTGGCGCGGTCGCGCCTTCACGGGCGCGTGGATTGAAACTTCGATGGGGTTCACGCGACCTCCTTGCCGGCCCACGTCGCGCCTTCACGGGCGCGTGGATTAAAACAGGTAAGAGACGATGAGCCGGAAAATCAATTCGCGTCGCGCCTTCACGGGCGCGTGGATTGAAACAACCCGATCCGAAGGACATTTGTACATCGCCAGGTCGCACCTCGCCGCGTGTGGATGAAAACTCGGCGCTGTCGTTTTCAGCGCGGCCACAATGTGTGGTCGTGCTTTCAAGCGTTCACGGATTGAATCTTCCAGATCACCTCGTCCATCTTGTGCAGACCCAGGTCGCCTTAGGGGCGCGTGGGTTGAAACACCACACAACCATCCCTGCATGCGCATGCAGTCCGTCGCGCGTTGACGATCTCATGCGTTATCCACCGCAATATGGAAGAGGTTGCTTTTCAATTGCACCTTCGTGCGCTTTACCGCACCAAATTCTCCAGCACCCCCACCCCGTCGATCTCGATCCGCACCACATCCCCCGCCTGCAAATACTTTGGCGGCGTGAACCCGATTCCCACGCCGAGCGGCGTGCCCGTCGCGATCACGTCGCCCGGGTGCAGCGTGATCCCCGCCGACAGCGTTTCGATCAGCCGCGGAATGCCGAAGATCAGGTCGCGCGTGCTGGCGTCCTGGCGCAGCTCGCCGCCGACCCAGCAGCGCACGCGCGTGTCCTGCCCGTCCACTTCGTCGGCGCTCACCAGCCACGGGCCCATCGGGCAGAAGGTGTCGAAGGACTTGCCCATCAGCCATTGGTGGTGGCGAATCTGCCAGTCGCGCGAGGTCACGTCGTTGATGATGGTGTAGCCCCACCTTTGGAGAAGATGATCGGCTCGGCCGGAATGTCCCCGCCTGCTTTCGCGCTGGAGTCGAAGCCGCTGCCGGCGAATTCGCGCGCATGCGCGTGGTAGTTCTTGCCCACGCAGAAGATGTTGCGGCGCGGCCGGGGCAGCGGTGCGGTCAGCGTGACGCCGCTCAAGGGCAGCGCTTCGCCCACCAGCGACAGCGCCTGGCCGGCGGCCAGCATCTCGATGATGGGCAGCGCACCCAGGGCGCGCTGGGCTGCCGACAGTTGCAGCGGCCGGACCTGTTGCAGGTCGTCCGAAACCAGGCCGACGCCCGGCTCGTCACGGTAGAGATAAGCAGCAATTCTCATGGGGAAAGTTCTGTGGCGGCGCGCAGGCGCGGGTCCCAGCATGCAACGCCCATTTCCCACCCAACGCCGCACCCTTGTGTCCATCGCACTGCTGTGCCTGAGCGGCCTCGCCGCCGCGCAGGCAACCTATCCCGGCAAGGCCATCACCATGGTCGTGCCGTTCCCGCCCGGCGGGCTGGCCGACTTGGTGGCGCGGCCGGTGGCCGAAGCCATGGCGCGCGAGCTGGGCCAGCCCGTCGTGATCGAGAACAAGGCCGGTGCCGGCGGCGGCATCGGCATGGCGCAGGTGGCCAAGGCGCCGGCCGACGGCTACACGTTGCTGATGTCGCTATCCTCCTTCACCGTGCTGCCGGAGGCCGACGCGGTGATCGGCCGCGCGCCGATGTACACGCTCAATTCGCTGCGGCCGATCGCCCGCTTCACCGCCGACCCCACCGTGCTGGCCGTGCGCGCGGACGCGCCGTGGAAGACCGTCAAGGACTTCGTTGAGGACGCGAAGCGCCATCCGGGCGCCATCAACTATGGCTCCTCGGGCAACTACGGCACCATGCACGTGCCGATGGAGATCCTGGCGCAGAACGCCGGCATCAGGATGACGCACGTGCCCTACACCGGCGCCGGCCCGGCCGTGGTCGCGCTGCTGGGCGGGCAGATCCAGGCCGTGTCGTCCGGGCCCGCCACGGTGCTGCAGCACGTCAAGACCGGCAAGCTGCGCGTGCTGGCGCACTGGGGCAACGGCCGGCTGGAAGCGCTGCCGGACGTGCCTTCGCTGAAAGACGCCGGCTACAACGCCGAATACGCGCAATGGTCCGGCCTGTTCGTGCCGGCCGGCACACCCGAGCCGGTGGTGCAGCGGCTGCGCGCCGCGGCACGCACGGCGGCCAGCGACCCGAAGGTGAAGGAAGTGATCCTCAACGCGGGCAGCCCCATCCTCTACCAGGACACGCCCGACTTCCAGGCCTATGTGCAGGCCGACGCGCGCCGCATGGCCGAGGTGGTGAAGAAAATCGGCAAGGTGGAGTGATGAACGCCGGGCGGCGGCGCGAGGCCGCCCGGTGCGCCCTCACACCAGCAGCGCGTTCACCCGCTTGACGTAGGCCGCCGGGTCTTCCGGCAGGCCGCCTTCGGCCAGCAGCGCCTGGTCGAACAAAATCTGCGCCAGGTCGTGGAAGTTGGGCGAGGTGTCCAGCTTCTTCACCAGCGGATGGTCGGCATTCACCTCCAGCACCGGTTTCGTTTCGGGCGCGGCCTGGCCGGCCTGCTTGAGCATGCGCGCGAGCTGCATGCTCATGCCGCCTTCGCTGGCCACCAGGCAGGCCGGCGAATCGACCAGCCGCGTGGTGGCGCGCACGTCCTGCGCCTTGTCCTTCAGCGCTTCCTTCAGCCGGGCCAGCAGCGGCTTGAACGCCTCGGCGGCCTCCTCGGCGGCCTTCTTTTCTTCCTCGTCCTGCAGCTTGCCCAGGTCGACCTGTCCCTTGGCCACGGACTGCAGCGGCGTGCCGTCGAATTCGGTCAGGTAGCCCAGCGCCCACTCGTCGACGCGGTCCGTCATCAGCAGGACCTCGATGCCCTTTTTGCGGAAGATCTCCAGCTGGGGGCTGTTCTTCGCGGCAGCCAGCGTGTCGCCGGTGATGTAGTAGATGGCGTCCTGGCCTTCCTTCATGCGCGCCTTGTAGTCGGCCAGCGACACGCTCGCCGTGTCCGACTGCGTGGAGGCGAAGCGCAGCAGCTTGGCCAGGCGCTCGCGGTTGGACATGTCCTCGCCCAGGCCTTCCTTCAGGACCGCACCGAATTCGCCGTAGAACCTGGCGAACTTGCCCTTGTCGGCCTCGCTGGCGGCCTCGTCCTTCTCCGCCTTGGCCAGGTCTTCCAGCATCGACAGCACGCGGCGTGTGTTGCCTTCGCGGATGGCCTTCACGTCGCGGCTTTCCTGCAGCAGCTCGCGGCTCACGTTGAGCGGCAGGTCGGCCGAGTCGATCACGCCTTTCACAAAACGCAGGTACACCGGCAGCAGCGCCTCTGCCTCGTCCATGATGAAGACGCGGCGCACGTACAGCTTCACGCCCGCGGCCTTGTCGCGGTTCCACATGTCCATGGGCGCGTGCGCCGGGATGAACAGCAGCTGCGTGTACTCGGTGCTGCCTTCCACCCGGTTGTGCGACCAGGCCAGCGGGTCCTCGTAGTCGTGGCTCACGGCCTTGTAGAACTCGGTGTACTGCTCCGGCGTGATGTCCTTCTTGGGCCGGCTCCACAGCGCGCTGGCCTGGTTGACGGTGTCCCACTCGTCGGTGAGCTCCATCTCGCCCGGCTCGCCCTCATTGCCTTCCTTCCAGGTCTCCTTGCGCATCAGGATGGGCAGGGCGATGTGGTCGGAATACTTGGCGATGATCGACTTGATCTTCCAGGCCGACAGGTAGTCCGCCGCGTCGTCCCGCAGGTGCAGGACCACGCTGGTGCCGCGCGCGGCGCGCTCCATGGCTTCCACCTCGAAGTCGCCGGCGCCGCCGCTGGTCCAGCGCACGCCCTCTTCGGGCTTTGCGCCGGCGCGGCGCGACTCCACCACGATCCTGTCGGCGACGATGAAGCCGGAATAGAAGCCCACGCCGAACTGGCCGATCAGCTGCGCATCCGACTTCTGGTCGCCCGACAGGCGGTTCATGAACTCGCGCGTGCCGCTCTTGGCGATGGTGCCCAGGTTGTCGATGGCTTCCTGCTGCGTCAAGCCGATGCCGTTGTCGGTGATGGTCAGCGTGCGTGCTTCCTTGTCGAAGGAAACGCGCACCTCCAGGTTGGGCGCGTCCTCGTACAGCGATGTGTCGTTCAGCGCCTCGAAGCGCAGCTTGTCGCAGGCGTCCGAGGCATTGGAGATCAGCTCGCGAAGGAAGATGTCCTTGTTGGAGTACAGCGAGTGCGTGACCAGGTGCAGCAGCTGCGCCACCTCGGCCTGGAAGGATAGGGTTTGTTTCTGGCTCATGGTGTTGTAGTGGGGCAAACGTAACGGGCGCACGCCAGCTGGTGGCGCGAACCCGTATTTTCAACCCCACAGCCCGGCCGTGAAAAATTCGACGATGTCGAGAGCTTCGCGGCCTGAGGCGCGGGGTAGGCCGGACAAGTGGTTACATTCCAATGCATGAGCTTCGACTTGCCCCTGACGGCCTTCGCCCTGGAGTCTTCCGGCACCCAACCCGCCGTGGGTGCGGTGCACACCCTGACCGTGCCGAGCGCTGGTGAAGACGAGATGCAGGCACTCGCCCCCGCCGATGCCGCACCGTTCCTGCTGCCGGGAACCTCGGTGCTGGCCGGCGACCCGCCGCCCTGGATCACCATCACCTTCTGACCCGCCCGGCCACGCGCCGTCTCCCCAAAAGAAAAACGCCCCTTGCGGGGCGTTTTTTTCCTTTCGGAGACTGCAGTCGGCTCAGAAGTTGCCGACGCCTTCGCCGCGCGAGATCTGGCCGGTGCGCACCGCATCGGCGGCCTGGGAACGCAGCACCTTGCCGTCGACCGAGGATTGCACCGGGGCCGCGACACGCGAGCCGGCAGGTTCGGTGCTGCGCGTGGCCGCCACGCGGTTCGCTTCGGCCATCACTTCGGCGCGGGTGCGGGTGCCCTGGAACTGGATGACGTATTGCGAAGCGTCGGCTTCGTCGGCACGGGCCATGCCGCTGGCGACAGCGGCGAAGACGGCGGTGGCGGCGATGAGGGACTTGGTTGCGTTCATGATGGAGCTCTTTCTTTTGCTTTTGACCCGGAGACTTAGGAACCGTTGGTGCTTGCCCGGATCGCTTCAAGCATCACCGTGGAACCGAATGTAGGCAGCGGGCTTTAGCTGACCCTTAGTGCTGTGTTAGCTGGGAATTAGGGTTTCTGCGGAGTCCAGGTCGACGGCCAGCGGCTGCGGCGACAGCGCGCCGAGGAAGTCGCGGGCGTCGAACAGCTGCCCCACCGTGAACGCACCGCCGGCTTGCGTGCCGCGCAGGATGCGCACGCAGGCCTCGGCCACCAGCGGCGCGGTAATCGCGTAGATGTCCTGCCCCTCGGCACGCGCGCGGCGCTCCTGCCCGGCGCGGCGGACCACCACCTCCACGGCGAAGCGCTGGGCCGAGCGGCCCGTGGCGTCGACCGCCCGCGGCGCCGGCGTGTCCGGCGCGTGCAGGTCGCGGATCGGCGTGTCGTTGATCCAGGCGTGGATGTCGCGCACCCGCAGCTGGCGCGACATGGTGACCGTGTCCGCCAGGTTCAGGCCGACCATCTCCTGCGCGCCGAACACGCCACTGTCGAAAGTCCATTGCCCCTGCGCGGATGTGGCCGGCGCCGGCTGCAGGCGGCCGTCGGCGAACACCATGCGGCGGGTGTTGCGCTCGCCCGTCTTGCGCGTGCCCAGCGTCGGATGCCAGCTGTCCAGGGCGATGTACAGCGAGATGCCGTCGGCTGCGTCCCAGTCGCCCATGGCCACGGTGGCCAGCAGGTTGCCCAGGCCGCCGTAGAAGCCCATGGCCGGCAGGGCAACGATGCCGGCCGCGCGTGCCGGCGCGTCCCATCGCTCGAACACCTCGAGCGCCATCGCCTGCTCCGCCGTGATGTCCACGTAGTGCGCGCGGGCCGCGACCGCTGCGGCCAGCAGCGGCGGCGTGGTGTCGGCGAACGGGCCGGCGCAGTTGACCAGCACGGAGGCACCGCGTAGCGCACCCTCCAGCGCAGCGGCGTCGGCCAGGTCGACGACACGGATGTCTTCGGCAGCGGTTTCGGGGTAGGCCGCGCGCAGCTGCGCCGCGTCGCGGCCGGCCGGCAGCACGTGCAGTCCGCGGCGGCGCAATTCGGCCACGATGAAGCGGCCGGTGTGGCCGGCGGCGCCGAAAACGAGGACGGGGCCGGAAGAAGCGGGCGAGGACGGCATGGGGTGTTTCCTTAAAAACGGACAGGTCTGTATCTATAAAGAAATGCAACGATACAGACCTGTCCGTTTTATGTCAATGCCGCCATGCGACAATCGCATCCGACAGAGGGACCCACCACCATGGCTTCACGCAGTTCCACGCCGGCGCCGGCCGTCGCGCCCGCGCCGCCCGACGTGCGGCAGCGCCTGCTCGACACCGCGGCCGACCTGTTCTACCGCGAGGGCGTGCGCGCCATCGGCATCGACCTGATCATCGAGCGCGCGCAGGTCGCCAAGACCAGCCTGTACCGCCACTTCCGCACCAAGGACGACCTCGTCGCCGCCTTCCTCGCCCGCGAGGACGAGACGTTCTGGGCGCAGTGGGACGAGGTGGTGAAGCGCCACGCGCAGGACGCGCCGGCGGAACTCGATGCGTTGCTGCAGTGGATCGGCCAGCGCGTCGCGCGGCCCGGCTACCGCGGCTGCCCGCAGCTGAACGTGGCGGCGGAATTCGCCGATCCGGAACACCCGGCGCGGCGCATCGCCGCCGCCCACAAGCGCGAGCAGCAGCGCCGGTTCGCCGCGCTGTGCAAACGGCTCGGCGCGCGCAAGCCGGACCTGCTGGCGGCGCAACTCTCCATGCTGGTGGACGGCGCCTTCACCAGCGGCTCATTGCTGCTGGGCGAGGCGGCCGGCAAGGCGCTGCGCGCCGCCGGCGCGGCGCTGGCCGCGGCCTCGCTCAAATAACGGTCAGGCGAACTCGACGCGCGCGATCAGGCCGCTGCGGTCGTCGCGGTTGCGCAGCGTCACGCGCAGCCCACAGCGGCGAGCGGCACTCTGCGCGATCGCCAGCCCCAGGCCGCTGCCGGCGGCGCCGGTGCCCGGCACGCGGAAGAAGCGGTCGAACACGCGCGGCAGCAGCTCCGGCGGGATGCCCGGGCCGGTGTCCACCACCTCCACCGCGGGACGCCCGTTCTCATTGAGCAGCCGCACGTCCACCACGCCGCCTTCGGGCGTGTAGCGCAGCGCGTTCTCGATCAGGTTGTCGATCAGGCTGCGCAGGTCGCTAGGCACGCAGCGCAGCGACACCGCCATGGTCACTGCCGCCGGCTGCGGCGCCACCAGGCCGAGGTCGATGTTGCGCTGGTCGGCCAGGGCGATCAGCGTGTTCATGCTCTCGTGCAACTGCGCCTGCAGGTCGACCAGCGCCGAGGCCTCGGCCGCGGTGGTTTCCTGGCGCGACATGCGCAGCATCTGGTCCACCACGCGCTGGGCGCGGCGCACGCCCGACTCCAGGTGCGCGAAGCGCTCGGTGCAGGCGCCCTCGGGCAGCGTGGTGCGCAGGTTCTCCAGCTGCAGGCCGATGGCGGCGATGGGCGTGCGCAGCTCGTGCGCGGCGTCCTGCACGAAGCGCCGCTGCGCGGTGAAGGCGTCGCGCAGCCGCCGCAGCAGGCTGTTGAACGACGCCACCAGCGGCGTGATTTCCTGCGGCACGCGGTCCAGCGGCAGCTCGGCGATGTTGTGCTCGTCCTGGCTGGCGGCGGCGCGCGCGATGTCCTGCACCTCGCGCGACATGGCCCGCGCGATGCCCCACAGCACCAGCATCGACAGCGGCAGCAGCACCAGCACCGGCACGATGGCCGCGCCCGCGTGCTCGGCCGCCACATGCGAGCGGAAACTGCCGCTTTGCAGCACCTGCACCGCGCGGCCGCGGTCGCCCGGCGTCTGGTACTGGTAGGCGCGCCACATCCGCCCGCCCTGGCGCACGTCCTGCAGCCCGGCGTCGCCCAGGCGCCCCACGCCCAGCTGCGGCCAGGAGCTCACCAGCCGATGGCCCTCGCCGTCGAACACCTGCACCACGTAGGCGCCCCACTGGTGGATGCGCTCCTCGCTCACGCCCGGCAGCGACATCGGCTCGTCGTGCAGCGCCACCGACTGCGCGAGCTGCTCCATCTGGTCGTCCATGAAGGCGTCGACCATGCGGCTGTAGCTCCAGTACGAAAACGCGGCGGAGCCCGCCGCCACGGCCAGGAACAGCGGCAGCAGCCACAGCATCAGCGCGCGGCGGATCGAGCACATGCGCCCGGCGGGAAAGACGCTGAATTTCATGGCGCACCCGCCTCGCGCACGGCCGACAGCGGCGCGGGCGCAGTCGCCACCGGAAGCACCGAAAGCGCAGCGGGCGACGACGGCGCGATGCGCCAGCCCAGGCCGCGCACGTTGCGGATGGCCTCGGGCCCGAGCTTGCGGCGCATGCCGTGGATCAGCACGTCCACCGCGTTGCTGCTTACTTCCTCGCCCCAGCCGTAGATGCGGTTTTCCAGCTGCTCGCGCGACAGGATCGCGCCGGGCCGCTCCAGCAGCGCGTGCAGCAGCGAGAACTCGCGCGCCGACAGCTGGGCGCGCTCGCCCTGCACCATCACCTCGCGCGTGGTCAGGTCCAGCCGCACCTGTTCGCTGCCGATCACCGAATGCGCGCTGCCGTCGCGCCGGCGGATCACGGCGCGCATGCGCGCGATCAGCTCGCGCAGCTCATAGGGTTTCACCAGGTAGTCGTCGGCGCCCAGGTCCAGGCCGGCCACGCGGTCGTCCAGGCCGTCGCGCGCGGTCAGCACCAGCACCGGCGTTACGTCGCCGCTGGCGCGCGCATGCCGCAGCACCTCGACGCCATCGCGCTTGGGCAGGCCCAGGTCCAGCAGCATGCAGGCGTAGTCGCCGTCGGCCAGCGCGCTTTGCGCGAGCAGGCCGTCCTTCACCCAATCGACCGACCAGCCGTGCGAGCCCAGCGCCTGGCGCAGGCTCTGGCCGATCATTTCGTCGTCTTCGACCAGCAGTACGCGCATGGCCTTACCCCTGGCCGCGCAGGGTGGACAGGCCTTCCCAGCGCGCCTCGCGCAGGGCTTGGCGTCCGAGCACCAGCGCCACGGCCAGCAGGGCCAGCACGACCGCCCCTTCCAGCCACAGCGAGGGCAGCGGCTGCGCGCTGCTCCAGGCCAGCCCCAGGTAAACGAACTTGCTCAATACCGCGGCGCCGATGGCCGCCGCCCGCAGGGCGGGCCAGAATGCCGAGAGCACCAGGCCGACACCCACCAGGTCCAGCACGAAGCGCTGGTGGCGGGCCTGGGCGGCGAACTCGCCGCCGGCCAGCAAGGCCGCGTCCATCAGGCCCAGGCCGCCGGTTTCCCAGGGCGGAAAGGCAATGCCGAGGACCCCGGCAAGAACCAGGACGGCGAGGCAAAGGCGGCGCAGAAGATCGTCGTGCATGGATGTGCCTCCGGTGACGGCGCAGCGTAGCGCGAAACACTTAGCTGGCGATGAGCGGACGGGTTCGCCCACGCTCAGAACCGTTCGTGCGGCGCCAGGTAGCGCCACTGCCCTGCCGGCAGCTGCCCCAGCACCACCTGGCCGATGCGCACGCGCTTGAGGCCCAGCACCCGCAGGCCGACCATCTCGCACATGCGGCGGATCTGCCGCTTCTTGCCTTCGGTGAGCACGAAGCGCAGCTGCTCGGGGTTCTGCCAGTCCACCCGCGCCGGCTTGAGCGGCGCGCCGTCCAGCACCAGGCCGTGGCGCAGGCGCGCGAGCTGCGCGGGCGGAAAGGCGCGCTGCACGTCGCGCTCGGCCTCGCCGTAGCCGACCCGCACCAGGTATTCCTTTTCCATGGTCCGGTCCTCGCCGATCAGCTGGCGCGCGACGCGGCCGTCCTGCGTCAGCACCAGCAGGCCGGTGGAGTCGATGTCCAGCCGGCCGGCCGGCGCCAGACTCCTGAGCTGGGCCGGTGCGAAGCGAATGGGTGCCGTGTCGCCGCTCCAGCGGTTGGCCGGCTGCACCAGCACGATGGCCGGCGAATGGCCGTCCTCGGCCTGGCCGCTCACGTAACCCACCGGCTTGTGCAGCAGCACCGTCACCTGTTGCTGCTGCTGGCCGCGGGCGCGCCGGTCGACCTCGATACGCGCATCGGGCGCGACCTGCAGGCCCATGACCGCGACCTGCCCGTCCACGCGCACCCAACCCTGGGCGATCCATTCGTCGGCCTCGCGCCGCGAGCACAGGCCCAGTTCGGCCATGCGCTTGTTCAGGCGGACGGTGGGGCTTGCCTCAGGCATCGGCCCGCCCCGCCGTCCAGCGGCGCCGGCTGCGCGGCGGCCCCGGCGGCACTGCAGCCTTGGCTGGCGCCACCGGCCCGCTGCGCAGCGCATCCAGGTCCAGCACGCGCAGGCCGCCGTACTCCACCTGGATCACGCCCTGCACTTCGAGGGCGGCCAGCGCCTCGTTGACGCGCTGGCGCGACAGGCCGACCAGGTACGCCAGCTCCTGCTGCGTGATGCGCAGCACCTCGCCGACGCCGGGATAGAGCACCGGGTTGAACAGCGCGGCCAGGTTGCGCGCCACCCGCAGGTCGGGGTTGCTCATGCGGTCGATCTCGCGCGCGGCGATGAATTGCGCCAGCCGCTCGTTCAGCTGATTCATGACGAAGCGGTTGAAGCCGATGGAGTGGTCCAGCAGCCATTCGAAGGTGTCGGCCGGCAGGCCCGCCACCACGCTCCTGCGCAGCGCGCGGATGTTGTAGCGGTAGCTTTCGTGCTTGAGCACCGTGCCTTCGCCGAACCAGCCGCCCGGCGGCACGCCGGTGAAGGTCATGGTCTGGCCGTCCTCGTTGTCGGTGCTCATTTTCAACAGGCCGGCGATCACGCCGAACCAGTAGGTCACCGGCCGCCCGAACCGGCAAACGTAGTCGCCGGGCAACGCATCCCCCACCGTCAGGCAGACGGCGGCACGCTCCCAGGCCTGGGGTTCCAGCACCTTCATCCAGGGAATGGCCTCCAGCTCCGCGCCGGTGGGGGTGCGGCGGCGCTGGTGGAGAGAGGTGTCTGAGGCCATTCGTTCGAAGGGGAAAGTACTTGGCAGGGTACTCCCTGAAATTGTCGCCGGAAAGACATGTTACCGGCATTGTCCCCATTAAGCTAACGATTAGTAACAATCAGGGAGGCGCATTTTTCACCTTGCAGGAAGAGGTCATGACGCCTATCGCATCCCCATCCCCCTCGCGCCGCCGCCTGCTGGCCGGCCTCGCCGCCGCCAGCGCGGCACCGTTCGTGTGGCCCGGCCGGGCGCGTGCCCAGGCAGGCGGCAGCGTGCGCATCTGCCAGTCGACTGCGCTGACCGGGCCGCTGGGCGACCTGGGCCAGGCCATGCACCAGGGCGCCAAGATCTGCTTTGCCGGCGTCAACGCCAAGGGCGGCATCAACGGCCGCACCATCGAGCTGCTGACGCGCGACGACGCCTACGACGTGCCCAAGGCGCTGGCCAACGTGCAGGGCTTCCTGGCCGACAAGGACTGCTTCGCCCTGTTCAACTGCATGGGCACGCCGGCGATCGGCGCCATGCTGCCCAAGGTGCTGGAAAGCGGCATGCCGTTCTTCGCGCCCTTCACCGGCGCTCTGCTGGCGCGGCCGAAGAACGTGCGCACCGTGTTCAACATCCGCGCCAGCTACGCGGAGGAGGCCGAGCAGCTGGTGCAGCACCTGGCCACCATCGGCATCAAGCGCATCGGCATCGCGTACCAGAACAACGCCTTCGGCAAGGAAATCTTCGACGGCGCCCGCGCCTCGCTGGAAAAACACAAGCTGGCCGGCCTGCTATCGGCCACGGTGGAGAACGACGGCTCCGACGCCCAGGCCGCCGCGGCCAAGCTGGCGGCGGCCAACCCCGAGGCAGTGCTGGTCGGCCTGGCCGGCAAGCCGACGCTGGACTTCGTGAAGGCGATGCGGGTGCAGCGCCGCGGCGTGCCGCTGTACGCGACCTCGGTGATGGGCTCGGCGGCCACGCTGCGCGCGCTCGGCGACGACGCCACCGGCATCGCCATTTCGCAGGTGATGCCCTCGCCCGGCAACACGGTGGTGCCGGTGGTGCGCGAATTCCAGCAGGCCTGGAAAGCCTCCGGCGTCGAGCTGGAGGCTTCCCACCTGGCGCTGGAGGGCTACATCAACGCCCGGGTGTTCTGCGAGGCGCTGCGCGCGGCGGGGCGCAACCTCACGCGCAGCAGTTTCGTGGACGCCGTCTGGAATCTCAAGCGGCTGGAGCTCGGCGGTTTCGAGGTGAGCTTCAGCGAACCCGGCAGGAACGCTTCGCGCTTCATCGAGCTGACCATGGTGGGCCGCGACGGACGCTTCATCCGCTGATGAGATGCGTGCGAAAGCGCTACGTACTTCCCCCCGATGGCGCCGAGCGGGTGCTGGCTATCATCGTTCGGCACAAGGAGCGCCCCCGCATGAAGAACCTGTTCGTCTCGCTGCTGCCCGTGGCCCTGCTCGCCACCGGTGCCGTTCACGCCGCCGACTTTCCGGCCAAGGACAAGCCCATCACCTTCGTCGTGCCGTTCACGGCCGGCGGCCCGACCGACCGCGTCGCGCGCGACCTGGCCGAAGCCATGCGCAAGCCGCTGGGCGGCGTCAACATCGTGGTGGACAACGCGGGCGGCGCCGGCGGCTCGATCGGCGCCAACAAGGTCGCCAAGGCGCCGGCCGACGGCTACACGCTGCTGGTGCACCACATCGGCATGGCCACAATGCCGACGCTGGTGCGCAACCTGCCGTTCAAGGTGGACAGCGACTTCGAATACCTGGGCATGATCAACGACGTGCCGATGACGGTGCTGGGCCGCTCCACGCTGGAAGCCAACAACTTCAAGGACCTGAGCGCCTGGGTCAACCAGAACAAGAGCAAGGTCAACCTGGGCAACGCCGGCATCGGCTCGGCCTCGCACCTGTGCGGCCTGATGCTGCAAAAAGCCATGAAGGTGGAAATGACGGCCGTGCCGTACAAGGGCACCGCGCCGGCCATGGCCGACCTGCTGGGCGGCCAGATCGACCTACTGTGCGACCAGACCACCAACACCACCTCGCAGATCGAGGCCAAGAAGGTCAAGGCCTACGCCGTCACCACGCCCAAGCGCCTGAGCACGCCGGCGCTGAAGGACCTGCCGACCGCCGGCGAAGCCGGCCTGAAGGACTTCGAAGTGACGATCTGGCACGGCCTGTACGCGCCCAAGGGCACGCCGCCCGACGTGCAGAAGAAGCTGAACGACGCCCTGCGGACCGCGCTGAAGGACCCTGAGTTCATCAAGAAGCAGGAAGGCCTGGGCGCGGTGATCGTCGCCGACAAGCGCGTGGAGCCGGGCGAGCACAAGAAGTTCGTCGCCGGCGAGATCGCCAAGTGGAGCCCGATCATCAAGGCCGCCGGGGTCTACGCCGACTGAGGCCGCGCCGCCGCGCTGCGCGGTGGGCAACAAGGAGACAAGGGTGGACGGCAAGACTTCCTCTTCCGCGCGCCGGCTGCTGCTGGCCGCGCTCGCCTCGGCCGCGCTGGGCGTGAGCGCCGGCGTGCAGGCGCAGGCCGCCTGGCCGGCCAAGCCGGTGCGCATCATCGTGCCGTTCGCGCCCGGCGGCACCACCGACATCCTGGCGCGCGCGCTGGCGCCCGAGCTGACCAAGGCGTTCGGCCAGTCGTTCATCGTGGAGAACCGCGCCGGCGCCGGCGGCAACATCGGCGCCGACCTCGTGGCCAAGTCGGCGCCCGACGGCTACACGCTGGTGATGGGCACGGTGGGCACGCATGCGATCAACAAGTCGCTCTACAGCAAGATGCCCTACGAGACGCAGAAGGACTTCATGCCCGTCACGCTGGTGGCGGGCGTGCCCAACGTGATGGTGGTCAACACCGAGAAGGCGGCGGCGCGGGGCATCCACA
This sequence comes from Ramlibacter sp., assembly GCF_013697775.1. Classification (GTDB taxonomy): domain Bacteria; phylum Pseudomonadota; class Gammaproteobacteria; order Burkholderiales; family Burkholderiaceae_C; genus Ramlibacter. The sequence goes on along the minus strand of NZ_JACCWG010000372.1, from coordinate 8,554 downwards.
CGGCGGCCGACTTCGTGAAGTACGCCAAGGCCAACCCCGGCAAGCTGAACATGGCGTCCAGCGGCAACGGCACGTCCATCCACCTGGCCGGCGAGCTGTTCAAGAACATGGCGGGCGTCTACATGACGCACTTCCCGTTCACCGGTTCCGGCCCCGCGCTGTTCAGCCTGATCGCCGGCGACATGGACGTGATGTTCGACAACCTGCCCTCGTCCATGCCGCACATCAAGTCCGGCAAGCTCAAGGCGCTGGCCGTCACCAGCGCGCAGCGTTCGGCGGCGCTGCCCGACGTGCCGACGGTCGAGGAAGCCGGCGGCCCGACGCTCAAGGGCTTCGAGGCGAGTTCCTGGTTCGGCCTGCTGGCGCCCGCCGGCACGCCCCCCGACATCGTCAACCGCATCCAGCAGGAAACCGCCAAGGCGCTGGGCACGCCGGCGATGAAGGAGCGCCTGCTCGCGCAGGGCGCCATTCCCAGCGGCAACACGCCCGCGCAGTTCGCGGCGCTGATCGACCGCGAGATCAGGAAGTGGGCGCCGGTGGTGAAGGCGTCCGGCGCCAAGGTGGACTAGTACTTCGCTGAAGGTGTCGGCCTGCGTGCAGACTGCGCGCAACAACGTGCAGCGCAGTCTCACTTGCAGCCAGGATCCGGCTCTGCCGGGCCTGGTTGCACCAATCAGCCCACATTGAAAACGCGAAGCGTTTTCAATGTGAACGTCACACGCCCCAGACGATGTCGGCGCCGGCGCCTTGGCAGCGCTTGAGCATGTCGATGAAGGGCACGGCGCGCTGGCGCAGCGACACACCACCGTCAAAGCGCGGTGCCACCTGGCCGGCCGCCTTGGCGGCGTCGATGGCGGCCTTCTGCTCGGTCTCCTCCGCGGCGATGGCCGCGTCCAGCGCGGCTATCGCCGCCGGCATCTCGCCGGCCTGAATGATGCCTTTGGGGCCGGCGTCCTTGCCGACAATCTCCAGCACGCGCCGGCCATTCGGCTCCAGCATGATGAGGTCACCGGCCGCCTTGGATTTGAACTTGTATAGCATCGCCGCAGTGTAGGGGGTTCTCTCTCGATGGACCGCACGAAACATCGTGCAGTGCGGTCCCTTTTGTGAGGAGGAGCCGGCTTTGCCGGGCCTCCTCGCACCGATCAAACCTCTTGAAAATCGCTTCAGCGATTTTCAAGAGAACCCGCGTAGATATAGTCCCGCTTGAACGGATAGGCCGACTGCGCGCCGCGCAGGCCGCCGGTCTCCATCCGCCCGTCCGGCCGCGTGGCCAGCACCTGGTGCAGCGAGATCCAGCCGCGCTCGAAACTCATGGCGCAACCCGACAGGTACAGCCGGTAGGCACGCAGCACGGCGCCGGCGCGCGCCGCTCCGTGGGTGCGCTCGAGCACCGCGCGCGCCTCGTCCAGCCGCGCCTCCAGCCCGTCCGACCAGGCCCACAGCGTGCGCGCGTAGTGCGGCCGCAGGTTCTCGGTGTCCACCATCTCCAGGCCGGCCAGCGCCAGGTCCTTGTGCACGTGGCTCACGTGCAGCAGCTCGCCGCCGGGAAAGATGTATCTCTCGATGAAGCTGCCCATGCCGGCGCCCAGCTGGCCCGGCTGCAGGCTGCCGGCCGTGATGCCGTGGTTCATCACCAGCCCACCCGGCTTGAGCAGCCGCATGATCTTGCCGAAGTAGGCCGGCATGTTTGCCTGGCCGACGTGCTCGAACATGCCGACCGAGGCGATCTTGTCGTACGGCATGGATTCGTCGAGCTTGCGGTAGTCCACCAGGTGCATCTGCACCCGCTCCCGCAGGCCCTTCTTTTCGATCAGCCGCTGCACGTGCGCATGCTGGTTCTTCGACAGCGTGATGCCGGTGGCCCGCACGCCGTAGTGCTCGGCGGCCCACAGCAGCAGCCCGCCCCAGCCGGCGCCGATGTCCAGGAAGCGCTCGCCGGGCCGCAGCATCAGCTTGCGGCAGATATGGTCGAGCTTGGCCTCCTGCGCCTGCGCCAGCGACATGTCCACGTCGCGGTAGTAGGCGCAGGAATACACGCGGCGCGGGTCCAGCCACAGCGCATAGAAGTCGTCGGAGACGTCGTAATGGAACTGGATCTGCTCGGCGTCCCTGTGCGGCGAATGCGAAGCGAGCGACCGCGCGCGCCGCAGCATCTGCGTCCACCAGCGGGTGTCGCTGGCCACCGGGCTGCCCGGCAGCAGGCCCGCCGCCGCGGCCATCAGGTCGCGCATGCTGCCTTCGATGGCGACGCGCTTCTCGACGTAGTCCTGCGCCACCTGACCGATCTGGCCGGCCGCCAGCGTGGCCAGGCCGGACCAGTCGGAAAAACCGAGCCGCACGCCGGCGTCCGCCGGGCCCACGCGCCGGCCTCCCGGCAGCTGCAGCGTCACCGTAACAGGCAGGCCTGCCAGTTGCGCCTCGATCTTCTTGAGGAGCGGTTCCATGGCGCGATTTTTGCCACGCTGCTGTGGTACGTCAACCGGCCCCGGACAAGACCCTAATTGACACTGTTTTGTTGAGGCTTAAACTATTTACGTTGCATTGAAGGACGGTTCCCCATGGACATGGAAGCGCGCGCGCACAGCGAGCACCCCGAGGCGCTGCGCCTGTGGCTGCGGCTGCTCACCTGCACGCAGCTCGTGGAAAAGGACGTGCGCGCGCGCCTGCGCGAGCGCTTCGACACCACCTTGCCGCGCTTCGACCTCATGGCGCAGCTGGAGCGCGCGCCCGACGGCCTGAAGATGAACGAGCTGTCGCGCCGCATGATGGTGACCGGTGGCAACGTCACCGGCATCACCGACCAGCTGGTGGCCGAAGGCCTGGTGGAACGCATCGACGTGGCCGGCGACCGCCGTGCCTACCGCGTGCGCCTCACGCCCAAGGGCCGCAAGCTGTTCAACGAGATGGCGCGCCAGCACGAGAGCTGGATCGTCGACGCCTTCGCCGCCCTCAACGCGAAGGACATCGCTACGCTGTACCGCCTGCTCGGCAAGGTCAAGGACCATGCGCGCGCAGGCCTGGAGATTGCCCCATGACTGTGCCCACGCCCACCGCGCAGGCCGACCGCTTCGTGCACGACCGGCTGCCCCCGAACGACCAGCTGCCGCAGATGCGCTACGAATGGCCCGAGCTGCAGTTCCCGCCCGCGCTCAACGCGGTGGAAGAGCTGCTGGACAAGGCCGCGGCCAAAGGCTGGAACGGCCGGCCGATGCTGCGCTCCAGCAAGATCGTTCTCACCTACCAGGACGTGCGCGACCGCGTCGACCGCATCTGCCGCGTGCTGGTGGACGACCTCGGCATGGCCCCGGGCAACCGCGTGCTGCTGCGCGGCGGCAACTCCATCGGCATGGCGCTGGCCTGGCTGGCGGTGGTGAAGGCCGGCGGCATCGCCGTGGCCACCATGCCGTTGCTGCGCGCGCGCGAGCTGGGCGACATCATCGACAAGGCGCAGCCGACCCTGGCGCTGTGCGATGCGAAGCTGCTGGACGAGCTGGAACTCGCGCGCAAGGAGCGCCCCGTGCTGCGGGTGGTGGTGCCGTTCAACGCGCCCAACGAACCCGGCTCGCTGGCGGTGCGCGCCGCCGCCAAGGACGGCGACTTTCCGCCCTGCCCGACGGCCGCCGACGACGTCGCCCTGATGGCCTTCACCTCCGGCACCACCGGCAAGCCCAAGGCCGCCATCCACACGCACCGCGACGTGATGGCCGCTTGCGAAGCCTGGCCGCGCCACGTGCTGCGCGCCACGCCCGAGGACATCGTGGTCGGCTCGCCGCCGCTGGCGTTCACCTTCGGCCTGGGCGGCCTGCTGGTGTTCCCGATGTGGTCGGGCAGCTCGGTGTATTTCCCCGACGCGCCGTACACGCCCGAGGCCATGGTGCGCACCATCAACGAAGTGGGCGCCACCATCTGCTACACCGCGCCCACCTTCTACCGCCAGATGGCGCCGTTCGCCCGGGAGCACGGCGTGGGCAAACTGCGCGTCAGCGTGAGCGCGGGCGAAGGCCTGCCCGACGCCACCCGCCAGCTGTGGAAGCAGGCCAGCGGCCTGGAGATGCTGGACGGCATCGGCGCCACCGAGATGTTCCACATCTTCATCTCCTCGGCCGGCGCCGAGGTGCGGCGCGGCGCCATCGGCAAGGCGGTGCCGGGCTACACCGCCAAGGTGGTGGACGACGCCGGCAACGAGGTGGCGCGCGGCACCATCGGCAAGCTGGCGGTGATCGGCCCGACCGGCTGCAAGTACCTGGACGACGCGCGCCAGGCGAGCTACGTGAAGGGCGGCTGGAACTATCCCGGCGACGCCTTCATGCAGGACGCCGACGGCTACTTCTTCTACCAGGCGCGCGCCGACGACATGATCATCACCTCGGGCTACAACGTCGGCGGGCCCGAGGTGGAGGATGCCCTGCTCAAGCACCCGGCGGTGCAGGAGTGCGGCGTCATCGGCAAGCCCGACGACGAGCGCGGCATGATCGTCAAGGCGTTCTGCGTGCTGCGCGCCGGGCACGCGGGCGACCCGGCCCTGGCCAAGGAACTGCAGGAGCATGTGAAGGCGATGATCGCGCCCTACAAATATCCGCGCGAGATCGCCTTCGTTTCGGTCTTGCCCCGGACCGAGACGGGCAAGCTGCAGAGGTTCAGGCTGCGCGAACTCTAGGGCCTTCATCCGGGGGACCGCCCCATAATTGAAGGAATGCCCGCATATTCGTTCGAAGCCCTGGACCCGCAGGGCGCCACCCACAAGGGCGTCCTGGAGGCCGACACCGCCAAGGCCGCCCGAAGCCTGCTGCGTGCCCGCGCCATGGTCCCGCTGCTGGTCGCCCCGGTCGGCGCCGCGGCCGAGCAGCTGCAGCAGCGCAGCATCTGGCAGACCACCCTGTGGGCGCGGCCCGTGTTCAGCGCCGCCGCACTTTCCATCTGGACGCGCCAGCTCGCCGGCCTGGTCGGCTCGGGGCTGCCGCTGGAGCGCGCGCTCACCGCCCTGACCGAGGAGGCCGAGGACGAGCGCGAGCGCGACCTGGTGGCCGCGCTGCGCGCCGAGGTCAACGCCGGCTCCCCCTTCGGCAAGGCGCTGGCGCAGTATCCGCGCGAGTTCTCGAGTATCTACACCGCCGTGGTCGGCGCAGGCGAGCAGAGCGGCCATCTCGGCATGGTGCTGGAGCGGCTGGCCGACGACCTGGAGGAGAGCCAGGCGCTCAAGGCCAAGCTGATCGGCGCGGCGCTCTATCCGGCCATCGTCACCTGCGTGGCCATCGCCATCGTGCTGTTCCTGGTCACCTACGTGGTGCCGCAGGTCGCCGCGGTGTTCGCCGGCACCAAGCGCAGCCTGCCCTTTCTCACCGTCGCCATGCTGGCGCTCAGCGCCGGGGTGCGCAGCTACGGCTGGATCGCCCTGCTCGGGCTGGCCGGCGGCGCGGTGGTGCTGCGCAGCGCCCTGAAGCGCGAGGCCTTTCGCCAGCGCTTCGACGCCTCCTGGCTCACCCTGCCACTGGTCGGGCGGCTCAGCCGCGGCTACAACGCGGCGCGCTTTGCCAGCACGCTGGCCATGCTGGCCGGCGCCGGTGTGCCGATTCTGAAAGCGCTACAGGCGGCCGCGGAGACGCTGGGCAACCGCGCCATGCGCGCCGATGCGCTGGATGCGCTGGTGCTGGTGCGAGAAGGCGCGCCGCTGGCTTCCGCGCTGGCGCAGAAGAAGCGCTTTCCCGGCCTGCTCAGCATGTTCGCGCGGCTGGGCGAGCAGACCGGCAAGCTGCCGGTGATGCTGCAGCGCGCTGCCAACCAGCTGGGCTCCGAGGTGCAGCGGCGCGCCATGCAGCTGGCCACCATCCTGGAGCCGCTGCTGATCGTGGCGATGGGTCTGGTGGTGCTGCTGATCGTGCTGGCGGTGCTGATGCCCATCATCCAGCTCAACCAGTTCGTGCGCTGAGGCACGGGGACACGATGGCCACATCCCTCGAAGACAAGCTGGTGGTCGCGATCTCCTCGCGCGCCCTCTTCAATTTCGAAGAGGAGAACAACGTGTTCGAAAGCGGCGACCCGCAGGGCTACATGCGCATGCAGCTCGAACGCCTGGACGAGCCGGCCACGCCGGGCATCGCGCTGTCGCTGATCCGCAAGCTGCTGGCCTTCAACGACGCGCACGCGCAGCGCGTGGAAGTCGTGATCCTGTCGCGCAACGACCCGGTCTCGGGCATGCGGGTGTTCCGCTCGGCCAAGGCCGCCAACATCCCGCTGCAGCGCGGCGTGTTCACCCAGGGGCGCCCGCCCTTCGGCTACCTGCGCCCGCTGCACGCCAACCTGTTCCTCTCGGCCAACGCCGACGACGTGCGCCAGGCGCTGGCCGCCGGCTTCCCCGCGGCGCGCGTGCTCACCGAATCGGTGCTGGCCGGCAGCAACCACCCGCACGAGGTGCGCATCGCCTTCGACGGCGATGCCGTGCTGTTCTCCGACGAGGCCGAGCAGGTGTTCCACAACGGCGGCCTGCAGGCCTTCCAGGAGCACGAGCTCAGCAAGGCCATGCAGCCGCTGCCGGAGGGCCCGTTCAAGCCGCTGCTGGCCGCGCTGCACCGGCTGCAGCTGGCCGGCGACTCGCGCATGCGCATCCGCACCGCGCTGGTCACGGCGCGCAGCGCGCCGGCGCACGAGCGCGCCATCCGCACGCTGGTGAACTGGAACGTGCAGGTGGACGAGGCCATGTTCCTGGGCGGCCTGGCCAAGGGTGAGTTCCTGCGCGAATTCGAGCCCGACTTCTTCTTCGACGACCAGACACGCAACGTGGACCACGCGGCGCTGCACGTGCCCGCCGGCCACGTGGCCGCTGGCATTGCCAACCGCATCGCTTAGGAAGCGCATGAAACTCACCGCCAAACTGGCGCGCACCGGCGAGGCCGCGCGCGGCATCTGGGCGCTCGCCTCGCCGTATTTCCACTCCGAAGAGAAGTGGAAGGCGCGCGGGCTGCTCGCCGCCATCATCGTGCTGAACCTGGCGGCGGTGTACATGCTGGTGCAGATCAACGACTGGAACCGGGTGTTCTACGACGCGCTGGAAAAGCGCAACCAGCCGGTGTTCTGGGAGCAGCTGCTGCGCTTCACGTACCTGGCCTTCGGCTTCGTGATCATCGCGGTCTACAAGTTCTACCTGACGCAGCTGCTGGAGATGCGCTGGCGCGCCTGGCTGACCACGCACTACCTGCAGCGCTGGCTGGCCAACCAGGCGTTCTACCGCATGGAACTCGCGCGCTTCACCGCCGCCGGCGCCTCGCCCGACAACCCGGACCAGCGCATCCAGGAAGACCTGAACCTGTTCACCACCTACAGCATCTCGCTGAGCATGGGCCTGCTCAACGCGGTGGTGACGCTGGCCAGCTTCGTCGGCATCCTGTGGTCGCTGTCCGGCGCCTTCGCGGTGAACCTGGGCGGCGCCGCCCTCGCCATTCCCGGCTTCATGGTGTGGGCCGCCATCGCCTACTGCGTGATCGGCACCATCATCACGCACTACATCGGCCGCGTGCAGATCCCGCTGAACTTCCAGCAGCAGCGCTACGAGGCGGACTTTCGCCACCACATGGTGCGGGTGCGCGAATACAGCGAGGCGATCGCGCTGGACAAGGGCGAGGCGGTGGAGCGCGGACAGCTCGACCTGCGCTTCTCGCGCGTGCTGGTGAACTACCTGCAGCTGATCCGCGCGCAGAAGAACCTGATCTGGTTCAACACCTTCTTCGGCCAGGCGGCCGTGGTGTTTCCGTTCATTATCGCGGCGCCGCGCTTCTTCGCCGGCGCCATCCAGCTCGGCCAGCTGATGCAGATCGCCGAGGCCTTCGGCCGCGTGCAGGACTCGCTGGCCTGGTTCGTCGACAACTACGCCACGCTGGCGGCTTGGCGCGCCACGGCCGACCGCCTGAGCAGCTTCGAAGCCAGCGTGGTGGAGCAGTCGCGCACGCACCCGATCGCGGTGCAGCACGACGCGCCGGCGCTCGGCGCCTCCCGCCTCGACGTGGAACTGCCCACCGGCGCGCGCCTGCTGGACGACCTGCAGCTGCAGATCGCGCCGGGCGACGCGGTGCTGGTGCAGGGACCGTCGGGCAGCGGCAAATCGACCTTGCTGCGCGCGCTGGCCGGCATCTGGCCCTATGGCCGCGGCGAGGTGCGCCAGCCCGCCGACATGATGTGCATTCCGCAGCAGCCGTACTTCCCCGAAGGCAGCCTGCGCGCCGCGCTCGCCTACCCGGAGGCCGCCACCCGGTACGGCGACGAGGAACTCACGGCCGCGCTGAACGACGCGCTGCTGCCGCAGCTGGCGGCGCGCCTGGATGAAGAGGAAGCCTGGGGCCAGAAGCTCTCGGGCGGCGAGCGCCAGCGGCTGGCGATCGCGCGGGTGCTGCTGAAGAAGCCGCGCTGGGTGCTGGCCGACGAGCCCACCAGCGCGCTGGACGCGGAAACCGAAGCGCGGGTGTACGGCGCGCTGATCGAGCGCGTGCGGGCGGCCGGCGGCGCCATCGTGGCGGTGGCGCACGGCGAGTCGCTGGACGCCTTCCATTCGCGCCGCTGGCGG
>NZ_JACCWG010000371.1 GCF_013697775.1 Ramlibacter sp. | reverse complement strand
AAGCTCCTGCTGCGTCTGCCCATCCAGCTCAATCGACTTGGCGACCCGCATGGCATCACACCCCCTTGGCCATCGGAGTATGCCTTCGAGCGAAAGTTCAACTAATTCGCGCGCACTACACTAGGTCTGGCTTTCGTACTGTTGCCGTTCTTGTTTTCTCTCGTGGTGTATGCCGCGGCGACAAAGCGCGTGGGGAGCGCATTTGTCGTGCTGGCGGCGAGTATTGCGGCATCGTTTGAAACGATGTCGATTGCGTGGGGGCCTGGTGATTGGGCATGGTCGCGAGTTGCCGTTGCCGCTCTCCTGGTAGTGCTCGTGCCTTGGCTTTCGGTCCTCGCGTTTGCTTGGTTCGTCCCGCTTCGCCGTTCATCTCGGTGGTGGGCGGCTGCTGCACCGTTTGTGTATTTTCTAGCCTTCCTGGGCGGAGCTGTGCTGGGCGACACCACGGGGTGGATACCTCAGTGATGACTGAGAGGTCGTTCGTCGTCGCCCAATTGAACGGTCTAGCACCGATCTTCATGTCCGATGCTTGCGACTCGTCGAATCCATGACGACAGAAAGCCTTTCGATTCAAGGCTTCGCGTGCGTCGCAGGTGTGCTGCTGCCCGAGGAATGCAAGCGCTTGGCCGCGCACCTGGACACCGCTGCCTCTGCGCTGGCGGGCACGCGGCAGCTCCTGTCTCACGCGTGGTGCCGGGCGCTGGCCAAACGTCTTCGCACCCACCCGCAGCTCACCGGGACGGTGCCTGTGGATGACGTGGCGGTGCAATGCACGTACTTTTCCAAGTCGGTGAACAAGAACTGGCTGGTTCCGGTTCACCAGGACTTGAGCATTCCCGTGGCCGAGAAGGTCGAGGCACCAGGATTTCACGCCTGGTCGATCAAGGAGGGCGGTGTGTTCGTGCAGCCACCGACTTCGCTTCTCGAGCGCCTCGTCGCCGTCAGGGTGCACCTCGATCCCTGCGCCGAGTCCGATGGACCGCTCCAGGTTGTCCCCGGCTCACATCTGCAAGGCGCCCTGGCGCCGGCGAGGGCACATGCAGTGCGCGATCAGTCCGGCACCGTCACATGCGCGCTCGGCATCGGTGATGCGCTTGTCATGCGGCCGCTGCTCTTGCATGCGTCATCCAAGGCAGGCGGCGCGAGCGCGCGCCGCGTGCTTCACTTTCTTTTTGCTCCGCGCGAGCTGCCACACGGGTTGCGGTGGCCGCATGCGATCTGACGCCCGGTTTTCTTGCGGAACATGCCAATGCGACTGAAACGGCCCTCGTCAGGATGCAGGCCATGTCGCCCCTCATTTGACCCGCGTGCGAGGCGGAGTCCGCCGCCGTGCAAGACTGCGTGGTCGCCGCGTTCACGCCCTACATCGCCCGCATTGGCAAACCACCGGCACCAATGCTCCTGGACTTCGCCGCCCTTATCGCTGCCGGGGCGTGTCTGGATCGCGCAGCTGCAGTCCCAGGTTGTTGGCGTGCTCGTGCAGTACGGGACAGCTGGAGGCTTCTACATCGATACAGTCGCGGTCGCTCCTGCATACCACGGCACGGGCATCGGGCGCGCGCTCCTGGAGTTCGCGGAGGCCGAAGCTGTGCGCCGCGCGTTCACGTCGCTCTACCTGTGCACCAATTCCAGGATGACGGAAAACCAGGCGCTCTATTCGAAGATCGGCTACGTGGAATACGACCGGAAACCTCAGGCGGGGGCATGACCGGATCTTCTATCGCAAGCAGCTGCCGACGTTATGAACGGGGCTCGGCCGCACCGCCCACATCGAACACCCCATCCACCCCCACCTGCAGCCCCGTCGCCAGGTGGTTCGTCTTCGCCGCCAGCGCGATGATAGCCAGCAGTTCCGCGTGCTGCGCGTCCGTCATTCCCTTGCCCTTCGCCGCGGCGGTGTGCGAGTGCACGCAGTAGCTGCAGGCGTTGGCCACGGACACCGCGATGTAGACCATCTCCTTGGTCAGCGGGTCCAGCTGCGTGGGCGTGGCCATCAGGCGCTTGACCTCGGCCCAGGTGCTTTCGAGCAGCGCGGGGTCGAAGGCCAGCGCGTGCCACAGGTTGTTGATGAAGTCGGCTTTGCGGGTGGCGCGGATGTCGTCGAACACCGCCTTCACGCGCGGATCGGATTCGGGGTTCGCGAGTTGCCTGGTAGTGGCCATGGAGATGCTCCCTTGAACGCACTGTGGTGTGTGCCGCCGCATTGTGCCGGCATGCCGGCTCGGGCCCATGTGTAGGTACCTGCCGACCATGCGTCGCGCCCGCGCCCCGCATGCGCGAATCACGCGCGGCGGTATCTTGAAGACTGGAAACTTCACTAGGAGATTGAAATGCCCATCATCCTCTGGCTGCTTGGCGTGCCGCTCTCGATCGTGCTGCTACTGCTGCTTTTCGGTGTGCTCTGACGCCTGACCCAAGAGGCCGCGTCAGGGCTTTTTGCGGACCTCTTCCATCTGATCGAGGGTGCGCCCGGAGGCATCTCCGCGGTCGCCGCCTTCCACCTCGGGCCCCCCATCCGGCGGGCCCTTTTCTTCGTCCCCCTGGTTCGCATACGGCTGGCGCCCCTTGCCGCCGTCCCAGCTCACCTCGTTGCGGTAGCCGTGCGCGGCCCGCGTGTGCGCAGGGTCCTCGCCGATGCCCTTGTCGTCCTGGTTGCCGTTGGTGTTGTCGTTCATGCCGATTCCTGCGCGATCAAAATGAATCGCCCCGCCTAGGCTAACGCCTGAAGCGGGGCGAGATGTAGGACGGCGCGCCGCGCCGCCGGATGCCAGCTCTTACTTGTTGGTCGGAACCAGCACCACCGGTTCGGAATTGGTCTGCGGCTGGATGGTCACCGAACTGGCGCCGGCCGGCAGAACCACGGTTTCCACTTCGCGGATCACGCCGCCGCCGGCCACGGTGCCTTCAGTGCTGCCGTAGCCCATCATGCGGGCTTGGCAGGCCGCCTTGTCTTCGCCTGCCAGCACTTCGCAGCGAGCGCTGGCGTTGGATTGCGGACTGCCCGAGGTGTTCAGCACGCCGCGCTGCTTGTCGGCCTGTGCGTTGCGCGCTTCCTTCAGGCAGGTGGCCTGGTCCTGCTGGGTCTTGCCGGTCATGCAGGCGTTCACTTCCTGCTGGTAGCTGCCGGAGGCGTCGATGCCGGTGGCACCGGCCGTGCCCGCCGCCCCCGCCACCTGCGCTGTGGCCGCGCCGAGCGCCAGCAGGGCACAGATGCCGTACGACAGGATGCTCTTGGCCGGGGCGCGCATGTTGGTGGTGTTCATTTCGGGGCTCCTTGCGATATTCGATGTTCGATGGATGAAGTGTGGGCTGCCGGCGATGTGCGCGATGCCGGAGAGGGGTCCGTCGTCACCAGGGCGCGCGGCGGGTGCGCCCGTAGGACGCTCCTTGCAGTCGAGCAATCGCCGATGCCGCGGCGGGCAGTTGGCCTACGGCGAAGGGCTACAGGGCCCAGCCGCGCGGCGCTGCCGCGGAAAGATTCCACAGCTCCGTGCGCCAGGTGGCGCGGATCGCCTTCAGCAGCAGCAGCGCCGGCTCCACCAGCGGCGCCAGTGCGCGCACCACGACCACGCGCGCATCCGGCGCGGTGGCGCCGGCGATGCAGGCCTGCGCCTGGGGTTGCGCATCGATGCAGGCGCGCGCCACGTCCAGCGCGCGGTCGCGGCGGGCGCGCGGCAGTGCGCTGCCGGCCAGCAGGAACATCGTGGCCATGCAGCGGTGGCCGGCCAGGCCCAGCGGGCCATCCATCAGCCGGGTGTCGTGCGCGTCGATACGGCCGCGCTCGAGCCAGGCGTTGTCGAGCTGCAGGTGCTGCAGCACGCTGCCTTGCACGAAGGGCTGTCGCGCCTGCGGCAGGCCCAACGCCATCACGTCCCAGCCCATGGCTTCGGCACCGGGCGCCAAGTCGAACACGGCGTGGTTCTCGGCGCGGCAGCCGCTGTAGTACAGCGATTCCAGCGGAAACCACTCCAGCCGGGCATTGGCCTCCAGCCGCAGCCGGGCCTGCTGCACGGCCGCCTCGCCGTCGGACCGGTAGAAGCGTGACGCGCCGGGCGTGGTGACCAGGCCGTGCGCGCCGGCGTCCACGTGGACGCGCAGGTCCAGCACGTCGCCGCCCACCAGCCCGCCGGGCGGGTGCACCAGCACGTTGTGGCACACCGCGTCGCCTTCCGGATACAGGCTCTGCAGGATGCGCAGCGGGCCTTCGTGTTCGAAGCGGGCGACGGTTCGGCCGGCTTCGACGCGCAAGTTCAGGCTGAGGCGGGCGTGCCAGGGCATCGTGTCAGGGACTCAGGCGTCCTGCGATCCCCGGTGCGCCCAGGCCGTCGTGTGCTTCTCCACGTAGCTGAACAGCTCGTACATCGCCATTGCCATTGCGCTGATCATCACCAGCCCGGCGAACGCAAGCGGCATGCGCTGCTGGCTGCCCGCGGTCTGGATCAGGTTGCCGATGCCGGAATCGCCCGCCGTCATCTCGGCCAGCACGGTGCCGACGAAGGCCAGCGTGATCGCGATCTTCAGCGAGCCGTAGAAGTACGGCAGCGAGCGCGGCAGGCCCACCTTCACCAGCACGTCCAGGCGCCTGGCGCCCAGCACGCGCAGCACGTCTTCCAGCTCGGGTTCCAGCGTCGCCAAACCCGTGGCGATGTTCACCATGATCGGGAAGAACGAAATCATGAAGGCGGTGAGGATGCCCGGCCCGATGCCGATGCCGAACCACACCACCAGGATCGGCACGATGGCCGCCTTCGGGATCGCGTTGAAGCCGACCATCAGCGGGTACATGGCCGCGTACGCCATGCGCGAGGAGCCGATCAGGAACCCCAGCAGCACGCCGAACACGATGGACAGCGCGAAGCCCACCATCGTCACCCAGAAGGTCGACCACGCGGCCTGCAGCAGCGGCCCCTTGAACTCGGCGAACTGCTGCGCGACCTGCCAGGGGCTGGGGAACAGGTAGTCGGGCACGGACAGCGCGGTCACGACCGCCTGCCACAGCACCAGGAAGGCGGCCAGCAGCACCAGCGGTGCCCAGCGCTCCATCGCACGGCGGCGCTGCGGGGTCATGCCGGCGTCCCCGCCGCCGCCCGCGCCGCGCCGATGTGGCCGCGCAGCTCGTGCACGATCTCGCCGAAGGCCGGCGTGTAGGTCAGCTCCAGGTCGCGCGGGCGCGGCAACGGGATCTCCTTGCGCGCGACGAAGCGGCCCGGGCCGCGGCTCATCACGTACACCGTGTCGGCTAGGAACACGGATTCGCGCAGGTCGTGCGTGACCAGAATGACGTTGAAGCGCTGCTCGGTCCACAGGTCGCGCAGGATGCACCACAGCTCCTCGCGCGTGAACGCGTCCAGCGCGCTGAACGGCTCGTCCAGCAGCAGCATCTTGGGCTGGTGGATCAGCGCACGGCAGATGCTGGCGCGCTGCTGCATGCCGCCCGACAGCTGCCACGGGTACTTGTCCTCGTAGCCGCCCAGGCCCACCTTGCGCAGCAGCGCGCGGGCGCGCTCCTCGTACTCGGCGCGCCTGGCCTTGAAGCTGCCGCGGTACGGCTCCACGATTTCCAGCGGCAGCAGCACGTTGTCCACGGCGGTGCGCCAGGGCAGCAGCGACGGTGCCTGGAACGCCATGCCCGAGATCTTCAGCGGGCCGGTGACCGGCTGCCCGTCGATCAGGATGCTGCCGCGCGAGGGGCGCTTGAGCCCGGTGGCCAGCTTCATGAAGGTGGACTTGCCGCAGCCCGAGGGCCCGACGATGGCGATAAAAGCGCCCTCGGCCACCTCGAGGTCGATGGCCTCCACCGCGAACTGCCCGGCTGCCTCCAGCTCCTCGTTGTAGGCCAGCCAGACGTCCGAAAAGCGGATGAAGCCGCCCGTCATTTCCTGGCCGGCGGCAGTACGTTCAGCTCGGCCTTGGACGGCAGGAAGGAGCCGTTCCACACGGTGTCGGCGTTCACCCGCGTCTTGGTGGCAAAGGCATCGGACACCTGCGAGGCCATCAGCGCCATGCGGCCGGGGTTGACCACGCCGAAGCCCTCGGCGCGCGCGTCGGCACTGGCCACCACGTCGGTGATCGCCATGCGTAGGCGCCGCTTCTCCAGGTCGGTGTTGATGATGCCGTCGCGCTGCTTCACGTACTCGATGGCCGCGTCCGGGTTCGCCATGACCTCTTTCGCGCCCCGGGCGAAGGCGCTCAGGAAGGCCTTCACCGCGGCCGGGTTCTCCTTCACCAGCTTGGGCGAGGCGATGATCACGTTGCCGTAGAGCTTCACGCCGTGCTGCGCATAGGGCAGCACCACCACGTCATCGAGCTTCACGCCGCGCGCTTCCAGGTTCAGCAGCGAGGTGAAGGTGAAGCCGGTGATCGCGTCCACCTCGCCGCGCGCCAGCATGGTTTCGCGCAGCGGCGGGTCCATCGACACCCAGGTGGCGCCGGCGATGCCGTTGGCCTTCTGGAAGATCGGGAAGGCCCGGCGGCCGGCGTCGAACACCGGCGCGCCGAGCTTCTTGCCGCTCAGGTCGGCCGGCGCCTTGATGCCGGACTTCTTCAGCGCCATCACCGCGGCCGGCGTGTTGTTGTAGACCATCATCACCGCCACCGGCTTGTTGGCGGCGTCGGGGTTGTTGGCGTGGAATTCCATCAGCGCGGCCAGGTCGGCGAAGCCCATGTCGTAGGTGCCGGAAGCCACGCGCTGCACGGCGGCGCCCGAGCCGGTGCCGGCGTCCACGGTCACGTCCAGCTTCGCTTCCTTGAAGTAGCCCTTGGCGGCGGGCAGCAGGAACAGCGCGGCCGGGCCTTCGAAACGCCAGTCGAGCTGGAACTTGATGGGCGTGAGCGGCTGCGCGACAGCGCCAGCGCAGCCGGCGGCCAGGGCCAGGGCGGTGGCGGCGCGCAGGAAGGATCTCTTGTTCATCGGGACTCCGGGGCAGGAAACAGCAGGCAAAAAGACGGGCTTCCACAAGCAAGACGCGGGCCCGGCACGGCCGAGCACGCTGATTGTCGGGGCGCACGGGGCCTGTCCGATTGGGAATTCCCCTGGTGGCAACCTGGCCGGGCAGTAGGGGTTTTCTGACGCAGCCACGGGACGGGCTCGCACCCCCGGCTGTAACACCCGACTACGCCTGCGCTTGGCAGGCCCGACCATAGTCAATAGCACCGGCCGATTCTGAAGGGATAGGCAGGTGGGTGCGATCCGAGAGGGCGCGCTTGCTATCAACAACACGCCGTACGCGGCAAAAGGAGTATGAAATGGGTTTCATCGTTTGGTTGATCATTGGCGGTATCGTGGGCTGGCTTGCCAGCATGATCATGCGCACCGACGGCCAGCAGGGCATGCTGCTGAACGTGGTGGTGGGTATCGTCGGCGCCTTCTTGGGCGGCTGGCTGATCTCGCCGCTGGTCGGCGTGGGCACGATCAATGACGGCATCAGCATCGGTTCCGTGGTGGTTTCGCTGGTCGGCGCGGTCATCCTGCTGGCCATCGTGAACCTGTTCCGCCGCGGCCGCGTCCGCTAAGCGGCAGCCGTCGGGAAGTACACAGAACGTCTTGCGGGCCCCCAGGCTCGCGCTATCAAGGCGCCAGGCAGCGTAAGCGGCCGGCGCCTTTTTCTTTTGGGCGAGCTTTTGCCCGGGAGGGTGAGCGAACTGTCCGACGCGGCGATCGCTGATCCGCCGCTTTGCGCTGCGCCTCGGCGCGGCGCCATGCGCCTGCATGCATTGCAGCCCTGCGTGGTGGAGGTGCAGTTCGAGGACGACGCCGACTGACGCGCGCGTCGCGATCAGAAAGCGTCAGCCAAGCAGGTCAAACAAGGTACGCGCCACCACCTTGGTCGCGCCGCGCAGGTCGTCCAGCACGATGTGCTCGTCGGCGCGCTTGGCGTTCGATTCCAGCACCGTGCGCGGACCCGCGCCGTAGATCACGCCGGGAATGCCCGCTTCGCCGTACAGCCGCACGTCGGTGTACAGCGGCGTGCCCATGGCGGGAATGTCCACGCCGAACACGGCGCGGCCATGCTGCTGGATGGCGCGCACCAGCGGTTCGTTGCCGGGCAGCGGCTTCAGCGCGTTGGCCAGCAGCAGGCGCCGCACGTCCACGCGAATGCCCGGCATCTGCGCCGCCGTTTCGTCGATCAGCTTGCGCAGCGCCGCTTCCACCTCCACCGGGTTCTCCTCGGGGATCATGCGGCGGTCCAGCTTGAACATCACCTTGCCGGGCACGACGTTGGTGTTGGTGCCGCCCTCGATGCGGCCGACGTTGAGATACGGGTGGTCGATGCCCGGCACCCTGGAGCGCACCTGTTGGAACAGCGTGTTCTGCGCATAGAGCGCATTGAGGATGTGCACCGCGCCCTGCAGCGCGTCGACGCCGGTGTGCGGCACGGCCGCGTGCGCCATCTTGCCGTGCACCGTCACCGCCATCTGCAGGCAGCCGTTGTGCGCGGTGACCACTTCGTAGCTGAAGCCGGCGGCGATCATCAGGTCGGGCTTGCTGAAGCCCTTGTGCAGCAGCCAGCCGGGGCCCAGCTCGCCGCCGAATTCCTCGTCGTAGGTGAAGTGCAGTTCCACCGCGCCCTTCAGCGGCTGGCCCAGCGCTTCCAGCGCGCGCAGGGCGAAGGTGTAGCTCGCGAAATCGCTCTTGCTCACGGCGGAGGCGCGGCCGTACAGCTTGCCGTCGGCGATCTCGCCGCCGTAGGGGTCGCGGGTCCAGCCTTCGCCGGGCGGCACCACGTCGCCATGCGCGTTCAGCGCCACGGTCTTGCCTTCGCCGAAGCGGCGCCGAACCACCAGGTTGGTGATGGACTCCATGCCCTGCGCGCGCACGGCCGATTCGGTGACGGCGAACTTCTCGGCTTCGAAGCCGAAGCCCTGCAGCAATTCGGCGGTGCGCTCGGCATGCGGCGCGTTGTTGCCGGGCGGCGTGTCGGTGGGCACGCGCACCAGCTCCTGCAGGAAGCGCACTTCCTCGTCGAAGTGCGCGTCGATCCAGGCGTCGAGCAAGTCGTAGGCGTTCATGCGGATTGTTCCTCTGCCAGTTGCCGCAGCAGCGCCAGGAAGGCGTCGGCCGCGAGCTGCATGTCGTCGCTGGTGGTGCTCTCCAGCGGGTTGTGGCTGATGCCGGCGTTCTCGCCGCGCACGAACAGCATGGCCTGCGGCATCACCAGGTGCAATTTCATCGCGTCGTGGCCGGCGCCGCTGGGCATGCGGTACAGCGGCACGCCCAGCGTCTCCACCGCACGCTCCCAGCGCTGCTGCCAGTCGGGCGCGCTGGGCGCGGCGGCGGCACGCATGTTCTGCTCCGCCGTGTGGCGCACGCCGCGCCGCGCGCAGATGGCCTGCAGCTCGGCCAGCACGTCGTTCACCAGCGCGTCGCGCTGCGCGTCGTTCGGTGCGCGCAGGTCCAGCGAGAACTGGCAGCGGCCCGGCACCACGTTCACCGAGCCGGCCGGCACGCTGAGCATGCCGATGGTGCCCACGCTGTCGCCGTCGCGCGCGGCGCGCTGCTCTACATACAGCGCCAGTTCGGCCACCGCCGCCGCCGCGTCGCGCCGCCGGTTCATCGGCGTGGTGCCGGCGTGGCTGGCCATGCCGGTCACTTCGCAGGTGAAGCGCACGCTGCCGTTGATGGAGGTGACGATGCCCAGCGGCAGGTCCAGCTCGTTGAGCACCGGTCCCTGCTCGATGTGCACCTCGACGAAACCGAGGTACCTGGAGGGGTCGCGCCGCAGCGCGGCGACCGCTTGCATGCTGCCGGGCAGGCCGGCGTGGCGCATGGCGTCGGCCATGGCGACGCCGTCGGCATCCTTCTGGTCCAGCCAGGCCGCGTCGAAATGGCCGGTGAGCGCGCTCGACGCCAGGAAATTGGCGCGGTAGCGCTGGCCTTCCTCCTCCGAGAACGCCACCACCTCGATGCCGAACGGCAGCCGCTCGCCGCTGCGCGACAGCGCATGCACGCAGGCCATCGGCGTGAAGATGCCCAGCCGCCCGTCGTAGCGGCCGGCGTTGCGCACGGTGTCGTAATGCGAGCCGGTGAGCAGCGTCTTCCCCGTTCGCCCTGAGCCTGTCGAAGGGCCAACGGGGTGGTAGCGCCCCACCACGTTGCCGACCGCATCAATCTCCACCTCGTCGAAGCCGCATTCGCGCATGCGCCCCGAAATCGCCATGGCGCAGGCGCGGTGCGCGTCGGTGAGGTAGGTCACCGTGAGCTGGCCGTTCTGCGAAAAGCCGGGGTCGCTGTGCTGGGCCAGGTCCTCGTGCCAGTCCCACAGCAGGTTGCCGAGTTCGGGTTCGTGGCCGAAGCGGTCGTTCAACCGCAGCTCGGCGATGCGGTGGATGTTGCGCAGCGCCTCGGCGCGTTCGAAGTCCGGGTGGTTGTCCAGTCGGCGCTCGAACGCCGCGATGATCCGCGCCCGCGCGAGCCCGCTGCCGCGCGGCCCGCGCACGGCCAGGATGAACGGGAAGCCGAACTTCGCGTTGTAGGCCGCGTTGAGTTGCTGGATGCGCGCGAATTCCTCGGGCGTGCACTGCGTGAGGCCCGCCGCGCTCTGTTCGCCGGCCGATTCGGCCGTGAGCGTCTTCGCCACCATGGCCTTGCCGGCGAGCTCCGGATGGGCGCGGATCAGCGCGAGCTGTTTGTCCGGCGTAGCTTCGCGCACTACCGTCGCCATCGCGTGCTTCAGCTGCGCGAGCGACGCGAACGGCCGCCGCGCCAGCGCCTGTTGCGCGATCCACGGCGAATGCTCGTAGATGCCCTCCAGCAGCGCCACCGCGCCGGCCGCCGTGTTCAGTTGTTCCAGCGTCAGCGCCATGTCATTCCTTGAAAGGGTGGACCTGCTTCCAATGGCGCGCGATGTCGATGCGCCGGCACACCCACACGCGGTCGTGCCGCGCGATGTGGTCCAAAAAGCGTTGCAATGCGACCATGCGGCCGGGGCGTCCCAGCAGCCGGCAGTGCATGCCGATGCTCATCATCTTCGGCGCTTCGTCGCCTTCGGCGTACAGCACGTCGAAGCTGTCGCGCAGGTACTGGAAGAACGGGTCCGCGTGCGAATAGCCCTGCGGCAGCGAGAACCGCATGTCGTTGCAGTCGAGCGTGTAGGGAACGACCAGGTGCGGCACCACGGCGCCGTCGGTGCGGCGCACCTTCATCCAGAACGGCAGATCGTCGCCGTAGTAGTCGCTGTCGTATTCCAGCCGGCCGTCGTCCACCACCAGCCGCCGCGTGTTGGGACTGTCGCGGCCGGTGTACCAGCCGAGCGGGCGCTCGCCGATCATCCGTTCGATGGTGTCCAGCGCAAGGCCCATGTGCGCGCGCTCCACCGCTTCGTCCACGTGCTGGTAGTGGATCCAGCGCCAGCCGTGGCAGGCGATCTCGTGCCCCAGTTCCTTGAACGCGGCGGTGAGTTCGGGATGCCGCTGCAGCGCCATGCCGACGCCGAACACGGTGAGCGGCAGCCCGCGCCGCTCGAACTCGCGCAGCAGGCGCCACACGCCGGCGCGCGAGCCGTATTCGTAGATGCCCTCCATGCTCAGGTGCCGCTCGGGATACGACGCGGGATTGAACATTTCGGAGAGGAACTGCTCGGACCCGGCATCGCCGTGCAGCACCGCGTTCTCGCCGCCTTCCTCGTAGTTCAGCACGAACTGCACGGCGATGCGCGCGTTGCCCGGCCACTGCGCATGCGGCGGGTTGCGGCCGTAGCCGGCCAGGTCGCGCGGATAGGGCGCGGTGGAGTCGTAGATGCGGTGCGTCATGCCAATGCCACCGAAATGTCGTGCGTGGGCGCGGGCCGGTCGAACGCCAGGCTCTCTTCCACGTGCAGCAGATGTTCTTCCATCAGTTCGACGGCGCGCTCGGCGTCGCGCGCGGCCAGGGCCTTGACGATGTCCACGTGTTCCTCCTGCGAATGCTGCTGCGCGCCGGGGCGCTGGTACATCAAGGTCACCAGCGAGCTGCGCGACACCAGGTCGCGCAGGATCTGCGCCAGCACCGTGTTGCCGGTGAGTTCGGCCATGCGCACATGGAAGTCGCCCAGCAGCTCGATGCTGCCGGCCGCGTCGCCGCCCTGCAGCAGCGCTTTCTCCTGCGCGATGTGGTCCTTCAATGCGCGCAGCTTGGCGGGCGTGACGGTGCGCACGAATTCGCGCGTCATCTCGCCTTCCAGCATGCGGCGCACCTGGAACACCTGGCGCGCCTCCTCCACGGTGGGTGCGGACACGAAGGCGCCACGCGCCGGCTCCAGCGTCACCAGCCGGTTCTGCGCGAGCTGGTGCAGCGCCTGGCGCACCAGGGTGCGCGAGACGCCGAAATGATCGGCCAGCTTCTGCTCGGCCAACTTGGTGCCGGGCCGCAAGCGGCGCAGCGCGATGGCGCGGGTGAGCGAGTCGGCGATGTGGCTGGTGGCGGACGGCTGCATCTGCATCGAGCCCGCATGTTAGCCGCCGGCGCAGAACGTGTATACACTTCTGTGGACGATATCACCGGAGACGGCCATGGGCCTGAGCACGCATGTCCTGGACACCATGCATGGCACGCCGGCCACGGGCATGGCCGTGGAACTCCACCGTATGCAGGGCGCTGACGGCAGCACACCGGTGCTGGTCAAGCGCTTCACGCTCAACGCCGACGGTCGCAATCCCGGCGGGCCGTTGTACGACACGGCCAGCCTGAAGAAGGGCACCTACCGCCTGGTGTTCGACGTGGCGGCGTACTTCCGCGCGCGCGGCGTGCAGCTGCCCGATCCGCCGTTTCTCGACAGGGTGGCCCTGGACTTCGGCGTGGCCGACACGGCGCAGCACTACCACGTGCCGCTGCTGGCCAGCCCCTGGAGCTACTCCACCTACCGCGGGTCCTGAGGCGATGGCCGAGCGCTCAGTCCTGGCCTTCGGTCAGGGTGTCCAGCTGGAAGCGGCCGCTCTTGTGCCACAGCCAGGTGTCGGTGTAGACCACCTTGCCCATGCGCGCGGGCACCGGAAAGGGCGCGGCGGCACGCACGGTGCGCTCGATCTCGGCCACCACCTCGGGCGCGTGCTTGGGCGCGCGCATCCAGTCCAGCTTGCGCACGTCGCCGTTGCGGTCCACCTCCACCTGCAGCACGCCCACGGCGTACAGCATGGGCGGCAGGCGCCCCTTCCAGATGCGTTCGCGGTTCAGGCCGTAGATGTGGGTTGCGGCGTCGGCGCGGTAGGCGCGCGGGGTGGCGGCGTTGGAAGGCTGCGCGCGCGCGCCTGCACGGGCGGGCGCGCTGTGGGCGGCGGCGGCCGTGAGCACCGGCTGCGTCACTTCGGCTTCGGCCACCGGCGGCAGTGGCGGGGTGGAACTGCAGGACGCCAGCAGGGCCGTGACCGCGGCGCCGGCCAGGGGAAGGGAAGAACGCAGGGCGGTGAAGGGCTTCATGGTCTTTCCATATTGCTGACCTCGTTCGGGCAAGCCAACTGTTGTCACGAACCGATGCAATGTAAAGCAGTTCGCCCATGACGGAAATCACGGGATTGCCGCAGGACGCGCCCGGGGTGCTGGTGACGGTGCATGCGGTGCAGGGTTCGGTACCGCGCGAGGCCGGTGCCTGGATGGCCGTGTTCGCCGACCGCGTGGCCGGCACCATCGGTGGTGGTCAGCTCGAATTCCAGGCGATCGCCCAGGCGCGCGCGCAGCTGCAGGGCGCGGCCGGTGCGGCCGGTGCGCAGCCGGACGTGATCCGCTATCCGCTCGGCCCCAGCCTGGGCCAGTGCTGCGGCGGCGTGGTGCACCTGCGCTACGAAGGCACGACGGCGGCCGGCGTGCGCGCGCTGCACCTGCGCGCGATGGCGGGCCAGGAGCCGGTGGCGCTGTTCGGCGGCGGTCACGTGGGCCGCGCGCTGGTGGAGGTGCTGGGGCGCCTGCCCTTCGCGGTGACCTGGATCGACAGCCGCGACGAGATCTTTCCCGATGCGGTGCCGGCGAACGTGCGCTGCGAGCATTCCGATCCGGTGCAGGCGGCCGTCCGCGACCTGGCGCCGGGCACGCGCGTGCTCATCATGAGCTTCAGCCACGCCGAAGACCTGGACGTGGTCGCCGCCTGCCTGCAGCGCCTGCGCGAGCGCGACGACCTGCCGTATGTCGGCCTGATCGGCAGCAACACGAAATGGGCGACATTCCGCCGCCGGCTGGAGCAGCGCGGTTTCCGCCCCGACGAACTGGCGCGCATCACCAGCCCCATCGGCATTCCGGGCATCGTGGGCAAGGAGCCGGCGGTGATTGCCGTTGCCGTCGCGGCCCAGCTTTTGCAACAGCAGCAACCCCACTGAACGCACCGCATGGAAAGCTATTTTCTCGACTGGGCCAATCTGCTGCTGCGCTGGCTGCACGTGATCACGGCCATCGCCTGGGTCGGCTCCTCGTTCTACTTCGTGTTCCTGGACAGCAGCCTGGTGCCGCCGGCCGACGGCAAGCTGCGCGCCGAGGGCGCCACGGGAGAGCTGTGGGCCGTGCACGGCGGCGGCTTCTACCACCCGGTGAAGTACGCGGTGTCGCCGCCGGCGCTGCCGCCGCACCTGCACTGGTTCTACTGGGAGAGCTACAGCACCTGGCTGTCGGGCTTCGCGCTGTTCACGGTGTCGTACCTGTGGAACGCCGGCACGTACCTGGTCGACAAATCGCTGATGGACTGGCCGCCCGCTGCCGCGGTGGCGGCGGCGCTGTCGTTCCTGGTGGTGTTCTGGCTCCTGTACGACGGCATCTGCCGCTGGTTCGGCCCGCGCAGGAACGGAGACGCCGTCGTCGGCGCGCTGGTCCTGGTGCTGGTGTGCGCGGCGTCCTGGCTGGCCTGCCACTGGTTCGCCGGGCGCGCGGCCTTCCTGCTGGTGGGCGCGATGATCGCCACGGCCATGAGCGCTAACGTGCTGTTCTGGATCATTCCCGGCCAGAAGACCGTGGTGGCGTCGATCAAGGCCGGCCAGCCGGTCGATCCCATCCACGGCCAGCGAGGCAAGCAGCGCAGCGTGCACAACACCTACTTCACGCTGCCGGTGCTGTTCGCGATGCTGTCGAACCACTACGGCTTCACCTACGGCCATCCGCGCAACTGGCTGGTGCTGATCCTGATGATGTTCGCCGGCGCCGCGATCCGTCAGTTTTTCGTGATGCGGCATGGCTGGAAGCTGGGACGCAACAGGCATCCGGCCGGCTATGCACTGGTGGGCGTGGCGGTGATCGTGGGTGTCATCGCATGGCTGATGCCGCAGCCGACCTCCGCTTCAGCGGCCGCGAACGCCCTGGCCGGCTATGCGCAACTGCAGCCGGTGCTGGCGCAGCGCTGCTACCAGTGCCACGGCGCGCAGCTGCAGATGAAGAACGTGCGGCTGGACACGCCCGGCGGCCTGAAGCAGCATGCGCAGGCGGTGTATCAGCAGGCGGTGGTGGCCAAGACCATGCCGCTGAACAACGCCACCGGCATCACCGATGCGGAGCGGGCGCTGATCGGGCGCTGGTTCGAGGGTGGAGCGAAGGTGGAGTGATCACTCCACCCGCGTGAAGTGCTGCCGCACATGCTGGCGGTCCAGCATGTCGAAATGCCACCATTCGTTGTCGATGCCGTTGAAGCCGCTGTGGACCATGACACGGCGCAGCAGCAGGCGGTTGCGGTGCTGCGCCGGCGTGAGGGCGCCGGTGGCCAGGTGCTGCGCTTCCAGGCGCGGGTGCGACAGCTCGGTCATCTCGTCGAAGCCGCTGCCCATGTCCAGCTCGCGGCCCTGGGCGTCGATCAGCGTCGCGTCCAGCGCCATGCCGAACGAGTGGATGGACCCGCGCGCCGGGTCGGCCACGTATTGGCGCAAGTCGGTGCCGTCGAGGTGATCCCACAGCTGCAGCTGCACGCGGTGCGGCCGCAAGGCGTCCAGCACCAGCAGGCGGTGGCCCGGCGCTTCAAGCGCAAGCATTGCCGCCGCGCGCTCCAGGCCGGTGGCCGCCAGGTGGTGCAGCCAGGCGCAGTCCAGCGACCCGTAGAGATCGCGGCCGACGAAATTGTTCACGCCGGCATAGCGCAGCTCCGCCGCGACGCCAGCCAGGCGCGACAGGTGCCGGAATTCGGGGCTGGAGGCAATGTCTTCGCAGCGCATCGGGGCGAAGCATACGGCCTCAGCCGTGGGTGGATCGCGGCTTGGCGCCGATGTCCCGGTAGATCTCGCGGTGCAGGTGGTCGGCGCGTTCGCGCAACGCCCGGGCTTCGCGGTGCAGATCGGCAGATGCGTCCGCGCCATGCTGCCTTGCCGCGGTTTCAGCGGCCCGTGCCTGCGCGTGCGTCGCGCCCCAAAGACGAAGTTGATCGGTCAGATTCATTGGCGCCAGCCTACACCCCGCCTCCCGGCGGGTGTGCGGATTGCGCCGGCACAGCGTGTAGGACGCCCGTCCACGTCCGCTGTTGCCGGAGGCGTCCTCACAGGTCGAGGCACACCTTCCCGAAGTGCTGTTGCGACTGGTACTCCTCGAACGCCGCGGCGATGTCTGGCAGCGCAAAGCTGCGGCCGATCACCGGCTTCAGGCGGTTCGCCTCGATGGCGCGGACCATGTCCTCCTGGTCCGCCCTGCTGCCGATGGAGATCCCGCTGATGCGGATCTGGTTGGAAAACAGCGCCGGGATCGACACCTGCGCGGTGAAACCCGTCAGCACGCCGACCAGCGCGATGTGCCCGCCCGTCAGGCTCCTGGCCTTCTCGCCCCAGTCCGGCACGGCCTTGTAGTCGATGACGGCATCGGCCCCCAGGCGCCGCAGCGCCTGCAGCTTGCCTTCGGACGACGAGGTCGCGATCACCCGCGCCCCGGCGGCCTTCGCGAACTGCAGCGCGAACAGCGACACGCTGCCGGTGCCGAGGACCAGCACCGTGTCGCCGGGCTTGACCCGGCCGCACACCACCAGCGCCCGCCAGGCGGTAACGCCGGTGCAGGTGAGCGTGGCCGCCTCCGCATGCGTGTAGCCGGCCGGTGCCTTCGTGAAGAAATGCGCGGGCATGCACACGAATTCGCTGGCAAAGCCGTCGACGGTTTCTCCCGGAACGTCGCGCCGGATTGCGGGCGTCATGTCGCCGCCCGGCCAGTAGGGGTAGAACGTGCTGACCACGTGGTCCCCGGCCATCCGACAGGGGAACGCGGCCATCGGCGAGCGGGACCTTTCCCTGCACCGCGAACACGTCGCGGTAGTTCAGCGAGCAGGCCCGGACCCTCACCAGCAGTTCACCCGCGACGGGTTGGCGGCGGTCCTCTTCGACGAGGTCGAGATGGTCCAGGCCTCCCGGCGCCCTGAGCCGCACCAGCTTCACAGGGCGTTCCCCTGGACGGGCAGGGCCGTCCCGTACTCGTCGTGGCGGCGCCACCAGATGCCGGTTTCGTTGCGCCCCAATGGTGCGCGGTCGAGCCACTGGTAGGCGCCCCACAGGCCGTCCACCCCGCGCGAGTAGCCGGAGTAGGTGTGGTGGACCACGCCGTCCTCCAGCACGAAGGCGCTCACGCCCGGGCGCTCGCGCATGTAGCCCGCCACGTCGGTGCCGCTGGCCGCCGCGATGCCGGCCACCGGGCTCTCGCCGCCGTCCTGCCGCCCGGTGCGCCAGCTCACCGCGGGCTCGCGCTGGTAGTTGTAGTCGATGCCGCCCTCGCGCTGCTGCATCTCGGTGAACGTGACGTTGAAGTCGAAGTTGAACTCGCCGCTTCCCGAGGACACCCAGGGAAAGGTCCAGCCCATGCGCTCCCGGTACGCGTGCAGCTTGGCCAGCGGCGCGCGCGACACGGCCGTCAGCATCACGTCGTGGTTGGCCAGGTGCACGGTGAAGCCATCGAAGCCGTCGGCGATCAGCGAGCAGGACGGGCAGCCCGCGGTGAACTCCGGGCCGAACATGAAGTGGTACACGAGCAGCTGCGAGCGGCCCTGGAACAGGTCCTTCAGCGAGGCGGCGCCGGCGCCGGTTTCGAATTGGTAGGCCTTGTCCACGCGCACCCAGGGCAACTGCTGACGGCGCTGCGCCACCGCGTCGCTGCGGCGCGTGAGTTCCTTTTCTTCGGCGAGCAGCGCTAGCCGCGCGGCCAGCCATTCCGCGCGGGTGCCGGTGGTGTGTGTCGTCGTCATCGTTTCGTTCCTTCGCTGTTGGTGAAGCCATGCTAGGCAGCGCCAGCGCGAGGTGTGAGTGACAAACGTGGCGCGATTGGTCAGGCGCGCAATACCAGGCTCTGCAGCCAGGCGGACAAAGCCAGTCCCAGCCCGAACGACGCATGGGTCATCAGGCTGCGCAGGCGCGCGGCGCCGGGCCGCGGCGTCCTGGAGGCGGCAATCCCTGCGCCGAGCGCGGGTTGCAGCACGAAGAACGGTGCGGCGACCGTCAGGACGCCGAACACCAGCGGCAGCGCCACGGTCGGCCGGCGCGCCCATTCCAGGCCGGCGATCGCCAGCAGCATGGCCGCGAAGGCGATGCCGATGGCGTAGTGCGCGCCCCAGCCGATGGCGCGTTCGCCGCGCACCGGCGCCGCCCGCGCGATGGCCTGGTGCACGAACCGGCCGCGCGGCAGATGGCCGATCCAGCGGCCGACCATCGCGTAGTCGAGCGGGACCGTACCGAAACAGCGCTTGATGAAGAGCGTCCAGGCGTCCATCACGGCCGTCGCGCCGGCGCCGACCAGTAGCGTGCGTGCCAGAAATTCGAGCGTCTCGTCCATTGCTTTTCCCCTTCAGCTTGCATGACGGCACACTGTTCCACTTCAAGCCAACCTGAAGTCAAGGGGCGGAGGACGGCGGCTTCGCGTTCGCTTCACAATAAGCGCCATGACCCTGGACCCGCGCCTGCAGCCCCGCGCCTTCCTCGAACACCTCTTCCGCACCGCGGTGCAGCGCGCCCTGCCGCTGCACAACACGGCGCCGTTTCTGCCGCCGCCGCCCAGGGGCCGCACCGTCGTGCTTGGCGCCGGCAAGGCGGGCGGCGCGATGGCGCAAGCGGTGGAGGCGCTGTGGCCGGCCGATGCACCGCTGTCGGGCCTGGTGGTCACGCGCTACGGCCACACGCCGCCGCGTCCCAACGGACTGCCGGCGCGCATCGAAGTCGTCGAGGCAGCGCACCCGGTGCCGGACGCAGCCGGCCTGCAGGCGGCCGAACGCATCCTGGCGCTGGCGCAAGGCCTCACGCCAGACGATTTGGTGCTGTGCCTGATCTCCGGCGGCGGCTCGGCCTTGCTGACGTTGCCGGCCGACGGGCTGACGCTGGCGGACAAGCAGCGCATCAACACGCAGCTGCTGGAAAGCGGCGCCAACATCGGCGAGATGAACTGCGTGCGCAAGCACCTGTCGCGCATCAAGGGCGGGCGGCTCGCGGCGGCCTGCGCGCCCGCGCGCGTGGTCACGCTGGCGATCAGCGACGTGCCGGGCGACGACGTGTCGGTGATCGCCAGCGGCCCGACCGTGCCCGACGCCACCACCTGCGCGGACGCCGTCGCCATCCTGCGGCGCTACCGCATCGACCTGCCGGGCGCGGTGCTGTCCGCCCTGGAGCAGGGCGCGCTGGAGACGCCGAAGCCGGGCGACGCAGCGTTCGCAGGGCAGTCGGTGCACCCGATCGCCACCCCGCGCCAGTCGCTGCAGGCTGCGGCCGAAACGGCACGTGCTGCCGGCCTGGACGCGCACATTTTGAGCGACGAGATGGAAGGCGAATCGCGCGAAGTCGGCAAGGTGCATGCCGCGCTGGCGCGCGCCGTCGCCGCGCACGGCCAGCCGTTCCGCAAGCCCTGCGTGATCCTGTCGGGCGGCGAGACGACGGTGACCGTGCGCAAGCAGGCTGAAGGCACACCACGCGGCCGGGGGGGCCGTGCCGGCGAGTTCTGCCTGGGGCTGGCGCAGGCGCTGCAGGGCCAGGCCGACGTGTGGGCTCTGGCGGCGGACACCGACGGCATCGACGGCGTGGAGGACAACGCCGGCGCCTTCGTCGCCCCCGACACCCTGGCGCGCGCCCAGGCACAGGGGATGCGCATCGACCAGTCGCTGGACCGCAACGATGCGTACGGCTATTTTTCCGCCATCGGCGACTTGGTGGTCAGTGGGCCGACGCACACCAACGTGAATGACTTCCGGGCGGTGCTGGTGCTGTGAATCGGCACGCAACTCACAGAGGGGATATGGACGAACAAGAGCATCGCGGCGCTGAGTTGGTGCTCTACGCCACTCAGGACGGGACGGCCCGATTCTTCCTCCGGACCGAGGATGGATCGGTGTGGCTGACGCAGGCGGAACTGGCAGAGTTATTTCAGACGTCACCGCAGAACATCACCCAGCACGTCGGTGCGATTTACGACGAGGGCGAGCTGAGGCTGGAGGCAACCTGTAAGCAGGACTTACAGGTTCGAACCGAGGGCGCCAGACAGGTACGGCGAACGGTCAAGCTCTACAACCTCGACATGATCCTGGCCATCGGCTATAGGGTGAAGTCGCCGCGCGGCACGCAGTTTCGCCAATGGGCCACGGCGCACTTGAAGGAATATCTGGTCAAGGGCTTCGTCATGGACGACGAGCGCCTGAAGGGCGGTGACCAGGGGGACTACTTCGACGAGCTGCTCCGGCGCATCCGGGACATTCGCGCTTCGGAAAAACGCTTCTATCAGAAAGTCCGCGACCTGTTCGCCCTGTCCATCGACTATGCGGATGATGGCGACGCCACCGCACAGTTCTTCGCCGAAGTGCAGAACAAGATGTTCTACGCCGTCACACGCTGCACGGCCGCCGAACTGGTGGTGCAACGCGCGGACCCGAGCCGCCCCAACATGGCGCTCACGTCCTGGAAGGCCGGCCGCGTCCGCAAGGCGGACGTGATCGTGGCGAAGAACTATCTGGATGCCGGTGAACTGGATCATCTGAATCGCATCGTCACCCTGTTCCTGGACTTCGCCGAGCTGCGGACCACGCAGCGTAAAAATCTGCGCATGGCCGACTGGCGGGCATACGTGGACAGCTTCATGGAATTCAACGACCAGCCCGTGCTGAAAGGGCTGGGCCGCATCAGCCACCAGGATATGACCGCCGTCGTGAACGAGCGCTACGAGCAATTCGATGCAGCGCGGCGAAAAGCGGAAGCCCTGGAAGCCGACCAGGACGACATGCGGATGCTGGAGCAGATGGAAAAACAGCTCAGCGCCCGAAAGATCAGTCTTAAGAAGGGCGGCGGTACGGCCTGAGACGAGAGAGCGGCGACGCCCGCCTACCATCCACAACCAAAGCAACTCGCCGCATCATGACCCTCCACGCTTCCGCCGCCGCGCTGCTCGCGCAACTCCCCGGCAAAACCACGCCCCAATGGCCGCAAGGCGAGCGCTTCATCCGGGCGCTCGCGCACGGCACGATGTCGGTGGAGCTGTATGCGCCCGTCGGCACCGATCCGCAGACGCCGCATGCGCAGGACGAGCTGTACCTCGTGCATGCCGGCACCGCCACGCTGGTGGTCGCTGGCGAGCCGGTCGCGTGCGCGCCGGGCACCGTGGTGTTCGTGCCCGCGCGCGCCGAGCACCGCTTCGAACGCTTCTCGGCCGACTTCTCCGCCTGGGTCGTGTTCTGGGGCCCGGCGGGCGGCGAGGCCGGCGGCTGACTTCGCGCCTCAGCGCATCGCACGCACCACGGCCAGCGCGCGCTCGATGTCGGCTTCGCTGTTGACGATGCCGGCCGAGAACCGCGCGCACGAGCGCGCATAAGGCGTGGCGTTGGCGATCACGCCTGCCTGGCGCAGCCGCAGCGCGACTTCCTTGGGCGCAATGCCCTCCACGTCGAAGCAGACGAACCCGGCGGACAGTTCGCGCGCGCGCGGCGAGAGCAGCCGCACGTGGGACATCTGTGCCAGCCCGTCCTTCAGCGCGCCGTTCAGCGCCAGGATGCGTTCGGCGATGCGCGCGCGCCCGATGCGTTCGTGAAAGCGAAACGCCTCGGCAATCGCCCAGATGTGCTCGTAGGCGAGGAAGCCGCCCGGGCTGACCCAGGCCGCCTGCACCGGGCCGGCCGGCGTGCGCGATTCGCGCCAGGCGTTGGCCGGCTCGCGCGCCATCAGCGACGGAATGGTGGGTCGGATGCGCGCCCAGCTCGCCGCCTTGCCCCAGACGATGCCGGAGCCGTGCGGCCCCAGCATCCACTTGTGCGTGCCCGCCGCGAAGAAGTCGCATCCCATGCGGGCCACGTCCTCGTCGAGCACGCCGAAGCCGTGCACCCCGTCCACCACCAGCAGCACCTGGTCCTCGGGCGCGCGGTCGCGGTTGACGGCGGCCAATGCGGCGGACACGGCGGTGATGGGCAGTACCACGCCGAAGTTGGAATGCACCCAGGTGACGGCAAGCACCCGCGTCTGCGGCCCGACCGCGCTGACCAGCCGGTCCACCATCTCGCCGACCGAGGCGCGCGCGCTGTCCTCGTACAAGCTCACCTGGCGCAGCGTGGCGCCGTAGCGCTCGGCGGCCAGCCGCACCGCCTCGTAGTGCGGATAGAACTCGTGCGTGGTGGTCAGGATCTCCTGGCCGGGGCGCAGCGCGATGCCGTTGTAGACCAGGCCGAGGCCCAGCGTGGTGTTGCCGGTGAGTGCGATCTCGTCGAAGCTGCCGCCGGTGTAGCGCGCGATGGTCTCGGCCACGCGCCGCCACAGCGCCTGTTCGGGGCGCGCGAACATGTTGTCGTTGAGGAACGAGTGCGGATCGCGGTCGAGCGCGTCGCGGTAGAAGTCGATGGCGTCGCGCACCGGCTTGGGGTACGAGCAAAGGTAGAAATTCGACAGGTGCGCGAGCGCCGGATCGAGCTTGAACTGGCCGCGCACCGAGGCCCAGTCCATGGGGTCGAAGTCGTGCGCGGCCTCGAACAGCCGCGGCGGCGGCGGTTCGGTTTTCACTGGAACGGATGTGGCGGTGTGCATCGGAAGCCTCCCTGGCTTGTGTGATGGAGCGTGTCGGGCCTGGGTGTCAGGCCGTGTTGGGGGCGGCCGGCACGGTGGCCGCGCGCAAGGTCAGGCGCCAGAAGGCGAGCGCGGCCGCGCTGATGCCGAATCCGAGCCAGCAGACGCCGCTCCAGCCGACGCGCGCGAACACCGTGGTCGCCGTGATCGCGCCCAGCCCAAGGCCGGCGGCGTAGAACAGCATGTAGCAGCCGACCAGCCGGCTGTGCATCTCCGGGCGGGTCTTGAAGATCATGGTCTGGTTGGTCACGTGCACCGCCTGCCCGCCCATGTCCAGCAGCACGATGCCGGCGCCCAGGATCCACAGCGACTGCGGCAGCATCGCCAACGGCGCCCACGCAGCCATCATGCACAGCAGCGCATACATGGAGGTGCGCTGGCCGTGCCCCTTGTCGGCCCAGCGCCCCGCGCGCGACGCGGTCAGCGCGCCGGCGATGCCGACCAGCCCGAACATTCCGATGGCGGTGTAGGGCAGCTGGTAGGGGGGCTCGCGCAGCGGCAGCGCCACCGCGCTCCAGAACGCGCCCAGCGCCGCGAAGATCAGCAGGCCGAGCATGCCGCGCACCTGCAGCACGCGCTCGGTGGCCAGCAGCCGCACCATCGACATCAGCAGCGCGGGGTAGCCGAGCCGCGCCGGCGCCACGGCCAGGGCGGGCAGCATTTTCATCATCAGTGCCAGCATGCCCGCGGCGATGACGGCGGACACGACGAACACCGCGCGCCAGCCGGCCAGGTCGGCCACGAATCCGGCCAGCGAGCGCGCGCCCAGCACGCCGACCAGCACGCCGCTCTGGATCGCGCCCACGGTGCTGCCGCGCGTGGCCGGCGACGACAGCGTCGCGGCATAGGCGATGGTGCCCTGCGTTGCCGCGGTGCCGAGCAAGCCAAGCCCGACCATGCCGGCCAGCATGGCCAGCGGCGTCGGCGAGATGGACACGGCCAGCAGCACCAGCGCCAGCAGCGCGAGCTCCAGGCACAGCAGCAGCTTGCGGTTCATCAGGTCGCCCAGCGGCACGACGAAGGCCAGCGCCAGTGCGCAGCCGAGCTGGGTGGCGCTGATCACGCCGCCGACCGCGGCGGTGGAGATGCCGAACTCGCCGCCCACCGCGTCGAGCAGCGGCTGCGCGTAGTAGACGTTGGCCACGCTGGTCGCCGCGCACGCGGCCATCAGGAACAGCGTGGTGCGGGGCAGTGGAAGGGCGGGGGTGGGGGTTTCCGTGCTCATGTTCGATGCTAGCAGCCGGCGCATGTTTGCCATCGCTGTCAACTTTCGTATCCGGAGATGAACTCGGAGATCAGGCGGCTGCCGATCGCCACCGCCTCCACCGGAATGCGTTCGTCGGTGCCGTGAATCAGGTTCATGTAGGCCATGCCCTTGGGCATGGCGATCGGCAGGAAGCCGTAGGTCTGGATGCCCAGGCGGCGGAAGTGGCGCGCGTCGGTGGTGCCGGGTAGCAGCATCGGCACCGGAACCGACTGCGGGTAGGCGCCGCGCAGCAGCGCCGCCAGGCGCGCGTACTGGCCCATGTCGAGCGCGGCTTCGTGCCGCTGCTGCGCCTGCACGGAGAAGGTGACGCCCGGCGGGGCGACCCGCTTGATGCGGCCGAGCAGGTCGTCCACGTTGTCGCCGGGGACCAGGCGCGCATCCATGTCGACCACGGCGCTGCTGGGCACCACGGTGCGCTTGGTGCCGCAATGCACCACGGTCGGCGTGACGGACGAGCGCATGCACGAACCGAGCGCGGCCACGCGGCGGCCCAGCAGCTTGAGCATGAGCGGCGCGAACACCGGCATCGCCATCAACCGCAGCACGGCCGAGGCCGGAACCGGCAGCGCCGCGGCCATGGCGCGCAGCATCTCGCGCGCAGCGGGCGCCAGACACACCCGCGGCGCCATGCGGGCGACGCGGCGCACCAGTTC
>NZ_JACCWG010000370.1 GCF_013697775.1 Ramlibacter sp. | reverse complement strand
GCGGCGCGCAGCCGGTGCAGCCAGGCGCGCAGCAGCGGCGCGGCCTTCATGTCGGTTGGGAACACCCGGCCAGAGGTGCCGACGAAGGTGCCGATGCCGAGCCCCGCGGCCCAGGCGCGCACGGCCGGCCCGTCGAACGCGCTCACCGCGGCATGCAGGTCGCCGACACGCTGGCCATAGCGCGACAGCAAGGCGGGCGTGGGCTCCGAATGGGTGAGGTTGAGCCCGCCGCGCCCGGCCAGGAGGAACTTGCGGCCGACTGAGGGCATGCGGTCGAACAGGTCGATCGCGACGCCGGCCTGCGCCAGAACGTCCGCGGCCATGAGGCCGGCGGGGCCGCCGCCGATGATGGCGACGGTCATGGTGTGGCTGCCGGACAAGGCGCGGAGATGGCGGGCGGGAACGGGAGGGCGGCTTGGCGCATCCGCCTATTCTGCAATGGGGCTTAAAGGAGCTCGCGGCCGCCGCGGTCGTGTGGCGCTGCGCTTTGCGTCTGCCGAAGCGCAGCGTCCAACTGGCGGATGAGTTGTCCAGCTCGCCCACCTCCGGGCGGCGCGGTCGGGTAGCGCCTCAGGATATCCACCACGACCGCAGGTGCGAGGCCGCCCGCGGCAGCGATGCGATCGGCTGCAACCGTTTGATCGTCCCCGGTGGCAAGTTCAAACGCGCGGGCGGCGTGCGCCGCAGCGCCGAGGATGTGCTTGACCTGGGTTGCCTGAGCCAGTGGATGGAGGAACGCCGCGCCAGCCGCGGCAAGGGCAGCGCGCGCAGCCTCGCTCGCTGCGGGCTGGCCGGCAAGGCGCGCCTCCTGCGCCGCGCGTTGCGCCGCCCAGGAACTGTCACGCAGCACCTGGGTGCGCCTGGCTCCATCCGCGAATGCCTGCGCGGCGTCGATGGCGGCGCGTGGCCGTGGATCGCCGGGCCGCTCACGCTCGAAAATCGCCAGCGCGGGCAGCGCGCACGCCGCCGCATAACCGGCGACCGCACGAAGCTCCGACTCGCTGAGTTCGACCGCGGCGCGGGAGTCCGTCACGGTCATTCCCCCC
This sequence comes from Ramlibacter sp., assembly GCF_013697775.1. Taxonomy (GTDB): domain Bacteria; phylum Pseudomonadota; class Gammaproteobacteria; order Burkholderiales; family Burkholderiaceae_C; genus Ramlibacter. Next base: position 12,330 of record NZ_JACCWG010000370.1, on the reverse strand, counting down.
CGCGCAAGCACCTCAGCCTTGCCGCTGCTTCACCCACTGCTCCACCGCGTCGCTGCCGCCGATGAGCTCTCCGTTGACGAACAGCTGGGGCACCGTCTTCGCCTTGGCGATCGCGCCCAGCGCGCGGGTGCGGATGCTGTGCGGCAGCGGCACGTCGGCATAGGTCACGCCGGCCTCGTCCAGCAGCTTCTTGGCCTTGGCGCAGAACGCGCAGCCTTCGCGGGTGAGCAGCGCCACCTGGGCGGGCTCCTGGGCGTCCTTGTTGACGTAGTGCAGCAGCGTGTCGGCGTCGGACACCTTGAACGGGTCGCCCGGCTCCTCGGGCTCGACGAACATCTTCTCGACGATGCCGTCGCGCACCAGCATGGAGTAGCGCCACGAGCGCTTGCCGAAATTGAGATCGCTCTTGTCCACCAGCATGCCCATCTGCTCGGTGAAGGCGCCATTGCCGTCCGGCAGCATGAAGATGCTGTCGCTCTCCTGGCTCTTGGCCCACTCTTCCATGACGAAGGGGTCGTTCACGGCGATGCAGACCACCTCGTCCACGCCGTTGTGCTTGAAGGTGGAGGCCAGCTCGTTGAAGCGCGGCAGGTGGGTGCTGGAGCAGGTGGGCGTGAAGGCGCCGGGCAGCGAGAACACCGCCACCGTGCGGCCCTTGAACAGGGCGTCGGAGGTGATCTCTTTCCAGTCGTCATTCGCGCGGTAGCGGAACTTGACCTGGGGGACGGGCTGGCCTTCGCGGGTCGGCTGTGGCATGGGATGGCTCTCGTTGACGGTGAAGGATTGCGCATCTTGCACCGGATGCCATGACCCGTGTTGCGCAGGCTCAACCCCGCCGCGCCGCCTCGATCGCCGCCACGTCGATCTTCTTCATCTGCATCATCGCGTCGAAGGCGCGCTTGGCCGCCGCGCGGTCCGCACCGGTGAACGCTTCCGTGAGGACGCGGGGCGTGATCTGCCACGACAGGCCCCATTTGTCCTTGCACCAGCCGCAGTCGCTTTCCTTGCCGCCGTTGCCGACGATGGCGTTCCACAGGCGATCGGTTTCGGCCTGGTCGTCGGTGGCCACCTGGAACGAGAAGGCCTCGTTGTGGCTGATCGCCGGGCCGCCGTTCAGGCCGAGGCAGGGAATGCCCATGACGGTGAACTCGACCGTCAGCACGTCGCCCTGCTTGCCGGACGGAAAGTCGCCCGGTGCGCGGTGGACGGCGCCGACGACGCTGTCAGGGAATGTCTTCGCGTAGAACTGCGCCGCCTCCAGCGCGGTGCCGTCGTACCAGAGGCAGATAGTGTTCTTGCTGAGCATGGCGTGTCTCCGTTGTGCAAAACGGCGATTGTCGCTTGTGGCTCCTGAAGTGCAGATGGCAGGCCCGTTGCACGCCTACCAGGTGTTCAAGCGCGGCTCGGGCATCATGCCCGCAACAAAGTCGATGAACGCTCTTACCTTGGCCGGAACGTGGTTCCGGCTGGGGTAGTAGACGTAAAGAGGAAAGGTCTCGTCGGGCCAGTCGGTCAAAACCGGCTCCAGCGTGCCTGCACGCAGGTGCGCTTCGATTCCAAGGTCGATCACCTGGGCGATCCCGTAGCCGGCGAGGCAGGCCCCGATCTTGGTTCCCGCATCCGTGACCGTCAGGTTCCCGCTGACCGCCACTTTCACCTTCTCGTTGCCGCGCCAGAACTCCCATTCGAAGGGCCTGCCGGCAGTCGGGTCGATGGCCAGGATGCATTCATGGCCATCATCGACCAGATCCTGCGGCGACCTCGGCCGGCCGCGTTGCTCCAGGTAGGACGGCGCGGCGACGGTCAGGACGCGTGGACTGTATAGCCTGCGACAGACCAAGTTTGAAACGGATGGCGGTCCAAACCGTATTGCCAGGTCGAACCCGTCGCTCACCAGGTCCGGGAGGTCGTTCCTGGTCTCCAGTTTCAGCCGAAGAGCAGGGTGGTCTTTCAGGAACTGGGCCAACTCGGGTGCCAGCACAAGGCGCGCGAACACGGCATCGCAGGCCACGCGCAGTGTTCCGTCGACGACCGAGGTCTGGTTCGAGGCCGCGGCAGTTGCCTCTTCAATCCCCTGGAGCAACGGCAGCACTTTCGATAGCAGCGCATGCCCGGCGTCCGTCACTTCAACCTGCCGGCTGGTGCGATGCAAAAGCTTCGCGCGCAGGCGGTCCTCCAATCGTTGGACGGCACGGCTCATCGCAGGCTGCGTCTTGCCCAGGCGAGACGCGGCGCGGCCAAAGCTCCTGGATTCGGCGACGGCAGCAAGGGCAAGCAAACCGCTGACAAGTCCTCCATCGAGGTCTTCCATGATCTATGTGTTCCTGTAATGGCAGCGATCACCGATTCGCAGTAGCGGAGGGCGGGAGGATCTTTCACTATACGGGTCTTCCGACCATTGAAAAAAGAGAGCAATGACCCAGACCCACGCAGTAGTCGCTTTGATCGAGGACTATTTCAATTTGGCCTATGAGCCGACGAGCCGCGACTTCGACAAGGTCTTCCACCCGAGCTGCCTTGTCCAGTGGCTCGATGAAGGCCAGCTGCAAACCCTGTCGTCGCCCGACTATGCGGCGCTCATCCACGGGAGGCCGAGCCCTCGATCGACCGGCGCGCCGAGGGATGAAGCGATCCTCTCCATGGAGAACATCTCGGACAGCCTTGCAACGGCAGCAGTGAAGGTGCGGATCGGAAAGAAGCTGTTCAACGATCACTTCGTCATGCATCGGGTGCAGGACAGCTGGTTGATCACGACCAAAGCGTCCTGCGTCGTGCGCACGTTTGAGTAAAGAGCGCGGCTGCCAATGCGCGGCGGCGGCGAGGCGAGATCGCCGGACCCGGTCTCAGCCGCCGGCGCGCTTGGCCTTGTGGCCCTGTGCCTGCAGCAGTTCCAGCACCTTGGCGCAATGGTCGCCCTGGATTTCGACGACGCCGTCCTTCACCGTGCCGCCGGAGCCGCACGCGGCCTTGAGCTGCTTGCCCAGCTTGTCCAGGGAAGCCGCGTCCAGCGCCAGGCCGCGCACGAGCGTCACCGCCTTGCCGCCGCGGCCCTTGGTTTCACGGGAGATCCGCACGATGCCGTCCGAAGGCGGTGTTGGCACTGCGGACCTGGCGCAGGTGCATTGCGCGATGGCCTTGCGGCACACCGGGCAGGTGCGGCCCAGCTCCGTGGAATAGACCAGGCCACCGGTGGAACTGCGGGACTTCATGGACTGCGCAACCTCCGTGCCTACTTCGCGCGCTTCGGCTTGGCCTTGGCGCCGGGCGCATTGAGCGCGGCGGCGGCCTGGATCAGCGCTTTGAACGCCTGCGCGTCGACCTCTTCGCCCTCGGCGATGTCGATGGCGCGCCGGGCGTTTCCGTCGAGGCTGGAGTTGAACAGCTTCGCCGGGTCAGGCAGCGACGCGCCCTTCAGGAACGTGAGCTTCACCTTGTCCTTGTATGACTCGCCGGTGCACAGGATGCCGCCAGCCGACCACACCGGCGTGCCCATCCATTTCCATTCTTCCACCACATCCGGCACGGCTTCGTGGATCAGCTTGCGCATGCGGCGCAACGTCGCGCCGCGCCAGTCCTTCAGCCCGGCGATGCGCTCGTCGATCAGCTCGGAAGCCGATTGGCCGGAGGTCGGACCCGCTGTCGCCATGGTCAGCGCAGCTGCTGGATACGCAGCATGTTGCCCGCGGGATCGCGCACGGCGCAGTCGCGCACGCCGTAGGGCTGGTCGGTCGGCTCCGCGACGATTTCGGCGCCGCTGGCCTGCAGCCGCGCGAAGGCGCCTTCGAGGTCCTTGGTGGCCAGCAGGAGCATGGCGTAGGTGCCCTTGGCCATCATCTCGGAGATGGTGCGGCGCTCGTCCTCGGTGATGCCGGGCGTCGCGCCCACCGGCGACAGCACGATGGACGTGCCGGGCTGCCCCGTGGGGCCGACCGTGATCCAGCGCATGCCGTTGTAGCCGACGTCGTTGCGCACCTCGAAGCCGAGGGTGTCGCGGTAGAACGCGAGCGAGGCCTCCGCATCGGTGTGCGGCAGGAAGGTTGAGTGAATGTTGATGTCCATGCAGCCAGTCTAATTGTGCTGCGCTGGCGGCGCTTCTCGATTCCTGATCGGCCGCGTGATCTGTTTCGCCACGCACGGCGGCATGCCCGCCGCCGCGCCCGCGGCCTCGCGCCGGTACACGCTGGGCGGCATGCCCACCAGCTCGGCGAAGCGGGTGCTGAAGGTGCCCAGCGAGCCGCAGCCGACCGTGAAGCAGGCGTCGGTGACGCTGACATCGCCGCGGCGCAGCAGCGCCATCGCGCGCTCGATGCGCCGCGTCATCAGGTACGCATAGGGCGTCTCGCCATAGGCCAGCCGGAACTGCCGGTGCAGGTGCCCGCCCGACATGCCCACGGCATAGGCGAGCGCCTCCACGTCCAGCGGCTGCGCGTACTCGCGGTCGATGCGGTCGCGCACGCGGCGCAGCCGCGCGAGGTCGGCGAGATGCTGCGTAGGAGCGGCGGGCCTGGTCATCCGCGGATGGTGCCACGCCGCGCGGGCGCGCTCAAGCGGGCCAGCCGGTGTGTTTCAGCCGGCGGCCGCGCGCGGTGGCATCCGCTCGAACGTCTGCAGTGCCGGGCCGACCGCGTCCCAGGGGTGGCCGCTCGCCGTGAAAAGCACGAACTGCGGCTTGTACATCGCGGGGTCGTCCAGGCTCGCGGCATGCACGATGAACAGGTCCGGCATCTGGGGAAAGGTCAGATAAACCGGCGAGCCGCAGGCCGGGCAGAACGCGTGGCGCTTGAGCGTGCCGCCGTCGCCGGTGACGTCCCATTCCTTCGCCTCGCCAGTCAGCTTCGCGGCCGCGCGCGAGGCGAACGTGAGGTACGAGCCGTGGCCGGTGCCGCTTCGGCGCTGGCAGTCGCGGCACTGGCAGTCGTTCATCGCGACCGGCTTGGCAGCGATGTCGAAACGGATGGTGCCGCAGGCGCATCCGCCGGTGTAGTTCTCGCTCATGGTCAGGTGCCTTTCTGGTGGTTGTGTGTGCGCTGCCGCGTGCTCAGTGCAGCTCGCCGGCGAGGTCGCCGATGCGGGGAACGACCTTCTTCCAGCCTTCGCTTATGGTCTTCAGCGCGGAGTCGTTGGCCGGCGCGACGAATCCCGAATGGACCAGGCGCAGCCGCGTGCCCTTGTCCGCCGGCGCCAGGGTCCAGGTCACCACCGTGTCCAGCGGCGCGCCGTAGCCCACGTTGTCCGGGTGGCCGCCCTTCCATGCATAGGCGATCCGCTCGTTCGGCACCACCTCGAGCACCTTGCAGCGGATGACGCCGTCCCATGCGCCGCCGGGCGTGGTCTGGAAGGTGAACTCGGTGCCCTCGACCGGCGCGAAGCCCTTGGGCTCCATCAGCCAGCGGCCGATGAGCGCGCCGCTGGTCAAGGCTTTCCAGACGGTTTCCGGCGCGTGCGCGAAGGTGTCCTCGACGACGATGTCGGTTGCTTGCGTGGCGGGTGCAGTGTGGTTCATGGCTCGATCTCTTTCAGAAGGTCGTGGAGGTTGGCGAAGCGCTCGCGCCAGAACACGCCGTAATGGCCCATCCATTCGACGAGCGGGGCGAGCCCCTTCGGCTCCGCGCGGTAGAAGACATTGCGGCCCTGCGCGCGGTCGGTCACCAGGCCCGCGTCCCGCAGGGCGCGCAGGTGCTGCGACACGGCCGACTGGGTGACGCCGCTGTCCTGGGTGAGCTCGGCGACGCTGATCTCTTCGCAGCCGACGATGCGCTCGAACACGGCCCGTCGCGTGGGGTCGGCAAGCGTGCGCATGACCGAATTCAGGGAGGGGGTTGCAGACATGCGTTCATATTAGCAACAGCTAACGCATTAGTCAAGCCTACTTTGTTAAGCCGCTGGCGGCGGCCCAGGGTTACCAGGGCTTCGGGCGCGTCATTGGTCCTTGGCGCGCTTGCGCGTGTCGGCCGCGTAGTGGCCCGACTCGGGCGGCTCGCCGAGCGTCTCGACGCGGATGGTGCGCCGGTACGCCTACCATTCCTGCGGGCTCAGGGCCGGCGTGCCGTCCTCCTGCGCTTCCAGGCCATCGGATTCCTGAATGGAATGCGCGGCGTCGCCGTAGGTTTCGCGCAGCAGCGGCTGCACCTGCAGCAGGGGCACCAGTTTGGGGAGGTGGATGTCGACGTCGGTCGCCACCAGCTGGATGTTCATGAACAGCGGGCAGGGCTGGAACCGGTCGGTCTCGATGATGCCTTCGGAGGGCGAATACAAAAAGCTGCCGCGCATGTTGCTGGGCGGGCGCACCAGCACGCTCCAGCCGGGCCGGGTGCTGCACAGCAGGCCGGTCCAGATCTGGACCAGGCCGGGCAATTGCAGCCGGGTGAGAAAAGGGGGGGCCAGGTCCACCAGGTCTGGCGGCGCATGCCGGTTCCAGTAGTCGGAGAACCCTGGGAGTTCCGAACGCACCAGCGGCTGCCACTGGCCGTCCTCCTTGACGAACACGTCGGAGCCGTTCCAGCGCAGGGTGACCTCTTCGGCCGGAAACGCGTACCAGCCGAACGATGAAGCGAGCCGCATGGGCTCGCAATGGCGAAACGCCATGGTGGGCATCAGGCCCAATGCGGACTTGTCCGCCCGCATGGGCGAGACGGCAGCCGGATAGATGCGGTGGAACTTGACGGTGGTGTCCGATTGCATGTCCGGCTGCCTTGGCATGTGATGAATCCCTCTGTTAGGTTACTTTTCGACGGCGCGCGGGGCGCCGGCCGCCATTGTCTTACGCACGTGTTCTGCGACGAAATGCGTGGTGATGCACCCGCTGCCTACGAGAGCTTTCCTTTCCGCGCGCCTGTCTTGGTGCGCATCGACATGTTCAAACTTGGCAGGATGACCGGTGGAACCGAGCTGAAGTGAAATGGTTTTCGTGACGTTCATGAATCTCTCCTTTGGTGCTGAGAATTGGATAAACTGACCCGCTATATGGGTCAAGTCGATCAGACCATGGGGAGGAGCGCGTTGCAAATTCCACCGACTGAACCCAACTTAGCGCTCTTGGCAGAGCACAAACCCTAGCTTGGTCGAAACGATCGAATTCTCGGGAGCGACAATGAGCGAGACTGAACGGCCTCTGATGGTGATGGATGTGGCCGACTGGGACCAACGTAAGGGAGCCGCCGGCGATGCCCTGTCGCCTCAAAGGGAGCGGTGGGCAGAGCAGGTGAATTGGCAACTGCTCTCGTTTCACAAGGGGCGCATTGTGAAACGCATGGATAGCGGCTTGATGATGGAATTTGCCGATGCCCGCAGTTGCCTGCAAGCCGCTTTTTCCCTCAACCAACTGACTGCCTCTGAGACACAGCACCCAGATGACTCCAACCGCCCGCAATTGCGGGTTGGTGCTCATCTCGCTCACTACACACAGGCCCGTGATGAAGCAACTGGCCGGGACGTCAAGTTAACGACTGCACTAGCTGCCCTTGCTAAGCCTGGCGAGGTGCTGGTGACAGCCGAATTGCGCGATCGGCTGTCCGATGGGCTGGATGCCGATTTCGAGGATCTAGGTGAGCGACGGATGGAGTCGTCAATCCAGTCCGTGCGCCTATTCCATGCGCGTCCTGGACAAGGAGACGCGCCCGACTGGTCAATGGCCGCAACCCGGGACCTCCGGCCCGGCTTGGCCGTCATTCCTTTCGATGGTGGAATTCCCGGGACCAAGCACTGGATGATTGGCGAGCTCATCGCCGAAGGAGTGATTGCACGCCTGTCCCACAGCATTGGCCTGCGGGTGATCTCCCGCAATTCCACTTCGGCTTTGCGCGACCGCGGCGGATTGGATGAAATCGAGCGCCACCTGGGCGCCACGTTCGTCTTGTCGGGAAGCTACAGCGTTCGCGGCAAGGCGCTGACGGTAAGCGCTGAACTGGCCGAGGCACGCAGTCATACGCTCCTGTGGAGCGGGCAGTTGCAGCACACCTTGGGTGATCTGCTCCAGGAGGAAAGCGCGCTGCTGTATGAGTTGGCGCGCACGGTGTCTCAGATGCTCAGCAAGTCGCAGGTTGGAAAAGCGTTGGCCCAGCCCTTGCCGCGTCTGGACAGCAGCCTTCTCTTGCTGGCCGGCATTTCCATGACGCACAGCCATTCGGCTAAAACTTTTGAGCGCGGGCGCCAAGCGTTGACCGAGCTGACCGAGCGGCACCCCGGGCTCGCCTTGCCTAGAGCTTGGCTGGGGATGTGGTACGTGCTGAGCGTGGTCAAGGGCCAGAGCGGCGATGCACGCGGTGATACGCAACGGGCTCGCGAACAGACCGCGCGCGCACTGGAAGCGGAACCCAACAACGCAATGGCCTTGGCTGTCGAGGGCCACATCCAATGCCAGTTGCTTGGCAATCCGCAGCAGTCGCGCAGTTATCTGAATGCAGCCATCGAAGCGAATCCCAGCGAACCCATGGCTTGGCTGTTCAAGAGCCTTGTGTCTGGCATGTGGGGCTCAAGTTCGGCCGCTGTGACCGAGGCGTTCATTGCACGTTCGCTCTCGCCGGTCGATCCCTTGCGATACTTTTTCGACCTGCTCACGGGCAATGCCCTGCTTGCAGACCGCCGCCTGGAGCAGACCATCGCCTGTGCCCAAAGATCGCTGAGGGCCAACAAGCACCACGCACCGACATTGCGGCTGTTGTTGACGGCTCAGGCTGAGCTGGGACTGATTGACGAAGGAAAGAAAACCCTGAGCGACCTTCTCGCCGAGGTGCCGGGACTGACGGTGTCCTCCTATCTTGGAATGGGCAGCACCGATAGTCCCATGCGTCAGCGTATGGCGAGCGCGATGCGACAGTTGGGCCTTCCGGAAGGAGGTGGTGTTCCCGCCGATGAGCAAGCGGGCAGGTCGCCTCAACGTGGTGGCCGCGCGCGCCCATTGGCCGGCCGCCGTTAGACGGCAGACGGTTACGCACATTCCGGCGGCCTAATGGCGAACGGTTATTGCGCCACATCCGCATCTTTTCATCTTAGGATCACTTTCTCCGCCGAACCGGAGGCGGTCAATCTCACAGGGAGTGACGATGCGTGCAACCAAAATCCAAAACCCATCTGCCAAGGTCAAGGGACGTCCGCTGATGGTGATGGATGTGGCCGACTGGGATCAGTGCCTGTCAGACAGCGGTGGCGTACTTCGGAATCGACTGGAGGGGTGGGCGCGCGAAGCTAAATGGCAACTCCTTGCGTTCCACAAAGGCCACATCGTCAAGCGGATGGACAACGGCCTGATGATGGAATTTGCGGATGCGCGCAGTTGCCTGCAAGCCGCCTTTGCACTGGGCGAACTGGCCGAATCCGCGGGTCCGCGAGCCAACATCTCCAAGCGCTTGCAGTTGCGCACTGCCGCGCATCTTGCCAGCTACGCGCGGGGTGAGGATGGCATTCGTGGCGCGGACGTACAGCTGATTTCAGCGCTCCCAGCACTGGCCCAACCGGGAGAAGTTGTGGTGACGGCCGAGCTGCGCAACAGGCTGGCCGACGGGCTCGATGCCGATTTCGAAGACTTGGGTGACCAGCCTGTGCAACCGCCGATTCGGCCTATGCACTTGTTCCGGGCGCATCCCCGAAGCGCAGATGCCCCGGACTGGGCCGCGGCCGCGAAGCACGATCTTCGTCCCGGCCTGGCTGTCATCCCCTTTGCCAGTGGATTGCCGGAGGCCGCGCCCTGGATGATTGGCGAGTTGATTGCTGAAGGGGTCATTGCGCGCTTGTCCCGCAGCATCGGAGTCCGCGTGATTTCCCGGCAGTCCACCTCGGCCCTTCGCGAGCGTGGCGGGCTGGACATGATCGAACGCTATCTGGGTGCCACATTCGTCCTGACGGGAAGTTACTGCATTCGCGGCAAGAAACTGGTCGTGAACGCCGAGCTGGCCGAAGCGCGCAGCCATACGCTGCTGTGGAGCGGCCAATTGCAGCGCATGGTCGGCGACCTGTTTCAGGAAGATAGCGAACTGCTGTTCCAGTTGGCGCATGCAGTGGCGCAGGCACTTGGAAATGCACAGGTCAGTAAGCCCTTGACGCAACCTTTACCGAGTTTGGATAGCAACCTGCTGTTGCTGGCCAGCATTTCTATGACACACAGCGACTCGGTCGAAATGCTGCAACGCGCGCGTGACACGTTGACTCAACTGACGGTGCTGCATCCCAAATCCGCGCTTCCCAAGGTTTGGTTGGGAATGTGGTATGCGCTGAATGTGATCAAGGGCAAGAGCGACGATGCTGCAGGAGATACAAGGCGAGCGCGCGAGCAGGCGATTCGTGCGCTCGAGGCTGAACCTGAAAATGCCATCGCATTGGCTCTGGAGGGTTATATCCAGTGCCAGTTGCTTGGCAATCCTCAAAAAGCCCGCAGCTACCTGGATGCATCCATCGAGGCCAATCCGAGCGAACCTTTAGCGTGGCTGTTCAAGAGTCTTTATTCGACCATGTGGGACTCCAGTTCGCTGTCGGTGACCGAGGCGTATTTCGCCCGCTCCCTCTCGCCAGTTGATCCCCTGCGCTATTTCTTCGACCTGCTCACGGGCGGCGCCTTGTTTGCAGACTGCGAGCACGAACAGGCAATCACCTACTTCAACCGGTCCCTAAAGGCTAGCAAGCGCCATGCGCCTACGTTGCGGATGCTGTTGACGGCGCAAGCCGAGCTCGGCCGGATTGAAGAGGGAAAGGATACTTTGGGCAAGCTGCTGGCTGAAGTGCCGGGATTGACCGTGTCCTCATACTTGGCGACGGGCAGCGCTGACAGCGCGATACGCCAGCGCACTGCAAAAGCCTTGCGGCAATTGGGTCTTCCGGAAGGGGGTGCTGCCCCCGCCAAGGAGCCGACGAGTCAGCGCCCCGCACGCAGCAGCCGCGCCCGCACGTCAGGCGGGTGACGCGACCAGCTCAGGCCGACGGCCACGGCACCACACATCAGCATCGTTTCACCTTAGGATCGCTTTCTCCGCCGAACGGAGGCGGCCAATCCACAGGGGAGTGACGATGCGTGCGACCAAAATCCAAAGCCCCTCCACCAGGGTCAAGGGACGTCCGCTGATGGTGATGGACGTGGCCGACTGGGACCAGCGCGTATCGGACAGCGGCGGTGTACTTCGGCATCGGCTGGAGGGGTGGGCGCGCGAAGCCAAATGGCAACTTCTTGCGTTCCACAAAGGCCACATCGTCCAGCGGATGGACAACGGCCTGATGATGGATTCGCGGACGCGCGCAGTTGCGTGCAAGCCGCCTTTGCGCTGGGCCAACTGGCCGACTCCGCGGGTTCGCGCGCCGATGCTTCCAAGCGCTTGCAGTTGCGCACTGCCGCGCATCTTGCCAGCTACTCGCGGGAGGAAGATGGCATTCGTGGTGCGGACGTACAGCTGATTTCAGCGCTCACAGCGTTGGCCCAGCCCGGAGAAGTGGTGGTGACGTCCGAGTTGCGCAACAGGCTGGCTGATGGGCTCGACGCCGATTTCGAGGATTTGGGCGATCAGCCTGCGCAACCGTTGACTCGGCCCATGCGCCTGTTCCGGGCGCACCCCAGAAGCGGAGACGCCCCGGACTGGACGATGGCCGCGAAGCACGATCCTCGACCAGGCTTGGCTGTCATTCCCTTCGCGAGCGGACTGCCGGAGACCGGGCCCTGGATGGTTGGCGAGCTGATTGCCGAAGGGGTCATTGCGCGTCTGTCCCGCAGCATCGGCGTCCGCGTGATTTCCCGGCAGTCCACCTCGGCTCTTCGCGAGCGTGGCGGACTGGACTTGATCGAACGCCACCTGGGCGCCACGTTCATCCTGACGGGGAGCTACCGCATTCGCGGCAAGAAGCTGGTCGTGGATGCCGAACTGGCAGAAGCGCGCAGCCATACGCTGCTGTGGAGCGGGCAGTTGCAGCGCATGGTGGGCGACCTGTTTGAGGAAGACAGCGAGCTGTTGTTCCAACTGGCGCATGTGGTGGCGCAGGCACTTGGAAACGCGCAGGTCAGCAGGCCTTTGACGCAACCCCTGCCGCGTTTGGACAGCAACGCGCTGCTGCAGTCCGGCATCTCGATGACGCACAGCGACTCAGCCGAAATTCTGGAGCGCGGGCGCGACACTTTGACTACACTGACCATGCGGCACCCGCAACTCGCTCTTCCCCAAGTGTGGCTTGGGATGTGGCACGCGCTGAACGTGATCAAAGGAAAGAGCACGGACATTGGCCGCGACGTCGCACTAGTGTAGTGCGCGCGAATTAGTTGAACTTTCGCTCGAAGGCATACTCCGATGGCCAAGGGGGTGTGATGCCATGCGGGTCGCCAAGTCGATTGAGCTGGATGGGCAGACGCAGCAGGAGCTT
>NZ_JACCWG010000178.1 GCF_013697775.1 Ramlibacter sp. | reverse complement strand
GCCTGGCGCGCCCGCTCGCGCTGGAGCCGGGCCTGCCGCGCCGCCTGCTGTCCGACCCGGGCGCCCGCGCCATCTCCGTGCCGCTGCGCCTGCCCAAGGGGCCGATCGCGCCGCTGGCCGAGCTGTGGTGGCACCACGAGCAGATGGAGCGGCTGGCCCACGGCGGCGAGCCCAAGCTGTCGGCATCGCCGAAGTTCGCGCTGATGCGCATGATGCTGCGCGACCGGCTGCTTGGCTGGCGGCGCCGGCGCAATGTGGCGCGACAATCCGCGCTTCGCCAACTCTCCACGGACAGCGCATGAACGAGAACATGCCCAAACACATGGCGCGCGGCCACCAGCGGCGCCAGCAGGTGCTGGAACTGGCGGTGGGCGTGGCGACGGCCGAAGGCCTGGAGGCGCTCACCATCGGCCGCGTGGCGGACATCTCGGGCTTCACCAAGGCCGGCCTGCTGGGCCACTTCAACAGCAAGGAAGAACTGCAGCTCGCGACCCTGAAGGCCGGCCGCGCATCCTTCCTGCAGGCGGTGGTGGAGCCGGCGCATGCCGATGCGCCCGGCATGCGCCGCATGGTGCGGCTGCTGGACCGCTGGGTGGAGCACGTCGTGCAGGTGCGCGGCGGATGCTTCTTCGCCTCCGTTTCGGCGGAATTCGACGCCCGCGAAGGCCGGGTGCGCGAGAGCATCGCCGCGATGATGAAGGAGTGGATCGGCGGCATGGAGTTCTTCCTGAAGGAAGCGCGCGACGCCGGCCACCTGGAAGAGGGCACCGACGTGCGCGCGATGGCGTTCCGCCTGCACGGCTACGAGCTGTCGCTGAACCTGCGCCGCCAGCTGTTCGGCGACGAGGGCGTGCTGCAGGAGGCGCGCGCGGCCATGCATGCAGAGCTGCGCAACGCCGGCACGCGCGCCGGCCGCCGCCTGCTGGAGCAGGAACTGGAGGCGCGGCCGTGAGCGTGGTGGTGGACGCGCGCAATGGCCAGCGCGGGGACTACGCGGCCTGGGTCGCGGCCTTCGAGGACCTGTGGCGCGGCGGCCGCGCCAACCTGAACCGCTTCATGGACATCATGGGACCGGACATCCGGCTGATCGCGCCGGGCTTGAAGCCCACGCAGGGCAAGCCGGCTTGCACGGAGGCATTCCGCCGCACCTTCGCGCTGCTGCCGGACCTGACGGCGCAGGTGCACCGCTGGAGCGCCAGCGGCGACGTGGTGTTCATCGAGATGAGCTTCACCGCCACGGTGGCCGGCCGCGCGTTCACCTGGCACAACGTGGACCGCTTCCTGTTCCGCGACGGCTATGCGGTGGAGCGCGTCGCGTACTTCAATCCGGCGAAGCTGCGCCGCGCCTTCCTCGGCCGCCCCGCCGGCTGGCTGCAGCTGCTGCGGCGAGCGCGCAGCGGCCTGTGAAGCGATGAAGCTGTACAGCGGCCCCATCAGCTGGACGGCGGGGTGCAGCTGTACGACTCCACGCCGATCCTCGAATACCTGGAGCACGCCCATCCCGAACCGCCGCTATGGCCCGCGCGGCCGGCGGACTGCGCGCGCCTGCTGGACTGGCAGCAGCCCGCGCAACCCGTCTTCCCAGGACACCAGCGGCCGGTAGCCCAGCTCGCGCCGCGCGCGTGCCGTGTCCACGGTGATCTGCTGGCCAAGAAAGCGCACCGTGGTCGGCGTGAGCGGCGAGTGCCTGTGGATGCCGGCCAGCCGCATGGCGCGGGGCAGAAGCTCGGCCAGCAGCTTGGCCAAGCCGAGCGGCATGGAAGAGGCCAGCGCGGCCAGGCCGTCGACGTCCAGCTGCGCCTGCACGAAATCCTTCAGCCGCATCGCCTGGTCGTCGGCGATCCAGTAGATGCGGCCCGGCACGCCGCGTGTGGCGGCCAGCAGCAGCCCGTGCACCGCGTTGTCGATGTGGCACACCGACACCTTGTGCTCGCCGCGCGCGATCCAGCGGAAGCGCCCGCCGCGCACCAGGGCGGCCACCACGGGACGAAAGGTGTCGCCGTTGCCCCAGAGGTAGGGAAAGCGCACGATCACCTTTTCCAGGTCGCTCGGGTCGGCCTCCACCACTTCCTCGCAGCGGATGCGGCTTGCGCTCAGCACGCCGACCGGTTTGCCGCGCCCGCGCGCCTCGTCCCAGTCCACCACCGGGCCGCTGCCGATGGTGACGCCGGTGCCGCTCACGTACACCACGCGCCGCACGCCGGCCGCGCGCGCGGCCGCCAGGATGTTCGCCGTGCCCTGCACGTTGACGCGCCAGGCGCGTGCGCGGTCGTGGTCCGGCAGCCAGGCCGCCGCGTGGAACACCGTGTCGCAGCCGCGCATGGCTTCGCCCAGGATGGTCACGCTGTCCAGGTCGCCCATGGCCGCCTCGGCGCCGCGCGCACGCACGCGCTCAGCGCTGGCGTCGCTGCGGGCCAGCGCGCGCACCGGCACGCCCTGGCGGACCAGCCCCTCGATCAGGTTGCCGCCGAGGAATCCGGATCCTCCGGTGACGAATGCCGCTGTGCGTTCCATGCTGTTGTTCCTCTTGGTGGTGGATTGGCTTCATGCATATACTACCGATCGGTCGGTAGTTGTGCAATCGGCCGCATCCAGAACCCAACCAGGAGACCCGCATGCCCACCTCATCCCCAATGACCGCCGACGCGCTGTTCCAGCGCTACGCACAGACCTTCCGTTCCCGCGACGTCGAAGCCATCGGCCGGCTGCACACCGACCAGTCGCGCTTCCAGCTGCACTCCGGCGAGGCGGCGGTGGTCGGCCGCGCCGCCATCCAGGAGCGCTTCGCCCGCTTCTTCGCGCAATGGCCGGAGATGGATTTCGTGGTCAAGCGCGTGCTTACCGGCGCCAGCCACTGGGTGCTGGACTGGGCGCTCACCGCGCGCCTGCCGCTGCCCGGCGGCGGCGCGCGGCAGATCCAGTTCGACTGCATGGACCTGGTCACGGTGGATGCCCAGGGCCTGGTGGCGGCCAAGGACACTTTCGTCGACCTGGTGCAGGTGCAGGCCGCGCTGAAGGCCGCCGCCGCCACGTGAGGTCCGTCTACCACCTGGTGGAAGAGGCCAACTGGCCCTTCATCCAGCAGGAGGGCCTGTGGCCCGCGCAGGCTTTGCTTGAGCGGCCGGCGGTGCCGCGGCCGCATCGCGCGGAGGGTCAGTACCGCGAGGAGAACCTGGTGCTGCCCGACGGGCGCATGCTTCGCGACCAGCGGCCCATGCCGCCTGCCGCGCTGGCCGCCTGCCTGGACCCTGCCATGGCGCCGCAGGACTGGTATGCGCTGGTCAACCGCAAGGTGTTCTTCTGGTGGGACCTGGAACGCCTGAACCGGCACCGCGCGGCCTGCGGGCGCCGGCCGCAGCGCGTGCTGGTGGTCGACCTGCAGGCGCTGCTGGCGCGCTACGCGGCCATCGCCAGCGTGGCGCCGATCAACACCGGCTACGCGCTGCGCAAGGCGGCCC
>NZ_JACCWG010000177.1 GCF_013697775.1 Ramlibacter sp. | reverse complement strand
GTCCCTGCCAGCACAGCCGCCGCCAAGCCGGCGACCGCATCGCCTGCAACTGCATCGCCGGCCGCCACGCCGCCCGCTGCTGCTGCAGCGCCCACGGCTTCCGCGGCCTCGCCGATGGCCAATATGGCGGCCACGCCGGCGTCGCCGTCAGTCCCTGCCATGAGCGCTTCGGCTGCCGCACCGGCCTCAGCCTCGGCGTCGTCTCCCGACGCCATGGCGGCCTTGCCGGCCACCGGCGCATCCGCCGCCGCGCTGGCTGCCAGCGTGCCCGTAGCTACGGCCAGCACCACGGTTGCCGCAGCCAAGGCTCCGGTTCCCCCGGCCAAGTCCGAGCCCAGCCTGTTCAACGACCTGCTGGACAACCCGCTGATCCCGTTCGCCGGCGTGGGCCTGCTGGCCCTGTTGCTGGGGGCGGCCTTTTACAAGCTGCGCCAACGCCGCAAGGCCACGCAGATCGACAGCTCGTTCCTGGAAAGCCGGCTGCAGCCTGACTCCTTCTTCGGCGCCAGCGGCGGCCAGCGCATCGACACGGCCGAAGCCATGTCCAGCGCCAGCGGTTCCTCCATGGTGTACTCGCCCAGCCAGCTCGACGCGGCGGGCGACGTGGACCCGGTTGCCGAGGCCGACGTGTACCTGGCCTACGGCCGCGACCTGCAGGCCGAGGAAATCCTCAAGGAGGCGCTGCGCACCAGCCCGCAGCGCGTGGCCATCCATGCCAAGCTGCTGGAGATCTACGCCAAGCGCCGCGACGGCAAGGCCTTCCACTCGGTGGCCATCGAGGCCTACAACCTGACCAACGGCCAGGGCCAGGAGTGGGAACACATCTGCGAACTGGGCCGCGAACTCGACCCGGGCAACACGCTGTACCGCCCGGGCGGCGAACCCGATGCGCGTGCCGCCGGCGTCGCCACTGCCGCGAGCGCGGTGACGGCCGCCACCAGCTTCGGCTCCACCACGGCCATCAGCCCGCCGCCGGCCGAGGCGCAGCACTCGATCCCGCCGGACATCGACCTGGACTTCTCGCTGGACGAGCACCCGCCCGTGCACCATGCAGCCGGGCACCATGCCACCGCGCCGCTGGAAGCCACGCAGAAGTTCGAGCCCATTCCGTCGCTGGACATGGACTTCGACACGCCGGCCACACCTGGCCACGCCGCGCACGCGCTGGTCGACACCGGCCGCCCGTCGGAACTGCCCGACCTGGCGCTGGACGACAACGGCCTGGACTTCGACATGGACCCGGCGCCCGCGCCGGCGACACCCGCCGCCGCTGCGGCCAAGTCCAAGGCCGACGACGGCATGATGGAATTCGATCTGGGCTCGCTCTCGCTCGATCTGCCTTCCACCGCGCCGCATCAGCCCTCCTCCACGCCCGCCCTGAGCGCGGCGGACGAGTCCATCAGCACCGGCGGCCTGGAACACGACAGCAACGATGGCAACCCGCTGGCCACCAAGCTGGCGCTGGCCGAGGAATTCAACGCCATCGGCGACCCGGACGGCGCGCGCAGCCTGGCGCAGGAAGTGGTGGCCGAAGCCTCGGGCGACCTCAAGACCCGCGCGCAGCGCCTGCTCGCGGAAATCGGCTAGCGTGGGCCGGCGGCCCGCGCCCTGACGTTCTCCGCCATGCCCATGCGGCTGGCACTCGGCATCAGCTACAACGGACAGGCCTACGACGGCTGGCAAAGCCAGCCGTCGGGCCGCACCGTGCAGGACCACCTGCAGGCCGCGCTCTCGCGCTTCGCCGCCCAGCCCGTCTCCGCCCTGTGCGCCGGGCGCACCGATGCCGGCGTGCATGCGCTGATGCAGGTGGTGCACTTCGACACCGAACTCCGGCGCGAAAGCTTCTCCTGGGTGCGCGGCACCAACACCTTCCTGCCGCCCGACATCGCCGTGCAATGGGCGCAGCCGGTGCCCGACGCCTTCCACTCGCGCGCCAGCGCGGTGGCGCGGCGCTATGCCTACGTGGTGCTCGAATCGCCGGTGCGCCCGAGCGTGGAGGCCGGCCGCGTCGGCTGGGTGTTCCGCCCGCTGGACGCGGACGCCTTGCGCGCCGGCGCGCAGCACCTGCTCGGCGAACACGACTTCACCTCGTTCCGCGCATCGGCCTGCCAGGCGAAGTCGCCGGTGAAGACCATTGCGCGCATCGAGATCGCGCGGCGCGGCGGCTACTGGCGCATCGAGTTCGAGGCCAACGCCTTCCTGCACCACATGATCCGCAACATCATGGGATGCCTGCTGCTGGTCGGCCAAGGCCTGCAGCCGCCCGAGTGGATGCGCGAGGTGCTGGCCGCGCGCGACCGCGACGCCGCGGCACCCACCTTCATGCCCGACGGCCTGTATTTTCTGGGGCCGGTGTACGGCCCCGAGTGGCAATTGCCGAGCCGCACCGCTGCGTATGATTGGCTGCCATGAGCTTTGCCCAGGCCGCTGCGCGCACCCGCATCAAGATCTGCGGCCTCACGCGCGAACAGGACGTGGACGCGGCGGCGGAAGCCGGCGCGGACGCGGTGGGCTTCGTGCAGTACGCGCCCAGCCCGCGCTGCGTGTCGCCTGAGCGCGCGGCCGAACTCGCCCGGCGCCTGCCGCCCTTCGTCACGCCGGTGCTGCTGTTCGTCAACGCGGCGCCCGCCACGGTGCAGGCGGCCTGCGACCTGCTGCCCAACGCCCTGCTGCAATTCCACGGCGACGAGACGCCGTCCGACTGCCTAGCGGCCAGCAACGACGGCGCGCGGCCCTGGCTGCGCGCGGCACGCATTCCGCTGGATGCCGCCCAGCCGTTCGACTTGCTAGAATTTGCCTTCAACTATTCCCAAGCCCGGGCCATCCTGCTCGACACGCATGTCGAGGGGTACGGCGGAGGCGGCAAGGCATTCGATTGGTCACGGCTACCAACAAGCGTCAACTGTCATCTCGTTTTGTCTGGTGGACTCACTGCGGCAAACGTGACCGATGGCATTTTGCAAGTACGGCCGCGTTGCACAACGCTGGCCGTTGATGTGAGTTCCGGCGTCGAGTCCTCCAGGGGGATCAAGGACGCCGGCAAGATCCATCGGTTCGTCGCGGCCGTGCGTGCCGCCGACGCGCTTCTTGCAAAGCCAACCCATGCCCTCCTACCAGCAACCTGATTCCTCCGGCCATTTCGGCCCCTACGGCGGCAGCTTCGTCAGCGAGACGCTGACCCACGCGATCAACGAATTGCGCGCGGCCTACGCCAGATACCAGCACGACCCCGAGTTCCTGGCCGAGTTCGCCTTCGAGCTCAAGCACTTCGTCGGCCGGCCCTCGCCGGTCTACCACGCACAACGCATGAGCCGCGAACAGGGCGGCGCGCAGATCTTCCTCAAGCGCGAGGACCTGAACCACACCGGCGCGCACAAGATCAACAACGTGATCGGCCAGGCCATGCTGGCGCGCCGCATGGCCAAGCCGCGCGTGATCGCCGAGACCGGCGCCGGCCAGCACGGCGTGGCCACCGCCACCATCTGCGCGCGCTACGGCCTGGAGTGCGTGGTCTACATGGGCAGCGAGGACGTCAAGCGCCAGAGCCCCAACGTCTACCGCATGAACCTGCTGGGCGCCACCGTGGTGCCGGTGGAGTCCGGCAGCCGCACGCTAAAGGACGCGCTGAACGAGGCCATGCGCGACTGGGTCACCAACGTGGAGAACACCTTCTACATCATCGGCACGGTGGCGGGCCCGCACCCCTACCCGATGATGGTGCGCGACTTCCAGAGCGTAATCGGCAACGAGAGCATCGTGCAGATGCAGGAACTGGCCGGTGCCCAGCCCGACGTGGTGGTCGCCTGCGTGGGCGGCGGCAGCAACGCCATGGGCATCTTCCATCCGTACATCGGCTACGAGAACACCCGGCTGGTCGGCGTGGAAGCCGCCGGCGAGGGCCTGGAAAGCGGCAAGCACTCGGCTTCGCTGCAGCGCGGCAGCCCCGGCGTGCTGCACGGCAACCGCACCTACATCCTGCAGGACGAGAACGGGCAGATCACCGAGACGCACAGCGTCAGTGCCGGCCTGGACTATCCCGGCGTCGGGCCCGAGCATGCGTGGCTGAAGGACAGCGGGCGCGCGGAATACGTGGGCGTGACGGATGCCGAAGCGCTGCAGGCCTTCCACTACCTGTGCCGCACGGAAGGCATCATCCCCGCGCTGGAATCCAGCCACGCCATCGCCTATGCGATGCAGCTGGCCAAGACCATGCGGCCGGACCAGAAGATCCTGGTCAACCTCTCGGGGCGCGGCGACAAGGACATCGGCACCGTGGCCGACCTGGCCGGCGTGGACTTCTACGACCGGCCGTCGATGCGCGGGCTCACGCTCAAGGGCGCGCCCAAGGAGGCCGCGAAATGAGCCGCATCGACGCCACTTTCGCCGCGCTGAAGCGGCAGGGCCGCAAGGCGCTTATCCCCTACATCACCGCCGGCTATCCATACGCCGACATCACGCCCGAGCTGATGCATGCGATGCGCGGCGCCGGCGCCGACGTGATCGAACTCGGCGTGCCCTTCTCCGACCCCATGGCCGACGGGCCGGTGATCCAGCGCGCGGGCGAACAGGCACTGGCGCTGGGCATCGGCATGGCCCAGGTGCTGGAGATGGTGCGGTGCTTTCGCGAGCGCGACGCCACCACGCCGGTGGTGCTGATGGGCTATGCGAATCCGGTCGAGCGCTACGACCTCAAGCACGGCAGGCACGCGTTCGCGCGTGACGCCGCCGAAGCGGGCGTGGACGGCATGCTGATCGTGGACTACCCGCCGGAAGAGTGCGAGGAGTTCGCGGCGCAGCTCAAGTCGCACGGCCTGGACCTGATCTTCCTGCTGGCGCCCACCAGCACGGCCGAACGCATGCAGCAGGTGGCGCGCGTGGCCAGTGGCTATGTGTATTACGTGTCGCTCAAGGGCGTCACCGGCGCCGGCCACCTGGACACGGCGGCCGTGGAAGAGGCGCTGCCGCGTATCCGCGAACACGTGAAGATTCCGGTGGGCGTGGGCTTCGGCATCCGCGACGCGGAGTCCGCGCGCACGGTCGGCCGGGTGGCCGATGCGGTGGTGATCGGCACCAAGGTCATCCAGGTGGTGGAAGGCCTGCCGCGCGACGCCGCTGCCGCCGCGCTGGGAGACTTTCTGCGCGGCATCCGTGCCGCGTTAGACTCATGACTGTTCACTGTGAAATCGCTGTGCGATTTCACAGTGGGTTTTGATATTGGTCACGGACTGCGCGAAACAGCGTGCAGCGCAGTCCCTCCTGGGAGGAGGAACCGGCTTTGCCGGACCTCTTCCCACTGTTCAGCCACTTTGAAATCGCACAGCGATTTCAAAGTGAAAGGAGTCTTGATGAGCTGGCTCGAAAAACTGCTTCCGCCGAAAATCCAGCCGACCGACCCGAACGAGCGCCGCAGCGTGCCCGAGGGCCTGTGGGTCAAATGCCCCAGCTGCGAAACCGTTCTGTACAAGACCGACCTGGAACAGAACCAGAACGTCTGTCCGCGCTGCAGCCACCACCACCGCATGGGCGCGCGCGCACGGCTCAACGCCTTCCTGGATGCCGAAGGCCGCTACGAGCTCGGCCAGGAAGTGCTGCCGGTCGACCCGCTGAAATTCAAGGACAGCCGCCGCTACCCCGAACGCCTGAAGGAAGCGCTGGAGAATACCGGCGAGACCGACGCGCTGATCGTCATGGGCGGCGCGGTGCACAGCATCAGCCTGGTGGTCGCGGCCTTCGAATTCGACTTCATGGGCGGCAGCATGGGCAGCGTCGTCGGCGAGCGCTTCGTGCGCGGCGTCGAAACCGCCATCGAGCAGAAGGTGCCGTTCCTGTGCTTCACCGCCACCGGCGGCGCGCGCATGCAGGAAGGCCTGCTGTCGCTGATGCAGATGGCCAAGACCAATGCCGCGCTCACCCGCCTGGCGAAGAAGGGCCTGCCCTACATCAGCGTGCTGACCGACCCGACCATGGGCGGCGTGAGCGCCGGCTTCGCCTTCGTGGGCGACGTGGTGATCGCCGAGCCGAAAGCGCTGATCGGCTTCGCCGGCCCGCGCGTGATCGAGTCCACCGTGCGCGTGACCCTGCCCGAAGGCTTCCAGCGTGCCGAGTTCCTGCAGCAAAAAGGCGCGGTCGATTTCATCTGCGACCGCCGCGAGCTGCGCAAGACCGTGGCCAGCGTGCTGGCCATGCTGCAGCGTCAGCCGGCCGACGCGGTCAGCTGAGCGCTTTCGCGCCGACCGCGGGGACGCCATCGCGCCCCCGCGGCTGTTTGTCCTTCGCGCGTTTGGGCTTGAGCTTCAAAGCGCGGCTCTCGACCAGGTGCCACGACGCCGCGGCGCACACCAGTGCGGTGGCTAGCACGAGCGCGAACACGGCGCCCCACGGCAGCTGTTTCCCATAAAGCCATATCAGCGTCTGCTGGACGGGAAACGTATAGATGTACAGGCCGTAAGAGAAGTCGCCAAACCGGCCCGTGCGGCGCACGAACGGCGTGGAGGCGACGCCGAAGGCGATCACCGTCACCGGAATCATGAACCACAGTGCGAGCAGTGGCCGCTGCATGAGCAGGGCGGCCGCGCCGAGCGCCCAGCCGCCACCCACCAGCACCATCGACCACCGCCCTCCCACGCGCAGGGATTGCAGGATGACGCCCGCAGCGAAGAAAAGCCCGAACTCGAGCAGGTAGCGCTGCTCCAGCGTCCACGCCAGGTTGTGGATGAGCAGGTCGCCGCGCGGCTCGACGACTGCGTAGCGCACCAGCAGGACGGCGGTCAGCGCGATCATCCACCACTTGCTGCGCAGCAGCCCGGCCGCGCCGAGGACAGCCAGCATGACGTAGCACTTCAACTCCAGGGGAATCGTCCAGAGCGGGCCGTTGACCGCGAACGGCAGCGCGTTGCCGTCGAAGCGCACGGGCAGGATGTCGCGCATGACGAAGCGCAGGTTGTTCAGGTAGTCCCGCACCCAGACGTGCCGGAAGTACTCCTTAAGCGGAATGAAGGTCAGCGACGGTCCCCAGACAAATGCGGTCAGCAGCACCAGGACCGCCAAGCCGGGCCAGATCCGCAGCAGGCGGCGCGCGGCGAACCGCGGGACATGCGGGTCCGCATTCCAGCTCTGTGCCACCAGGTAGCCGCTGACCGAAAAGAAAATCAGCACGCCCAGGCCGCCCAGGGAGTGGACGTTCAGGACCGTCGGCTCGGGGCGGCCGGTCAGGGCGAACTGGTGCGACACGACGACGCACAGCGCGGCGACCAGGCGGACGAAGTCGAAGTTGTTCGGCTGGGAAGAAGACGCCGCGGCAGGGGTGTGCATCTCAGCGCAGCACCGCCGCCTGCAGCTCGCCCACGACGATGGACGCGATCTGCAGCAGCAGCAGGAACGCCAGCGGCGACAGGTCGATGCCGCCCACCAGCGGGATCACGCGGCGCAGCGGGCGCAGCAGCGGCGCGCACAGCCGGTCGATGACGTCGACGATGGGCGAGTCGGCACGCACCCAGCTGAGGATGGCGTAGACGATCATCAGGCCGATCAAGCCGGAAATCACCAGGCGCAGCAGGCCGAACAAGGCCAGCAGCGGCAGCAGCGCCGCGCTGGCGCCGCGCCCGGCCAGCAGCCACAGGATGCCGTACTGCGCCAGCTCGACCAGGTAAGCCGCGACCAGGCTGGCCGTGTCCCAGCGCCGCACCGACGGAAGCACCCGCCGCAGCGGCAGCACCAGCCAATCGGTCAGCGCGAACACGAAGCGGCCGACCGGGTTGCCGAACGGGATTTTCTGGTACTGCATGTACAGGCGCAGCAGGCAAGCGCCGCCTAGCAGGCCTGCTGCCACGTCGAGCAAAAGCGAAAGGATTTGATAGAGCATGGCGCGCGTTTAGCTGGGTCGTGGGATGATAGGGCTAGAAACCGGTCATTCCCCGTGACAACCGCCCTGACCCTGCAGTCCCTTCCGCTCTTCCCGCTTGGCGCGGTTCTCTTTCCAGATGGCGTGCTGCCGCTGCGCATCTTCGAGGTGCGCTACCTCGACATGGTCGGCAAGTGCCACAAGGCCGGCGCACCTTTTGGCGTGGTGTCGCTTACCCAGGGCAACGAGGTCCGCCAGCCGGGCGTGCGCGAAGCCTTCGCCACCGTCGGCACGCTGGCCACCATCGTCGAGTTCGAAACACCCGGCCCCGGCCTGATGCTGGTGCGCGCACACGGCGCGCAGCGCTTCCGTATCCAGTCCAGCGACCAGCTCAAGCACGGCTTGTGGGTGGCCGACGTCGAACGGCTGGCACCCGATAAGGTCGTGGAAATTCCCGATGACCTCAAGCCCGCCGCGACCGCGCTGGAAAAAGTCATCCTGTCGCTGCAATTGCGCGCGCTCGACGCCAACCAGCTGCCCGTGGCGCCGCCCTGGAAGCTGGACGATTGCGGCTGGGTGGCCAACCGCTGGTGCGAGCTGCTGCCGCTGCCCATCTCGCTCAAGCAGCGCCTGATGGAACTGGACAACCCGCTGGTGCGGCTGGAGCTTGTCAGCGACGTGCTCACGCGCACCGGCATCGCCTCTTCCTGAGGCACGCCGCGCCGCCGCCTAGAAGCGCGGCTGGTACTCCGGCACCTGCACCTTCAACCAGTTCCTGAGATCGGCGCCCGCTGGCGCGGGGCCGGCCTGCTCCACCCATCCGACCAGTGCCGCCACGTCCGGCAGCGGTCCGCCGGTTTTCGCCACGCGCAGCTTCGGGTGCGGCGTCGGCATCGTCGTCTCGTCGTTGGCCAGCAGTTCCTCGAACAGCTTCTCGCCCGGGCGCAGGCCCGAGTAGGCAATAGGCACGTCCTGCTCGGTTTTGCCCGACAGGCGGATCAGCATGCGGGCCAGCTCCACGATCTTCACCGGCTCGCCCATGTCCAGCACGAAGATCTGGCCCGAGCGGCCCATCAGCCCGGCCTGCAGCACCAGCTGCGCCGCTTCGGGAATGGTCATGAAGTAGCGCACGATGTCCGGGTGGGTCACCGTCACCGGCCCGCCGCGCGCGATCTGCGCGGTGAAGAGGGGCACCACCGAGCCGCTGGAGCCCAGCACGTTGCCGAAGCGCACCGACACGTACTGCGTGCCGTCGAAGCGCGCCGCCGCGGCCTGCACCACCATCTCGGCCAGCCGCTTGCTCGCGCCCATCACGTTGGTGGGATTGACCGCCTTGTCGGTGGAGATCATCACGAAGCGGTGCACGCCGCACTCGCCGGCCACGCGCGCCGCGTTCATCGTGCCCAGCACGTTGGTGCGCAGCGCCTCGATCTCGTTGTGCTCCTCCATCAGCGGCACGTGCTTGTACGCCGCCGCATGGAACATGGCCACCGGCTGGTGCTGCGCGCAGATGGCGCGCAGCCGCTCGAACTCGCGCACGTTGGCCGTGTAGTACACGCCCTGCATCTGCGGATGCGCCTGGCGCAGCTCCTGCTCCAGCTGGTAGACCGCGTACTCCGACACGTCCACGCACACCAGCCGGCCGACGCCGAAGCGCGCGATCTGGCGGCACAGCTGCGAGCCGATGGAGCCGCCCGCGCCCGTGACCAGCACGGTCTGGCCGGAGAACAGCTGCGACAGGCCGGCCACGTCCAGCTGCACCGTTGGCCGCCCCAGCAGGTCCTCCAGCTCGATCTTGCGCGGACCGGTGCTTTCGGGCTTGAGCCACTGGTCCGGCCGCGGCAGCGTGAGCAGGGTCACGCCGGCGTCGGCCGCGGCCAGCAGCGCGGCGCGGCGCTCGTCGGAACCCGGCGGGCTGGCCACCAGCGCCACTTGCGCGTCCACGTGCTTGCAGGCATCCGCCAGCGAGGCGATGCCGCCCAGCACGCGCACGTTCTGCAGCGCGCGCCCGCGTTCGGAGGCGATGGGCGAGAGGATGCCCACGGCAGCCCATTGGTGCGAGCCCTTCAAGGCGCGCAGCGCATCGGCCGCGTCCTGCAACGAGCCCACAACCAGCAGGCGCTGCCCGCCGTGCCCCGGCGCGCGCCGCTCGGCCAGCGTGCGCCACGCCGCACGCGCGGCACCCAGCAGCACCAGCGCCACCAGCGGATGCATCAGCAGCACCGAGCGCGGGAAATTGGGCAGGCGCAGCATCAGCACGCCGGCGGCGGTGAACACACCGCCCAGCGCCACGCCCAGCACCAGCTGCCGCAGTTCCGGCAGTCCGATGAAGCGCCACACGTGTCGGTTCACGCGCGCGAAGCCCAGCCCCGCGGCGTAGGCCAGCACAGCCCACGGGCTGGAGGTCCACGCCAGCTGCGCGAATTCGTCCGGCACGTCGAGGTTGAAGCGCAGCCAGAACGCGGCGCACCAGGCCACGAACACCAGGGCCAGGTCCAGCGCCATCAGCGCCAGTGCGTCGCGTGACCAGCGCACCATCAGGCGGTGCGCCGCAGGGTGCGCCGCAGCTGGTCGATCACGCGGTCCAGGTCGGCGTCGCTGAGATTTGAGCCCGAGGGCAGGCAGATGCCGGCATCGAACAGCCGACCGGCCACGTCGCCGCCCTCCGCATGCTGCGCATGCGGGAAGTACGGCGCGCCGGCATACAGCGGCTGCAGGTGCATGGGCTTCCACACCGGCCGCGCCTCGATGGAGTGGCGCTCCAGGCTGCGCAGGATGCGGTCGCGCTCCTGGGCACCGCCGCCCGCCAGCGCGAAGCAGCTGAGCCAGCGCGTGGAGCGGTAGCCTTCGGGTTCCGGCATCCACTCGATCCGCGCGATGTCGGCGAAGGCTTCGCGGTAGATGTCGAACACGCGTCGGCGGCTTTCCACGCGCTGCGGCAGCACGCGCAGCTGCCCGCGGCCGATGCCGGCGAGCACGTTGCTCATGCGGTAGTTGAAGCCGATTTCGGTGTGCTCGTAGTGCGCGGCCGGCTCGCGCGCCTGCGTGGAGAGCTTGCGCGCGCGCGCCACCGTTGCTTCATCGCGCGCCACCAGCATGCCGCCGCCCGAGGTGGTGATGATCTTGTTGCCGTTGAACGAATACACAGCGATGGCGCCGAAGCTGCCGCTCGCGCGGCCCTTGTAGGTGGCACCAAGCGATTCCGCCGCGTCCTCCAGCACCGGCACGCCGTAGCGCTCGCACAGGGGCAGAAGCGCGTCCATGTCGGCGCTCTGGCCGTACAGGTTGACCACGATCACGCAGCGCGGCAGCCGGTTTTCGCGCGCGGCCCATTCCAGCGCACGCTCCAGCGCGGCGGGCGACATGTTCCAGGTGCCGGGCTCGGCATCGATGAACACCGGTTGTGCGCCGCAATAGCGAATGGGGTTGCAGCTGGCCACGAAAGTCAGCGACGAGCAGAACACCGTGTCGCCCGGCTGCACGTCCAGCAGGATCAGGCCCAGGTGCATGGCGGCCGTGCCGGAGCTCAGCGCCGCCGCGTGCGGCACGCCGACGTAGGCGCCCAGCTCGCGCTCGAAGCCGTCCACGTGCGGGCCGAGCGGCGCGATCCAGTTGCTGCGGAACGCGTCCTCCACGAACGCTGTCTCCTCGTCGCCCAGGTGCGGCGACGACATCCAGATGCGCTGCGAGAGCTCGCGCGCCGTGACCATGTCCACGGGCCTGCCGTCGGCGTCCACCACCGGCACGTGCGAGATGCCGTGCTGCTGGATCAATGCCTGCAGCTGCGCGAGCGTGGCGCTCTCGTCCACGGTGAGCGGCGCCTGGCCCGGCAACTGCGCCAGCGTCGTCGTGTCCGGCAGGTGCTGCAGCAGCGCCCGGCGCAGATCGCCGTCGGTCACGGTGCGCAGCAGCCGGCCGGCGCCGTCGATCGCCAGCAGCACGCCCTGCGCCGAGGCGTCCATGCGCGCGGCGGCCTCCACCCAGGGCAGGGTCGCGGGGACTTTCAGCAGCTCGAAGGGGTCGGGTGTCATGTCAGTACGTGTTGACCTTGTCCAGCAGGTCCGGTGCGATCGGCAGCGTGGCCAGCAGTTCGACGATGCGCTCGCCGGCATGGCCGTCGCCGTAGCGGTTGGCGCAAGGATAAGGCCCGTGAGCCAGCGCCTGCCGCAGGGCCGCGGCAATGTCCTCGCCGCCGATGCCGCAGTCCAGGGTGTTCAGGTTGCGTTCGCGGTCGCGCTGGCGCGTGCCGATGTTGACCACCGGCGTACCGAGCGATGCCGTCTCGATGATGCCGGCCGAGGAGTTGCCGACCAGCGCGCGCGCCTGCTTGAGCGCCGCGATGAAGAGGGGCCGAGCCATGTGCGTGACGCGCGTGACCGGCACCGTGGACGCGCCTTCCTGCAGCGCACCGAGGATCTCCGCCGAGCCGGCGTCCGCGTTCGGCGCGAGCCAGACCACGTGCGTGCCCTGCCCCGCCAGCACGCCGCCCAGCGCCTGCACAAGCTGCAGCGTCTGCGCGCGCATCTGCGCGATCTCCTGCACCACGGGGTGGAACAGCACAAGCACGTAGCCGGCGCCGGGCGGCAGGCCGATCTGCTTCAACACGTCGTTGCGCGGCATCGCGGCAAGCGCATCCAGGCCGTCGAGCGAGGGCGCGCCGGTCACCCACACGCGGTCCTCGCGCTCGCCCATGCGCACGATGCGTTGCCGCGACTCCTCCGTCGCGACGAAATGCCAGTGGCTGATCTTGGTGATGGCGTGGCGCACTGGCTCGTCGATGGTGCCGGAGCGCTCGCCGCCGTGCAGGTGCACCGTAGGAATGCCCAGGTGCAGCGCGGCCAGCGCGCCCGCCAGCATCTCGCCGCGGTCGCCGATCACCAGCAGCAGGTCGGGCCGCGCCTGCGCCATCGCGTCGGACAGGCCGACCAGCGCCTGGCCCACATTGCGCGCCATCGACAGCTGTGTGCGGCCGTCCACGTCGGTCGGCACCCGCGCCACGATGGGCAGGCCCAGCGCCTCGATGTCGCGCACCGTTTCGCCGTACGCGGGGCTCAGGTGCATGCCGGTCACAACGATCTGCAGTTCAAGCAAAGGATGCGCCGCGATGCGCTGCAGGGTCGAGGCCATCAGCCCGAAGTCCGCGCGCGTGCCGGTGACGTACAGGATCTTGCGCATGGCTGCCTAGGGCTGCTGCTCCAGCATCGCCCATTCCAGCGTGGTGTGGGCCGGCAGTTCGCGCGCCAGCACACGGCCGATCAGAGCGTCGCCGTGCTCGGGCGCAATGCCGGTGCCGGGCCTGCGCAGCGCGAGGTCATCGGCAGCGAGCACATGCCCTTTCGGCAGCGCGCGCACCACTACCACGCTGCGCCGCGCCACGTCCAGCGTGTTGCGCTCGATCAGCTGCGGCTGCTTGATGCCGTCGCCCAGCATGGCCGTCACGGCACGGATGCCGCGCACCATGGCGGCGAAGTCGCGCGGCTCGGCGGACGCGCGGTGGTCCGGGCCCGGCAGGTTGTTGTCCAGCGTGAGGTGCTTTTCGATCACGGTTGCGCCGAGCGCCACCGCGGCCAAGGCCGCCTCCATGCCCTGGCTGTGGTCGGAATAGCCGACCGGCAGGCCGAGCGCCTGCGCCAGCGTGGCGATGGCGCGCAGGTTCAGCGCGTCGGCCGGCGCCGGATAGGCGGAGGTGCAATGCAGCACCGACAGCTGCGCCGGCCCCGTGGTGCCGAAGCCCGATGCCGCGCGGCAATCCGCGATCCAGCCGACCGCGCGCCGCACTTCGTCCAGCGTGGACATGCCGGTGGACAGCAGCAGCGGCAGGCCGGTGGCGGCCGCGCGCTCCAGCAGCGGCTTGTTGGTGATCTCGCCCGAAGGCAGCTTGATGCGGCGCACGCCCAGGCGCACCAGCATGTCCACCGCGTCGTGCGAGAACGGCGTGGAGAAGAACTCGATGCCGACTGCCTGCGCATGTTCTGTCAGTTGCCTGTGCGCGTCTTCGTCCAGTTCGAGCTTCCTGATCATCTCGAACTGGTTGGTCTCGCCGGTGTTGGAGCGCTGGTAGTCGGCCGTCACGGCATCGGGCGTGACTACGTCCCCGGCGCGAAAGGTCTGGAACTTCACGGCGTCGGCGCCGGCATCGTGCGCGGCGTCGATCAGCTGCAGCGCCAGGTCCAGGCTGCCGTTGTGGTTGACGCCAGCCTCGGCGATGATGAAAACGGGTTGCGCGCTCATGCTGTGTGTTGCTTTCGAAGTTGCCGCTGGAGCAGCCATTCGGCCATGTCGAAATCGAACGCGTCGTCGATGTCGATGGACCGTTCGCGCGGCATCGGGCTGGGCAGGATGGCGACGCGCCAGAAGCCGTCCTGCACGGCTCGCGCCAGCGCCGCGCGCTGCCAAACATAGATGGATCCGTTCAGGCCCCAGACCTGCGGCACGTCCTGCCGGCGCAGCGCGCCCGCGGCCTTGCTGACCTGCAGCGTGCCGTCGGCCCGCGCCTCGGCCAGCGAATAGTAGGGATTGTGCGAAGGCTCGGTGACGCTGACCACCAGCCCGGCCTGCGATACCAGCGCCAGCGCCGCGTCGATGTCCGAGGGCAGACGCAGCGGCGAGGTCGGCTGCAGGTCGACGATGGTGTCGATGCGCTCGCCCTGTGCTTCCAAATACTGCACCAGGTGTTCGATGGCCGGCAGCTTGCCCGCAGTGTCGCTCGCCAGGTCCGCCGGGCGGCGGTACGGCACGGTCGCGCCGTACCGCTCGGCGACGCGCGCGATCTCGTCGTCATCGGTGGAGACGTAGACCTTGCCGATCGCAGCGCAGGCCAGCGCGTGTTCGATGCTGTGCGCGATCAGCGGCTTGCCGGCCAGCGGCAGCACGTTCTTGCGCGGCAGGCCCTTGCTGCCGCCGCGCGCGCAGATGGTGGCGATGGTGGTGGCGGGC
The DNA here is from genome assembly GCF_013697775.1 of Ramlibacter sp. Taxonomy (GTDB): domain Bacteria; phylum Pseudomonadota; class Gammaproteobacteria; order Burkholderiales; family Burkholderiaceae_C; genus Ramlibacter. The sequence goes on along the minus strand of NZ_JACCWG010000177.1, from coordinate 6,478 downwards.
GTGCTCATGGCTTGATGCCGTGGACCAGCAGGTGGCTGATCTCGTGCCGTCCATTGTCCTCGGTGACGGCGGAGCGCTCGATGCGCTCGACCGACCAGCCTTGCACCAGTGCCGGCACGTCTTCCCGGGCCGTAAAGCGTGTGGCGCCGTAGCCTTTCAGGTGCCCTTCGCCGCAGACCCACATGCCGGACTCGACCTGCTCGCCCGTGCCGTCGCCCCAGCAGCCTTGCGCGAACGTGCGGGAGAACAGGCGCCCGCCGCTGCGCGTGACGCGCGCGAGTTCGCGGTAGGCGGCCTGCGCCTGCGCGAGCGGGCTGTAGCAGATGGCCACCACGTCCAGCACGGCATCGAAATAGCCGTCCTCATAAGGCAGCGCGGCCAGGTCGCCGGCCTGCACGCGGCCGCCGCGCACGCGCCAGCCGTCGCACTCGCGGTCCAGCCGCTCGTTGCACTGCTGCACGGCCGTTTCCGAGCCTTCGACGCCGTGCGTGGAAAAGCCCTCGCGCGCCATGAACCAGAGGTTGGCGCCCGGGCCGCTGCCGACTTCCAGCAGGCGCACCTGCGCGCGGTCCGCCGAGCGGCCGTAGTGGCCCATGACGAAGCGCACCACATCCTCGCCCGGGTATTGCCCCCAGGGCCGCGACCGGTAGACCTCTTCCCACACGGGATCCCAGCTCATCACACCTTCCTGTAGAAAATCGGCCGCTCCGGATGCGCCTGCCACGCTTGCGCAAACAGCTGCTTGAGTTCTTCGTACGCCGCGTCGTCGAACACGGTGGCGCCGGTGCGGTACGTCAAGCGCTCGCTTGAGAACGCAGACTTGAAGAACAACAGCGGATTGTCGGGCCTGCGGTCGGTGCCGCCGCCCAGATAGAAGCCGCGGGCACCGCGCCGTTGTGCCACCCGCGCCGCCTGGTCCAGCGCGAAACTGGAGGCGCCCCACGGCCTGCCCTGCGCGTTGGTGCCGGCCAGGTGGTATTCGCGCAGGCCGGCGCCGTCCAGCAGCAGGCAGGCGGCCAGCCAGTCATTCGCATCGCCCTGCTCCAGCGTGCAGATGCCGAGCGTGGCCAGGCCGGTGCCGGCTAGTTGCGCGAAATATGCATCGTCGAACAGGTAGAACGGGTCGGCACCGATGGCCTGCATGGCGGCACGGTAGTAGCTGCCGAATGCGGCGGCGAGCGGCGCCAGTGGCTCTTCGCGGTAGGCCAGCGGCGCGCGTGCGGCTTTCTTCAAAGTGGTGCGCAGGCGCGGTGCATAGCCAGCTTCGACGGCATCGTGCGCTGTCAGGTCGATCAAGACGACCTCGCGGTTCGCCTCCACCGTGCCACCGTAGAAGCGCTCGTTCGCCAACACCGGATGCAAGCGCACGTACTCGACGACGACACGCTGCTCGCGCATCCATTGCGTGTAGGCCGCCCAGGCCTTTTCAATGAAACCGGGATCGTCGCTGGTGCTGAGCGGTCCGCCATAGCCATAGGGCGAGCTGGCGTCCAGCCAATCCGTGCCCGGCACGCGTGTGAGATGCAATGCGTGCATCCAGTGCTCGCCCTGCGCCGCATAGGCCAGGTACGCGGGCTGCAGCGCGGCATCGCGCCGCGCGTCGGCTTTCACGTACAGCGGATGCAAGGTGCCGGGCCGCGGCGCCGCGAAGCGTTCGTGCAACGCGACGGCCTCGCCCATATCCAGACGGCGCATGCCCTCAGCCATGGTGCCTCCGGTGAACCTCCTGCAGCACGCGCAGCACATTGCCCGTTGCATCGGGCGACAGCTCCATCGCGGAGGCTGCCTTCGACAGCAGCGGCGCGCCGGGCGCGAACGCCGCGGCAAGCGTGTCCAGCGCCAGCTCGCGCGATGCGATGCCCATGTCCAGGTATGGGCTGAGATGGTCGAGGATGGAGCCGCGCAGCTGCGTCACGGGCTTGCCGGCGATGGCTGCTTCCACGCCAACTGTGGACACCGTGACCAGCACCTCGTCGCTCGCATGGATGGCCGCGTGCAGCGGCATCTCGCGCCCGCTGGCGCGGATGCGCGGATGCGCGGATGCGATCACCTCCTGCGGCGGCGCTTCGCTCGGATGCCGCCGCACCCACAGGGCCAGTTGCGGGTTGCGTTCGACGGCGTCGCGCAGCGCACATTCCAGCCGGCGCGGGAATTCCGGGTCGCCGGTGCCTTCCACGCCGGCGATGCGCTGCGGCTCGGGCGACGGCGCATACAGGCACACGTGCAGGTCCTGCCAGCCGGCCTCTTCACGCAGGCGCCGGCCCTGCTCTTTCATCGCCGCATCGTGCACCGAGTCGAACGCTGGATTGCCCGTGACGTGGACGTCCTGCGCAGCGCGGCCGGCACGCACCAGCATGTCGCGCACACCGGCATTCAGCACGCAGACCGCATCGGCATAGTCGGCGCGTGCCAGCAGCTCGCGCTCCCAGATGCCGAGCAGATCGACCAGGCAGACACTCGGCACGCCCATGGCGCGCGCGGTCTCGATGGCGGCACGCTCGGCGCGCGGCGAATTCGTGGCGACGACGAGCGCGGGCGCGACCTTGCGAATCACACGCTCCAGGACGCCGAGCGGCAGAAAAGCTTGGCGGCCGTATTCGGCATATGCCCGCGCGGCGGCCTCGACACCCAGCCGCTGCTCCATATCGGTGTACGAGAGCCCCAGGTAGGCGACGGATTCGTCCCGGTCGGCCGCCTGCACCTGCAGTTGCGCGGCCAGCTCCTCGCCTTTGGCGCGCGCGGCGCCGTCGCTCTCCATCAAGACATCGCGAAAGCCCAGAACCGGCAGCCCCGCCGCCCGCACTTCGTCCGCCGCCGTGGTCAATGCCAGGTACACCGGCTTCGCGATGCCGAGTTCGCGCACGCGCCGCGCCACCGGCAGCAGGGCCTTGACGTGGCCGCCGCCGTAAGAGACGAACAGCCAGGTGGGCAACGCCGCATCGCTCATGCATGGTCCCGCACGTGGCCGTCCCACAGCGCGAGGGCGGCCAGCGCGCGCAGCTCGCGCGTGAAGTTGGCGCTGCCGTCGCGGTGCCGCTGCAGCATCGCGTCGATGGCTTCGGGCCGGAACAGCTGTTGCAGCAGCGCGCTGCCGTGCAGCACGCCGGTCAGCCACACGTGGCTCTCGCGCCGGAACCATTCGCCCACCGGCACGGTGAACATCTGCTTGGCGCGGTACGCCAGGTCTTCGCCGATCAGCGGCACCACGGCGCGCTTGTACCAGTGCTTCTTGTCGCCGTCGTGCAGCTTGGTGGTGCCGCGCGAACGGAAAGCGAATTCCATCATCCGCCAGTCGAGGAACGGTGTGCGCGCCTCGATCGACACCGCCATGCCCATGCGGTCCGGCTTGACCAGGTTGTTGCCCGACAGCAGCAGCTGCATGTCCAGGTAAAGCGCCTGGTTCAGCCGGTCGAAATGCGCGGCTTCGTCGAACCACGGTTTGGCGGCGACGGCGAAACTGTCGATGCCGGTGAGCTGCCGCGCGATTTCGGGCCGGTACAGGTCCTGCTTGGCCTGGGGCGCGAACAGCGAGATGGAATCGAAGTAGCCGCGCTGGAACGCCTCGGGCGGCAGCGCCTGCACGCCGGGCCGCGCGAAGAACTGCTCGTATTTTTCATAGCCCGCGAACAGTTCGTCGCCGCCGTCGCCGGTGAGCACCACTTTCACGTGCCGTGCGGCCAGTTCGCTGACGCGCAGGGTGGGCATGAAGGACGCGTCGCCGTGCGGCTGGTCCAGGTGAAAGAGTACGTGCGGCCAGCGGTCCAGCATGTTGAGCTCGGCGATCTCGCTGGTGTGCTCGCAGCCGAAGCGCAAAGCCGCGGCGGCGGCGAACGCCGATTCGTCGAAGCGCGGATCGGCGAAGCCGATGCAGAAGGTCTTCACCGGCCGGTCCACGTGGCGCGCCATCAGGCCGACGATGGTGCTGGAATCGACGCCGCCGGACAGGAACGCGCCCCAGGGCACGTCGGCGCGCAGGCGGATGCGGGTGGCGTCGTCGAGGATGGCGAGGAATTCCTCCGACCAGGTGTTGAAACGGTGGTCCTGTTCGCGCTGCTCGGCCAGGTTCCACCAGCGATGCGTTTCCACGCCGCCGCGCGTGAACTTCATCCAGGTGCCGGGCATCACGTGGCGAATGTTCTGCCAGATGGTCCAGGGCGCGGGGATGTAGTTGAAGCTCAGGTAGTGGTGCACGGCTTCGAGGTCCACGGCCGGCGCGGCGCCCGTTTCGCGCAGCGCCGGCAGCATGGCCTTGATCTCGGAGGCGAACAGAACGCGCGTGCCGTCGTCGGCCACGTACAGCGGCTTCACGCCGATGCGGTCGCGCACCAGGTACATCGCGTCCTGGCGCAGGTCGTCGATGCCGATGGCGAACATGCCGTTCAGCTTGCCGACGAAGGAGATGCCTTCGCGCTCGTACAGCCGCAGCAGCACCTCGGTGTCCGAACCGGTGCGCAGCTCCACGCCCTGGGCGCGCAGCTCGGCGGCCAGCTCCACGTAGTTGAAGATCTCGCCGTTCTGCACCACGGCCACGCGGCCGTCGTCCGACACAAACGGCTGGCGGCCGCCGGCGATGTCGATGATCGACAGCCGCCTGTTGCCCATGGCGATGCCGCGCTGCGGCTGGTGCCACAGGCCTTCGTCGTCGGGCCCGCGGTGGGCGAGCCTGTCGGCCATCGTGGCGAGTTGGCCTTCGCCCATCGCGCGCCGCTTGCGGTCCCAGTAGCCGTAGATGCCGCACATGCTCAGTTGCTCCCGCGTCCGCCCAGCCGGCCGAAGGTCCAGCCGACGATCTTCATGTCCAGCCGCAGCGTGTGTTCGCGCGCATAGCGTAGATCGAGCTCGCGCCGCTGCTGCTCGGTGGCGGCGGAGCGCAGCAGCGCCTGCGCCAGGCCGGTGATGCCGGGGCGCACGCTGCAGCGCAGCGCCCATTCGGCCTCGGTGTAGAGCGCGCGCTGCGCCGGCACGTCGGGCCGCGGGCCGACCAGGCTCATGTCGCCGCGCAGCACGTTGAACAGCTGCGGCAGTTCGTCGATGCTGGTGCGGCGGATGAAGCGGCCGACGCGCGTGATGCGCGGATCGCCGGCGGCCGTGAAGTACGGGCCGACGGCCGCGGCGTTGCGCACCATGCTGCGGAATTTGTACATGCCGAATTCACGGCCGCCGCGGCCGATGCGCACTTGGCGGAACAGCACCGGCCGGCCGCTTTCCAGCAGCACGGCGGCGGCCGTCGCCAGCAGCAGCGGCGACAGGACGAGAATGGCGGCCAGCGCCACGAGCAGGTCCATCGCGCGCTTCATGCCGGGCGCGCGAGCCCGCCAGCGATCTCGCGGATGCGCGCGGCGATGCGCACCGCGTCCGCCTGCATCTCGGTGGCGCTGCGGTGCGCGAGTTCGTGCTCGGCTTCGCGCAGCGCGGCGACTTCCTGCTCGAACACGGTGTCGGCGCCGTCGCGGTGGAAGGTGCGCGACAGGATCACCGCGCGCGAACGCAGGCGCAGGTGTTCGGCCAGCACGTCGCGCCCCGGCAGCAGCCCTTCTCCCGGGCGCGCGATACCGCCGAAGCCGAAGCCCAGGCTGTGCGCGTGCGCGGCGCGCGCCACGCGCTCCACCGTGCCGTCGGCCAGCGGCTCGAACATGAAGCGCTGGCCCAGCGACAGGTGCAGGTCGTTCAGGCCGACGTAGACCTCCTCCAGCCCCGGCGTGCCGATCCAGTCGTCCAGCGAGGCGAGCGCGCCCGCGGTTTCCAGCAGCGCCACGATGGGGACCCGTTGCGCGACCAGTCCGGCGAAGGTGCGCAGTTCGTCGGCGTTGCGGAACACCGGCAGCATCACGCAATCGGGCTGCTGCGCCAGCACGGCATCGAGTTCCGCCGCCGTGCCTTCGTGCAGCGGATTCACGCGCACCATCAGCCGCGCGTGGCGCAGCGCCTGCTTGACGCGGCCCACGTCGTCCAGAGTGTGCGTGCTGATGAAGGTGTTGCGCCCGGCCTGGCGTTCGGCCTTGCCCAGACGCTCCAGGTCGACGAACAGGCGAAAGCCGCCCAGCGCGTCGCAGCGGCGCGCCAGTGCGGGGTCGTTGGTGATCTGAATGAGCTCGAGCATCGAGGCGGATTATCGGCGCAGCGCGGAGCGCAGATCGATGCTGGCCCATGCCGTTGCCAGCAGCACGCTGGCAACGGCCAGCACGGCGGTTGCCAGCTGCGCCGCCAGGCTCAGCGTTGAGGAGAAGCCCGCAAGCAGATCGGCCACCGCCCAGGCGGCCAGGACCAGTGCGGCGGTAAACAAGGCGCGGCCGGGCAGCCAGGCGCGCAGGTCGCGGCCCAGCGCCAGCAGCGTCCATGCGGCGACGCCGGCGATCACGGCGTCCAGCAGCAGCATCAACCGCGCGCCGTCGCGCATGCCGAGCGCACCCAGAACAGCCAGCAGCGCCAGCGCGACGGTGTAGGCGGCCACGGCCGGCCGCATGCGGCGCCGTGCCGC
>NZ_JACCWG010000308.1 GCF_013697775.1 Ramlibacter sp. | reverse complement strand
GGCTGGCAATGGCCCGAGCAGGCCGCGCTGGAAGGCCGCGTGCGCGCGGAGCTGCCGCGCATCGGCATCTGGTCGCTGCTGGCGCCGCCGGGCTGGCGGCTGCGCGGCACCCTGCGCGCCGACGTGGCCGTGGCCGGCACGCGGGCGCAGCCGCTGTTCAGCGGGCCGATCCAGGCCGACAACCTGGGACTGCGCTCGGTGGTCGACGGCATCGAGCTGCGCGACGGGCGGCTGCGCGCACGCGTGGACGGCGACCGCCTGCGGGTGGACGAATTCGTGCTGCGCGGCGCCGGCGAAGGCGAGAACGGCGGCACGCTCACCGCGCGCGGCGAGGGCCGCTGGGCCAAGGGCGGGCCGGAACTCACCGCGACCGTGCAGCTGGCCAAGCTGCACGCCAGCATCCGCAGCGACCGGCGCGTCACGGTGTCCGGCCAGCTGGATGCGAAGGTGGCGCCGCAGGGCACCGACGTCAGCGGCAAGCTGAACATCGACGAGGCGCTGATCGTGGTGCCCGAGGAGTCCCCGCCGCGCCTGGGCGAGGACGTGATGGTGCGCAACGCCCCGGGCCAGATCGCCACCGCCGACGAGCGCAAGCGGCAGCTGCCGGCCACCCGGCAGGCCGGCGCCGGTCCCGCGCCCGGCGTTCCCGTCATCCCGCCGAAGGAGAAGCCGGTGCGCGTGGCCGTGCAGGTCGACCTGGGCAACGCCTTCCGCGTGCAGGGCCGCGGCCTGGACACGCGGCTGGCCGGCACGCTGGACATCGCCGCCGACTCGCCGCGCGAGCCGCGCATCACCGGAACGCTGAACACCGTGGGCGGCCGCTACCGCGCCTACGGCCAGCAGCTGGAGATCGAGCGCGGCGTGCTGCGCTTCACCGGCGCGCCGGACAACCCCGCGCTGGACGTGCTGGCGATCCGCCCGCGCACCGAGCAGCGCGTGGGCGTGCTGGTGAGCGGCCGCGCGCAATCGCCGCTGATCCGCCTGTACTCGGAGCCGGAGCTGCCCGACGCGCAGAAGCTCACGCTGCTGGTCACCGGCCAGCAGTCAGCGGGCAGCGGCGCCGAGGCCGCGCTGGTGCAGCAGGCCGCGCTGGCGCTGCTGTCGGCGCGCGGCGGCACCGGCGGCGGCTTCGCCAGCAAGCTCCACCTGGACCAGCTGTCGATCAAGCGCGGCGAAGGCGGGCCACTGGTGGCGCTGGGCAAACGCTTCTCGCAGAACTTCTACGCCTCGTTCGAACGCAGCCTGTCGGGCGGGCTGGGCACGCTGTACGTGTTCTACGAGATCTCCAAGCGGCTGAAGGTGCGCGCCGAAACCGGCGGCGCATCGGCGGTGGACCTGATCTTCACCTTCGCCTGGTGACCGGGCGGGCGCGTCAGGCGGGCGCGATGGAGCCGAACGCCATCGCCTCGCCCTGCACGTTCTCGCCCAGGAAATCCAGGAACCGGCGCACCGCCGGCAGCAGGCCGCGCCGCGAGGGGAACACCGCGTGCACCACGGCCTGCGCCGGCGCCCAGCCGGGCAGCACCTCGGCCAGCCGGCCGTTGGCCAGCGACTCGCTGCACAGGTAGTCGGGCAGCATGTAGATGCCCACGCCCTCCATCACGGCGGCCTTCAGCGTGATGATGTCGTCGGCCACGTAGCGCGGCCGGTGCACGAACATGTGCTCCTTGCCGCCGGGGCCCACCAGCCGCCAGCTGGCGCGGCCGTCCACCACGCCCATGGCGACGGTGGGCAGGCGCTGCAGGTCGTCCACGCCGGCGATCGGGCCCGCCTGCGCCAGCAGCGCCGGCGCGCCCACCATCACGCCCGAAGTGCGGCCCAGCGACTTCACCACCAGGCTGCCGCTGTCCTCCAGCGTCGGGCGCACCCGCAGCGCCACGTCCACGCCCTCCTCCACCAGGTCCACCACGCGGTTGGTCACCTGCATCTCCACGCGCACCTCCGGGTGCAGCACCAGGAAATGCGCGATGACCCGGCCGACGTTGCTCTGCGCCAGCGTGATCGGGCAGGTCATGCGCACCGTGCCGCGCGGGGCCTGCTGCACCTGCGCCAGCGCATCGGTCGCGGCGGCGGCCTCGTCGCGGATGGCGGCACAGTGGCGGTGGTACAGCTCGCCGGCCTCGGTGAGCGAGAGCTTTCGCGTGGTCCGCTGCAGCAGGCGCACGCCCAGGCGCGCTTCCAGCCCGGCCACGCGGCGCGACAGCTTGGACTTGGGCACGCCCAGCGCCCGCCCGGCGGCGGCAAAGCCGCCCTTGTCCACCACCTCGGCGAAAAAGAGCATGTCGTTGAGGTCTTGCATGAGGTTGTCCTATCAGCAGGACAATCTATCCCGGATTCGCTGGCTTATCAATCGAATGACCCATCCCCAGAATCAGTGACAGGCCGAAAGCCGCAATTCAGGAGAAAAGGTCATGAAACTTCTACACGTCGATTCCAGCCCGCTGGGCACCAACTCGGTCTCTCGCCAGCTGAGCGCGCGCATCGTTGCCGAGTGGCAGGCCAGCCATCCCGGCACCGTGGTCGAGCACCTCGACCTGGCGGCCGACGCGCCGACCCACCTGAACGCCGATTCGCTGGGCTTTCGCCTGCCCGCCGGCGGCACGCCGAGCGCGGTGCAGCAGCGCGAGAACGCGGTGTCCGAGCGGCTGGTCAGCCAGTTCCTGGCGGCCGACGTGATCGTGCTGGGCGCGCCGATGTACAACTTCTCCGTGCCCACCCAGCTGAAGGCCTGGATCGACCGCATCGCCCAGGCCGGCCGCACCTTCCGCTACACCGCGGCCGGACCCGAAGGCCTGGCCGGCGGCAAGACGGTGATCGTGGCCGCCACGCGCGGCGGCAAGTACACCGGCAGCCCGATCGCCCAGCACCAGGACGGCTACCTGCAGCTGATCTTCGGCTTCTTCGGCATCACCGACGTGCGCTTCGTGCACGCCGAAGGCCTGTCGATGGGCGAGGACGCCAAGGTGGCCGCGCTGGCGCAGGCCGAGGTGCAGATCGCGGCGATGACGGCGGAAGAAGCGGCACTCGCCTGATGGTATTTCTCCCTCTCCCGCACGCGGGAGAGGAGTCAAGCCCCTCAGGCTCCTTCCACCGCCACGGCCCGCTGCTTCACCAGCGCCGCGAACCGCTCCAGCCAACGCTGCAGCAACTGCCGCGTGTCGTCGGCCGCGATGGCGCCCTGCGCATCGAAGAAGCCCGGCTTGTTGGTGAGATACAGCTCCGGCTGGTTCAAAGTCGGCATGTCCAGGTAGGCCAGCACGTTGCGCAGGTGCTGCTGCGCCATCGAGGTGCCCATGCCGCCGATGGAGATGCCCAGCACGCCGGCCGGCTTGTTCGCCCACGCGCTCTGGCCGTAGGGCCGCGAGGCGTGGTCGATCGCGTTCTTCAGCACGCCCGGGATCGAGCGGTTGTATTCGGGCGTGACGAACACCACGCCGTGCGCCGCCGCGATCTCGCCTTTCAGCCGCCGCACCGACGCGTGCGGGTCGGCGTCGTCGTCCTGGTTGTACAGCGGCAGGTCGCCGATCTCCACCAGCTTGAGGTGCAGTCCCTGTGGCGCGAGCTGCGCCAGCGCGGTCGCCAGCTGGCGGTTGAAGGAGTCGCGGCGCAGGCTGCCGGCGACGACGGCGATGTCGTAGTGAATGGGAGTGTTCATCGGGATCCTTGGGAGCCACAGGGCTGGCCCATTGTGGACACGGCGGTGCGCCCCGTGCGCCCGTTGCGTCGATCTGTATCACTTGCGCGTGAAGATCTGGTCGAAGCTGCCGCCGTCGGCAAAGTGCTCCTTGTCCGCCTTGCCCCAGCCGCCGAAGGCCTGGTCGATGGTGAACAGGTTCAGCTTGGGGAACTGCCTGGCGTACTTGGCCTGGGCCTTTTGCGAAATCGCCGGGCGGTAGAAGTTCTTGCCGATGATGTCCTGGCCTTCCTCGGTGTACAGGTACTTCAGGTACTCCTCGGCCACCGCGCGCGTGCCCTTCCTGTCCACGTTTTTGTCCACCACCGCCACCGCGGGTTCGGCCAGGATGGAGATGGACGGCGCGATCACGTCGAACTTGGTGTTGAATTCTTTTTCCAGCAGGTAGGCCTCGTTCTCCCAGGCGATCAGCACGTCGCCCATGCCGCGCTGCGCGAAGGTGATTGTGGAGCCGCGCGCGCCGGTGTCGAGAACCGGCACGTTGGCGTACAGCTTGGCCACGAACTCCTTGGCTTTCCCGGCATCACGGTTCTGGCCGCCGTACTTGCGCAAAGCGAATTCCCAGGCCGCCAGGTAGTTCCAGCGCGCGCCGCCCGAGGTCTTGGGGTTGGGCGTGATCACGCTGATGCCGGGCTTCGTCAGGTCGTCCCAGTCCTTGATGCCCTTGGGGTTGCCCTGGCGCACCACCAGCACGATGGTGGAGGTGTAGGGCGAGGCGTTGTGCGGCAGGCGCTTTTGCCAGTCGGGAGCCAGCCAGCCGCCGTTCTTCACCAGGGCGTCGGTGTCGCCGGCCAGCGCGAGCGTGGACACGTCGGCGTCCAGCCCGTCGATGATCGAGCGCGCCTGCTTGCCCGAGCCGCCATGCGACTGCTTGATGCTCACGTCCTGGCCGGTCTTGCCCTTCCAGTACCTGGCGAAGGCCTGGTTGAACTCCACGTACAACTCGCGCGTGGGGTCGTAGGAAACGTTGAGCAGCGAGACCGGTTGCTGCGCCACGGCCAGGCCGACGCCGTCCGCCAGGGCGAGGGCCAGGGGAATCTTGATAAAGTCGCGCCGAAGGCTCATTTGGAATGCTCGCTGCCGTTTTGTTGTGATGCGACGCATTCTGGAAGCCGCCGGGCTCAACGAGAACGACAGAGTTCTCAGTTGTTTATCCGCATAAGCTAATCAAGGACACAGGAGTCCGTCCCCCATGCCCCGCAACGTGCAATGCGTCAAACTCGGCCACGAAGCCGAAGGCCTCGATTTCCCGCCCTACCCGGGCGAACTGGGCAAGCGTCTCTATGAGAACGTGAGCAAGGAGGCCTGGGCCGGCTGGCTCAAGCACCAGACCATGCTGGTCAACGAGAACCGGCTCAACCTCGCGGACCAGCGCGCTCGCGAGTACCTCAAGCGCCAGATGGAAAACCATTTCTTCGGCGACGGCGCCGACGCCGCACAGGGCTACGTGCCTCCGACCGAATAACACGCGGGCAGCTTCGCGTGCTTCTCGCCGGCTGCGGTTTGCCCGGGGCCTGGGCCGAGCAGGCGCAGTGGCGCATCCTCGACACCGGTTTCGCGTCCGGCGTGGATTTCCTGGCCGCGTGGCGCGCCTGGAAGGACGATCCTCAACGGCCACGCATGTTGCACTACGCGGCGATTGCGGCGCGGCCGGTGCGCCCCGAGGACCTGCGGCGCGGCGCGGCTTCCCTTCCTGAACTGCAGCTCCTTGCTGCGGAGCTGGCAGCGCAGTGCTGGGGTTTGTTGCCGGGTTTCCATCGCCTGTCGTTCGAGGGCGGCCGCGTGCTGCTCACGCTGTGCGTGGGCGACGCGGCGGCCATGCTGCGCGAACTGCGCTGCACCGCCGACTCGGTATTCCTTGGTGTTGGATGCGGGCTCGACATCGCGAAGGCCGTGGCACGCCTGTGCCGGCGCGGCACGGGGATAGCGACCCTGGCGCTACCGAACGACACGCTGCGCGAATTGGCGCAACTCGGCTTTCGCATGCAGCAGCACAGCACAGGCCTGCGCGGCACCTACGATCCCGCGTGGGAGCCCAAGGTCCGCGGCGATGCAAGCGAGCAGCAGCAGCCGGGACGCTGCGCCGTCATCGGTGGCGGACTGGCGGGCGCCGCCGCCGCTGCCAGCCTGGCGCGCCGCGGCTGGCAGGTGCAGGTGCTGGATGCGCACACCGCGCCGGCACAAGGCACCTCGTCGCTGCCCGCCGGGCTGATGGCGCCGCACCAGTCGCCGGACGACAACCTGCTGTCGCGGCTCACGCGCGCGGGCGTGCGCATCACGCTGGCGCAGTGCGAAGCCTTGCTGCACGGCGGGCAGGACTGGCAGCGTAGCGGGGCGCTGGAACATCGCCTCGGCGATCCCCGCCCGGTGCCCAATCTGGGCGACGGTGGCGAGGCCTGGGCCTGCACGGCGGATGCCAGACGCAAGATGGGCGCCGGCCTGGCCGAGAGCGACCAGGCGTGGTGGCACGCGGCTGCCGCCTGGATCAAGCCCGCCGCCCTGGTGAACGCCTGGCTGGCGCAGCCCGGCATCACGTGGCGCGGCGGCGTCGCGGTCCGCGGCATCGTGCGCGACACGGACGGCTGGGGGGTGGTCGATGCGCAAGGTGCGGACTGCGCGCGCGCCGACCTGGTGGTGGTTGCGGCGGCGCTGGGCAGCGCGGCGTTGCTCGACCAGCGCCTCACGCTCCACCCGGTGCGTGGCCAGGTGTCCTGGGGCCGGCACGACGGCATGGCGCAACTGCCGCCCTGGCCGCTCAACGGGCACGGGCACTTCCTACCGAGCGTGCCGCTTGCCGATGGCATGGCTTGGCTGAGCGGCTCGACCTACGGCCGCGGTGAAACGGAAACGGACATCCGCCCAGCCGACCAGCAGGCCAACCTGGAACGTCTGGGGCAGCTTGCGCCGCGCGCGGCGGCGAGCTTGCAGGCGCAGTTCGCGCGCGGCGAGGTCAACGCCTGGACCGGCGTGCGCTGCGCCTCGCGCGACCGGCGGCCGCTGGTGGGGTTGTTGGAATCAGGCCTGGCGGTCAGCACCGCGATGGGATCGCGCGGCCTCACCTTCGCCGCGCTGTGCGCCGAGCTGCTGGCTGCTCGCCTGCACGGCGAGCCCGCGCCCCTGCCGGGCAGGCTGGCGGATGCGCTGGACGCCGCCCGGCTGCTGCCGGGCTAAATGCCCTGCAGCAGCGTCTGCAATTCCACCGGATCCAGCGGCTTGCCCAGCAGCTCGGCGCCCATGCCGCGCGCGCGGCGCTGTTCCAGCCAGGACACCTGCGGCTTGGCGGCGATCAGGCGGCCGGGCTGAGAGCGCGCCGCCAGCGCCAGCAGGTCCCAGCAGCGCGCGCTGTCCAGCGCGAAATCGAGCCACACCACGGTGTAGTGGCCGGCGTGCATGAGCTCCAGCGCGCGCGCCGCCGTGTCGGCATCGTCGGCCAGCGTGAGGTTGTTGAGCGCGAGCTTGGCGCGCAGGTACAACCGTTCTTCCAGGCTGGGGCTGGCGATCAGCGCGCGCCGGGTGGGCGGGTGCGCTTCGGGCGGGACGGTGTCGCCGGGCTCGGTCTCCGGCGGCTCGGTGTCGGCCGGCTGGGTATCGGGTGGCAAGGTGTCGGCCGGGAGCGTGTCGATGTCCAGCGGAATGTCCGGCGGCAGCGTGTTGGGCTCCTCGTCGATCACCAGGTCGAAATCGAGCTCGTCGGCGGGCAGCGCGAACAAGCCGTCCATCACGCGCATCAGCTCGGCGGCGTCGATCGGCCGGTCGAGCTGGTGCCAGGCGTATTCCGGGGCGCCGGGGCCGACCCAGGCCAGCACCACGGCAGCGCTGCGGGTGGCCTGGGCTTCCTGCCAAGCCGAGGGGGCCTCGGCATCCAGCAGCGCCACGTGCGGCGCGGGCGCGACGCCCTCGGCCCAAAGCACATAAGAAAGGCCCTGTTCGGACGGTTGCCCGAACGCGGTGGCGAGCGCCGCGCGCTCCGCGTCGGTGAAACCGACGACCTTGACGAAGATCCTCTGAGCCATGCCAGATTCGCGTTCTTGTTGTTGACCCATTATCGCGCCCCCGAATTGCGCTTATCCGGCATGCGCCGCTGGACGCCCCGGAGCCCGCATCCAGCCTCGCTCATAAGCTTATCCGCATAAGACCTGAATAAAAAAATAGTTTGAGCTCATAAGGACCGTCGCTAGATTCACGGCTCCATGCACGATCTGGCTTTCATTTTTGCTGGGTTTCTTGTCGGGCTGATCGTCGGGCTCACCGGCGTCGGCGGCGGCTCGCTGATGACGCCGATCCTGATTTTCGCGTTCGGCGTCAAACCCTATCTCGCGGTCGGCACCGACCTGCTGTTCGCCGCCGGCACCAAGTTCGGCGGCGCGGCGGCGCTGGCCCGTGCCCGCGCCATCGACTGGCCGGTGGTCCGCCTGCTGGCCGCCGGCAGCATTCCCGCGGCCATTGCCACCGTGCTCGTGCTGCGGCACTTCGGCCCGGCCAACCCCGCCGTCCAGCAGATCATGACCACCACGCTGGGCGCGGCCCTGCTGCTGACCGCGGCGGCCACGCTCTACAAGGCGGTGCGCGGCAAAGCCAGCCCGCGCGAGATTCCGCCCGAGCAGCTGGCCCAGGCCACGCGGCCGCGCCACTGGAGCCTGCCGGTGCTGTTCGGCGCCGCCATCGGCGCGCTGGTGTCGCTGACCTCGGTGGGCGCCGGCGCCATCGGCGTCACGGTGCTGATGCTGCTGTACCCGGCGCTGCCGCTGTCGCGCATCGTGGCCGCCGACATTGCCTACGCGGTGCCGCTCACGCTCACCGCCGGCCTGGGCCACGCCTCGCTCGGCTCGGTGGACTGGCCGCTGCTTGGCACCCTGCTCATCGGTTCGCTGCCCGGTATCTGGCTGGGCACGCGCCTGGGGCGCCGCGCGCCGGAGCGGCTGATCCGGTCCCTGTTGTCCGTGCTGCTGGCCTATGCCGGCGTGCGCCTGATTTCGATCTGAAGAAGAAAAGCAAACGCATGTACCAGTACACAGAATTCGACAAGCAGTTCGTGCGCAACCGCGCCGCGCAGTATCGCGACCAATTGGAGCGGTACTACGCGGGCCGGCTGAGCGACGACGAATTCCGGCCGCTGCGGCTGCAGAACGGCTGGTACATCCAGCGCTATGCGCCCATGCTGCGCATCGCGGTGCCCTACGGCGAGATCTCCAGCGCACAGCTGCGGGTGATGGCCAGGATCGCGCGCGACTACGACCAGCCCGACGCGGAGCTGCTGCGCGAGGCGCAGGAAAAGCAGTGGGCGCTGGGCGAGGTCCCGGTGCGCGGCGGCACGCCGGTGGCCACGCACCTGAAGTACGGCTACGGCCACTTCACCACCCGCACCAACGTGCAGTTCAACTGGATTCCACTGGACAAGAGCGCCGACGTGATGGAGCTGCTGGCCAGCGTGAACATGCACGGCATCCAGACCAGCGGCAACTGCATCCGCAACATCACCAGCGACGAGCTGGCAGGCGTTGCGCCCGACGAGATCGCCGATCCGCGGCCGTTCTGCGAAATCATGCGGCAGTGGAGCACGCTGCATCCCGAATTCGCCTTTCTGCCACGCAAGTTCAAGATCGCGGTGAACGGCGCGCGCGAAGACCGTGCCGCCATCGGCTGGTACGACGTGGGCCTGCAGCTGCTGCGCAACGAGGCCGGCGACCTGGGTTTTCGCGTGCAGGTGGGCGGCGGCATGGGCCGCACGCCGATCATCGGCGCCGTGGTGCGCGAGTTCCTGCCCTGGGACCAGCTGCTGAACTACCTGGAAGCGGTGATCCGCGTCTACAACCGCTGGGGCCGCCGCGACAACGCCTGGAAGGCGCGCATCAAGATCCTGGTGAAGGCCGAAGGCCCGAAGTACATCGAGGAAGTGGAAGCCGAGTACAAGGCCATCGTGGAGGTGGATGGCGCGCCGCACACCATCACGCAGGCCGTGTTCGACCGCGTCGCCGCCTCCTTCGTCGCGCCGGAGCTCAAGCGCGAGCGCAAGGGCGCGGACGCGCGGCTGCACGAGATCGTGCGCAGCGACGCCGAGGCCGACCCGGCCTACGACCGCTGGCTGCAGCGCAACGTGGCCGGCCACCGCAACCCCGAGCTGCGCGCCGTCACGCTGTCGTTCAAGCGCCTGGGCCAGGCGCCCGGCGACGCCGACGCGCAGCAGCTGGACACCGCCGCCGAGCTGGCCGAGTGCTTTTCCGCCGGCGAAGCCCGCGTGACACACGAGCAAAACCTGGTGCTGCCCTGGGTGCACCAGGACGACCTGCCCGAGCTGTGGGCCGCGGCCCGCAAAGCCGGCCTGGCCAAGCCGAACATCGGCCTGCTGACCGACATGATCGCCTGCCCCGGCGGCGACTTCTGCTCGCTGGCCAACGCGCGCTCGCTGCCGATCGCCGAAGCCATCACGCAGCGCTACCAGGACCTGGACGAGCTCTACGACATCGGCGAGATCGACCTCAACATCTCCGGCTGCATCAACTCGTGCGGCCACCACCACGCGGGACACATCGGCATCCTCGGCGTCGACAAGGACGGCAAGGAGTGGTACCAGGTCACGCTGGGCGGCGCCAACGGCGACCACCTGTCGGGCCCCGCCACGCCGGGCAAGGTGGTGGGCCCCTCGTTCTCCGCGGCCGAAGTGCCCGAAGTGGTCGAGGCCGTGCTGGACACCTACCGCCGCGAGCGCCGCACCGAGGCCGACGGCAAGGCCGAAGCCTTCATCGCCACGCTGCGCCGCGTCGGCCTCGATCCGTTCAAGGCCGCCGCCAACGGCGCGCGCTTCGCCGAAAAGGAAACCGTGTGATGGAACTGACGATCGAGATCATCGAGGCTGGCGTGCATGCGGCTGAGGCTCAAGCCGGCACCGAAGCGCAAGGCGTGCTGCGCGTCGCCAACGACGCCGATCCGCTGGAGCTGCCGCTGGACGGCGTGCAGCGCATCGAGCTGGATTTCCCGAAATTCACCGATGGCCGCGCTTACAGCCAAGCCATCCTGCTGCGCCGCCGCCGCGGCTTCGCGGGCGAGATCCGCGCCACCGGCGACGTGCTGATCGACCAGCTGGTGCAGATGCAGCGCTCGGGCTTCAGCAGCGCCGTGCTGAAAGAAGGCAAGGACCCGGTGGACGCGCAGCGCCAGTTCGCGCGCTACCCCGGCTACTACCAGGGCGATGCGGCCAAGCCGCAGCCGCTGTTCAAGGACATCGTCTGACATGAGCGCCATCGACCTGCACGCCCGTGCCTCGAAGGACTTCGAGGACAAGCTCGCCGGCACGCAGCAGCTGCTGTGCCGCGCCGCGGCCGAGTTCTCGCCACTGACCCAGGCCTCCAGCCTGGGCGCGGAAGACGTGGTCATCACCCACCTGATCAACAGCCTAGAGCTGGACATCCCGGTGTTCGTGCTGGAGACCGGCATGCTGCACCAGGAAACGCTGGACCTGCTGGCACGCACGCAGGCCACCTCGCGCGCGCAGGTCAACGTCTACCGGCCGGTGCAGGAGTCGGTGGTCCGCTTCGTCGGCCGCGAAGGCAAGGACCCGATGTACCGCAGCATCGAGCTGCGCAAGGCCTGCTGCCACATCCGCAAGGTCGAACCGCTGGAGCGTGCGCTGGCCGGGCAGCGTGCCTGGATCACCGGCCTGCGCCGCGAGCAGTCGATCGGCCGCGCCGAGGTGCCGCTGATCGACACCACTGACGAAGCCCAAGTCCCGCAAGGCGGCGGTCAAGCCGCCGCGGGCCGCGCCAAGATCAACCCGCTGGCCGACTGGACCTGGGGCGACGTGTGGCACTACATCCAGGCCAACAAGGTCGACTACAACCCGCTGCACGACCAGTTCTACCCCAGCATCGGCTGCGCGCCCTGCACCCGCGCCATTTCGCTGGGCGAGGACTTCCGCGCCGGCCGCTGGTGGTGGGAAGACGAAGCCGCCAAGGAATGCGGCCTGCATGTGAAGGACGAAGCAACCGTTCGGGTTGATACCTCCGTTCGGGCTGAGCCCCACTCCGTTCGGGCTGAGCCTGTCGAAGCCCTTCGACAAGCTCAGGGCGAACGGATGGGAACACAGGGCGAACGGGTCGCTGTTGAAGGGAACATCGCATGAACGCACGCGCCGAACCGCAACTGCTGGGAACCATCAGCAACAGCCACCTGAATGCGCTGGAAGAGGAAGCCATCTTCATCCTGCGCGAGGTGGCGGCCGCCTTCGAGCGCCCCACGCTGCTGTTCTCCGGCGGCAAGGACTCGCTGGTGCTGCTGAAATGCGCCGAGAAAGCCTTCGGCACGGGACGCATCCCCTACCCGCTGCTGATGATCGACACCGGCCACAACTTCCCCGAAGTTACGGACTTCCGCGACTTGCGCGCGAAGGAACTGGGCGCCGAACTGGTCGTGCGCAGCGTGGAGGACTCCATGCGTCGCGGCACCGTGCGCCTGGCCCGGCCGGACGAAAGCCGCAACGTGCACCAGTCGGTGACGCTGCTGGAAGCCATCGAGGAATTCCGCTTCGACGCGCTGATCGGCGGCGCGCGGCGCGACGAGGAAAAGGCGCGCGCCAAGGAGCGCATCTTCTCGCACCGCGACAGCTTCGGCCAATGGCAGCCCAAGGCGCAGCGGCCCGAGCTGTGGACGCTGTTCAACACGCGCCTGCAGCAGGGCGAGCACTTCCGCGTGTTCCCCATTTCCAACTGGACGGAGCTGGACGTGTGGCAGTACATCGAGCGCGAGGACATCCAGCTGCCCTCGCTGTACTACGCGCACCGCCGCGACGTGGTGGAGCGCCGCGGCCTGCTGGTGCCGGTGACCGAACTCACGCCGCCGCGCGAAGGCGAGCAGGTGGTCAGCCGCACCGTGCGCTTTCGCACCGTGGGCGACATCACCTGCACCTGCCCGGTGGAGAGCGGCGCGGCCAACGCCGCCGACGTGGTGGCCGAAACGCTGACGGTGGACGTCAGCGAGCGCGGTGCCACCCGCATGGACGACAAGACCTCCGATGCTTCCATGGAGAAGCGCAAGAAAGACGGGTACTTCTGATGCAGCACGACACGCTTTCCGCACTGCGGTTCATCACCTGCGGCTCGGTCGACGACGGCAAGAGCACGCTGATCGGCCGCCTGCTGGTGGACAGCCGCGCCGTCCTGCAGGACCAGCTGGCCAGCGTCTCGCGCTCCGGCGAAACCGATCTGGCGCTGCTGACCGACGGCCTGTCGGCCGAGCGCGAACAGGGCATCACCATCGACGTGGCCTACCGCTACTTCGCCACGCCCGCGCGCAAGTTCATCATCGGCGACGCGCCAGGCCACGAGCAGTACACCCGCAACATGGTGACGGCTGCATCGAGTGCCGACGCAGCCGTGGTGCTGGTGGACGCTACCAAGCTGGACTGGAAGGAGCCCGGCCTGGCGCTGCTGCCGCAGACCCGGCGCCACACGCTGCTGGCCAACCTGCTGCGCGTGCCGGCCATCGTGTTCACGGTCAACAAGCTCGACGCGGTGGACGACCCCGCCCGCGCCTTCGCCAACATCCGCGGCGCGCTGCAGGCGTTCGCCCAGGCCGCCGGCGTGGCCGTGCGCGCCACCGTGCCGATCTCGGCACTGAAGGGCCACAACGTGGTCGAGCCGAAGCCGGGCTGGTGCGGCTACGAGGGCCCGTCCCTGCTGCAGCTGCTGGAACAGCTGGAAGTGACGCCCGCGGAAACGGCAGAGGCATTCGCCTTCCCGGTGCAGTGGGTGGAGAAATTCTCTTCCTCCGCCGACACCTCGCAGGGCCGGCGCGTGTTCTGGGGCCGCGTGGCCACCGGCGCGGCGCGCCTGGGCCAGCAGGTCACCGTGCTGCCGAGCGGCCAGACGGCCACCGTGGCCCAGGTGCTGGACCACGTGCGCAAGCCCGGCACGGTGGAGGCCGGCCACAGCGCGGGCATCGTGCTGGACCGCGAGGTGGACGTGTCGCGCGGCGACTGGCTGCTGGACGCGGCCCATCCGTTCGAGGCCACGCGCGAAATCTCCGCCACCGTGGCCTGGCTGGACGACGAGCCGCTGGTGGCGGGCCGCGTCTACTGGGCGCTGCACGGCCACCGCTGGGTCAAGGCGCGCATCAAGCGCATCGTGCACAGGCTGGACGTGAACACGCTGGACGAGCAGCCGGCCGATCGGCTGGACTCCAACGGCATCGGCCACGTCGAGCTGTCTCTGCAGGAGCCCCTGGCCGTGCTGCCCTACGCGCGTTCGCGCACGCTGGGCGCCCTGGTGCTGGTGGACACCGCCACGCACAAGACCTCGGCCGCCGTCCTGATTCGTTGAGCGGGGCCAACCTGCGAAAAATGGGTACGGCCTTATGCCGCGGCCCGGAACACGAATACCAATAAAATCGAGAGTTTCCCGCCCTGCCAATCAAAATGACCCACGTCGTCACCGAATCCTGTATCCGATGCAAGTACACCGACTGCGTCGATGTGTGTCCCGTGGACTGCTTCCGCGAGGGGCCGAACATGCTGGTCATCGACCCCGACGAGTGCATCGACTGCGCGGTGTGCATCCCGGAATGCCCGGTGAACGCCATCTACGCGGAAGAAGACGTGCCGGCCGACCAGGTGCCGTTCATCAAGATCAACGTGGAACTCTCCCACGCGGCGGGCTGGAAGAGCATCACCAAACGCAAGCCGGCCCTGCCGGATGCAGACGAATGGAAGGACAAGCCGGGCAAGCTGCCTGAGCTGGTTCGCTAAAAAGATGGAACCTCAACTGAACCAAGAAGTGCTCAAGACCGCTGCCGCCCACGACGGCCCGATCGAGACCGATGCCGTCATCGTGGGCGCCGGCCCGGTGGGCCTGTTCCAGGTGTTCGAGCTCGGCCTGCTGGAGATCAAGGCGCATGTGATCGACTCGCTTGCCTACCCCGGCGGCCAGTGCGTGGAGCTGTACCCGGACAAGCCGATCTACGACATTCCGGCCGTGCCGGTGTGCACCGGGCAGGAGCTGACGAACAACCTGCTCAAGCAGATCGAGCCGTTCGGCGCCACCTTTCATTTCGGGCAGGAAGTCTCCACGGTGCGCAAGCAGGACGACGGCCGCTTCTTCGTGGAAACCTCCAAGGGCACGCGCTTCATCACCAAGACCATTTTCATCGCGGCGGGCGTAGGCGCCTTCCAGCCGCGCCTGCTGAGGGTGGACGGCATCGAGAAGTTCGATGGCTCGCAGCTGCACTACCGCGTGCGCAGCCCGGCCGACTTCGCCGGCAAGAACCTGGTGGTGGTGGGCGGCGGCGACTCGGCGCTGGACTGGGCGCTGAACTTCTGCGCCGCCAACCAGGACGGCAACCCGCACAAGGCAGAAAGCGTCATCCTGCTGCACCGCCGCGATGGCTTTCGCGCCGCGCCGGCCTCGGTGGCCAGGATGCACGAGCTGTGCGACGCCATGGAAATGCAGTTCCTGGTCGGCCAGGTCAGCGGCTATGACGAGCAGGACGGCAAGCTCAGCGCGGTGAAGGTCACGGGCAGCGACGGCATCACGCGCGTGGTGCCGCTGGACGTGCTGCTGGTCTTCTTCGGCCTGTCGCCCAAGCTGGGGCCGATTGCCGACTGGGGCCTGGACATCGAGCGCAAGCAGCTGAAGGTGGACACCGAAAAGTTCTCCACCAACGTGCCGGGCATCTTCGCCGTGGGCGACATCAACGTCTACCCCGGCAAGAAGAAGCTGATCCTGTCGGGCTTCCACGAATGCGCCCTGGCCGCCTTCGCCGCCGCGGCGCTGATATTCCCCGAGAAGGGCAAGATCCACCTGCAGTACACGACCACCAGCCCCAAGCTGCACAAGGTGCTGGGGGTGGAAACGCCGGTGTTCGATTGAGCTGATCGGTGCGCGTCAACGCGGCGGCAAAAACGCCAAAAAGTGACGCTATAATCTGAGGCTGTTCCCCGATAGCTCAGTTGGTAGAGCGCCGGACTGTTAATCCGTAGGTCCCTGGTTCGAGCCCAGGTCGGGGAGCCAAGAACTCGAAACGAATCAAGCACTTGTGTCGCAAGACTCAGGTGCTTTTTTCTTT